>JAIOQA010000134.1 GCA_021413675.1 Deltaproteobacteria bacterium | reverse complement strand
GTGCCGCCGCTCTCGAAGAAGCCCTTGGGCGCGAGATCGGTGCCGGGCCGCGGCCCCTCGGCGGGCGCGGGGAGATCATCGAAGAAACCCTTGGGCGCGGGCAGGTCGAAGCCATCGCCGGGCGGCGGCGACAGCTCGATGTCGCGCGTCGGCGCGGCCGCGCGCTTCGGCGTCGGCAGATCGGTGATGCCGACGCTGGGACCCTTGGGTGCGAGGAGATCGGTGATGTCGACGCCGGGGCCCTTGGGGGCGGGGAGGTCAGTGATGCCGACGCTGGGACCCTTGGGTGCGAGGAGATCGGTGATGTCGACGCCGGGGCCCTTGGGCGCGGGGAGATCGGGGATCTCGGCGCCTCGTCCGAGATCCGGACGAGCGCTGGGGCCCTTGGGTGCGGGGAGATCGGTGATGCCGACGCTGGGGCCCTTGGGTGCGGGGAGGTCGGTGATGCCGACGCTGGGGCCCTTGGCCGCGACCTCCGGGATCGGCGGGCGCGCGGGCGGGGTCGCCGGGCGCTTGGGCGCGGGCAGATCGACGGAGCCCTGGTTGGCGAGCGCCGCCGGCACGCTCGCGTTCGCCGCGCCCGGCGCCGGCGTGGCGGCGCGCTTGGGTGCGGGTAGATCGACGGTCCCAGGAGGCGTGACCGGTGCGGCGACCGGCGTCGCGGCGCGCTTGGGCGCGGGCAGATCGAGGGTCGGGCCCTGCGAGATCGCGACGGGCACGCTCGGCTCGGGCGTCGCGGCGCGCTTGGGCGCGGGCAGATCGGCGGCGTCGCGCCGTGCGCCGGGCACCTCGTTGGACACCGGGACGCCCGGGGCGCGCTTGGGCGTGAGCAGATCGGCCGGCGGCGCGATCGGCGGCATCCCGGCGCGCACGCCGGGGCCGAGCCCGGGCTTGGTCAGCGGCGGCGGCGGCGTGATCGGCGCCGCCGGCTTCGACGCGAGCGGCGGCAGGCCGATCGGCGCCGCCGGCCCCGCCGGCGGCGCCGGCTCGCCGAAATCGAGGCCGAGGTTGATGTCGCCGAGATCGAGCGCGCTCGGCGGCGCCGGGCCGCGCGCGGCGCCGAGGCCGGAGATCGTCGGCACTGCGCCGCCTGGCAGCGGGATGCCGTCGAGGCCGCTGCGCGGCGCGGGCTTGGTCGTGCCCTCCGCGCCGGCCAGCGGCGACGCGCGTCGCGGCGCAGGCAACTCGGCGAGGTTGATGATATCGCCCGTATCCCCCGCCGAGGGCGCGGAGTCGAACGCGGCCAGCGCCGGACCGCCGAGGATGGGCTTCTTCACCGAGCCAGGACCGGGGACCTGCACGCGCGCCTTGCACGCCGTGCAGATCGCCGTCTTCCCGCCCGGAGGAAGTCCCGCCTCGGCGAAGCGAAGCGCGGTGCCGCAAGCCCCGCAGGTCACCTCGATCATCGCCGTCGAGCATACCTCGCCGCGCGCGCCAAGTCTCGAAGCCGGCCGTCCGCGGGCGGCCGCCGCGCCGGGTCCCGGGTCAGTACGGCGCGTCTTCGTCGCTGTCGTCGTCGGGAGCGGGGGCCGTGTCGGTGTCGTCCGCGCGCCCGCGGCCCCGCCCGCGCCGGTGACCGGCGGCCGGACGGAGCGCCTTGCGCAGCTCGAGCTGGAGCCGGCGATCGACCTTGGGCAGCATCACGACCAGCCGTGCCGCCTGGGCCGGGGTGAGCAGCCGGCGCACGTCCTTGAACCGCGCCTCCTCGATCGCCCAGCGCGCGCGCTGGTTCGCGAGGAACTTGTCGACGACGCCGTCGAGGGCCTTGTCGTCGTTGCGCGCCGCCGCGGCCTCGGCCTCGCGCCGCAGATCGAGGTTCTCGCGCAAGATCTTGGCGAACTGATCATCGTACTTCGCGAGCACCGGGAACACCTTCCCGGCGGTCGCCTCGTCGAGGGAGAGCTCGCGCGTGATCATCCACGCGCGCAGGGCGAGGATCTGCTGCTTGATCTTCTCGCGCTTGCCGCCGCCGCCGGCCGGTTGCGCGAGCGCGCCGCCGGCCCAGCCGAGGATCACGAACAGGAACAGGACGCGCACGGCGCGGGACATCATGTGGGGCTCCGATGCGTGGTCAGCCACTGGGTGAGCGCGGCGGCGTCATCGTCCGACAGCTCGTCGACCCAGTCGAGGTCCGGATCGCCGAGCGCGTCGCTGTCGGCGTCGAGCTCCGGATCGTCGGCGGCGGCGACCGCGGCGTGGTGGGCGTGGTGGTCGCGGTGGTCGTGATCGAGCGCCGCGAAGCCACCGTTGTCGTCGTCGATCTCGTCGACCGGATCGGCGCCGAGCGAGGCCGCGAGCCGGTCGAGCGCGGCGTCGTCGAGCTGATCGAGATCGGCCAGCTCGCCGGCGGTCGCGGGATCGTCGTGGAACAGCCGCGGCGGCGCGACGACCGGCGCCACCGGCGCGCCCGCGTCGATCGCCGGCGTGTCGACGTGCGCGAGCACCGGCTCGCTGGCCGGACGCTTCGCGATCCACAGCCCGACCGCGGCGGCGGCCGCACACGCCACGCCGATGCCGATCGACGGGCGCAAGATCCACGCGCGCAGCCGCGCCCATCGCGACGGCGGCCCGGCGCGATCGATCGCGTCACCGATCGATCGCGCGAGCGCATCCCACGCCGGTGGCGTCGGCTGCGGCAGGTCGCGCACCGCGCCGAGCAGCTCGCGCACGGCCTTCGCCTCGGCGCGGGCATCCGCGTCGTGCGCGAGCAGCGCCTCGACCTCGGCGCGCTCCGCGGCGGTGAGCGAGGCCGGATCGTCGGCGAAGGCCGCGAGCAGCGCGCGGGTGCGATCCTCGGCGGTCACGCGATCACCTCCGCTCCGAGCAGCTCGCGCAGGCGCCGGACGGCATAGTGGAAGTTGACCTTGGCGGCGTTCTCCGTGCAATCGGCAAGATCCGCGACGTCCTTGAACGGCAGGTCGTCGTAGACCCGCAGCTCGAGCACGAGCCGCTGCTTGGGCGGCAGCGCCTCGATCGCGGCGCGTAGCCGCGCCTGATCCTCGCCGTCGATGATCCGCTGCGGCCCGGTCGCGCGCGTGGACTCGGCGTGGGCGGCGAGCTCGTCGTCATCGGCCGGCTGCTCGCGCGCGCGGTCGCGCACGTGGTTGAGCGCGAGGTTGATCGCGATGCGATAGAGCCAGGTCCGCACGGTCGAGGCCGCGCGGAACCGATCGAGGCCGCGGAACGCGCGCACGAACGCCTGCTGCACGACGTCGGCGGCGTCGGCGTCGTTCTTCACGTAGCGCCGGGCCATGCGCCAGAGCGCCTGCTGATGGCGGCGCACCAGCTCGTCGAACGCCGCGCGCTCGCCGCCGCGGAAGCGCTCGACCAGGGCGAGGTCGACGTCGACGCGATCATCGGACGCCACGGTCAGGGCGCTCGCAGGGCAGGGCAAAGCCAGGGCGGCATTCACGCCTTTGTGGACCCGCCCTTGCGCCGGCGGTTAAGTGCATCTTAGGGTACCGCACCTAGCCGGAGTTTCGCGATGTTAGACCCAGCTCGCATGGACGATGTCCTCCGCCGCGGCGACGCGGTGCGGCCCCTCGTCGAGGAATGGAAGACCGCCGACAAGCGCCGGCGCGACCTCCAGTCCAGCCTCGATGCGATGCGCGCGGCGCGCAACGCCGCCAACGAGCGCATGTCGAAGCTCGACAAGAAGTCGCCCGAGTTCGCGGCCGCCCGCGACGAGCTGCGCGCCCTGTCGACGCAGATCAAGGAAGGCGAGGCCAAGGAGACCGAGGCCGCCGACGAGTCGCGCGCGCAGCTGATGGTCATCCCCAACGCGCCGCACCCGTCGGTGCCCGACGGCGCCGACGAGCACAGCAACGCGGAGCTCCACGTCTGGGGCACGCGCCCGACCTTCGACTTCGCGCCGAAGGCCCACTGGGACCTCGATCATGTCGGCCTCGACTTCGACGCCGGCATCCGGATCACCGGCGCGCGCTTCACGGTGCTGCGCGGGTGGGCCGCCAAGCTCAACCGCGCGATCATCAGCTACATGCTGGACCTCCACAGCGCCCACGGCTTCAACGAGGTGTGGCCACCGGCGGTGGTCCGGCGGACCTCGCTGATGGGCACCGGCCAGCTGCCGAAGTTCGAGGAGGACCTGTTCCGCCTCGACATCGACGATCAGGGCGTGCTCGACAACCGCATGTACCTGTCGCCGACCGCCGAGGTGCAGGTCACCAACCTGCACAACGATCAGATCCTCGAGGCCGCCGACCTGCCGCTGCGCTACTGCGCCTACGCGCCGTGCTTCCGCGCCGAGGCGGGCTCCGCGGGCAAGGACACCCGCGGCCTCATCCGCCAGCACCAGTTCGACAAGGTCGAGCTGGTGAAGATCACCACGCCCGAGCAGAGCTATGCCGAGCACGAGTCGATGCGCGAGGCGGCCGAGCGGGTGCTGCAGGGCCTCGGCCTGCACTACCGCGTGGTCACGCTGTGCACCGGCGACATGGGCTTCTCGGCGGCCAAGACCTACGACATCGAGGTCTGGCTACCGGGCCAGGGCGAGGGCGGGGCGTTCCGCGAGATCGCCTCGGTCTCGAACTGCGAGGACTTCCAGGCGCGCCGCGCGAAGATCCGCTACCGGCCCGCGCCGGGCGAGAAGCCGCGCGCGGTCCACACCCTCAACGGCTCCGGTCTGGCGGTTGGTCGGACCCTGGTCGCGATTGTGGAGCAATACCAGCAGGCTGACGGAAGTATCGTGATTCCGACGGCGCTCCGGAGCTACCTTGGGGGCGCGGAGCGGGTGCCTGCAAAAACAGCCACCTGACCCTTTACAGCGTAGGCGGCATCCATATACTGCCGCACTACCTCTGGGCGTCCTGGAGGAGTGGCCGAGTGGTCGAAGGCAGCGGTCTTGAAAACCGCCGAGCGCGAGCTCCGGGGGTTCGAATCCCTCCTCCTCCGCCGGGCAAAACTGAAAACGGAATAGTCGTCAACGCAGGTGTCGTGGGCCGACAACCTGGAGAGATGGCCGAGTGGCTGAAGGCACCGGTTTGCTAAACCGGCATATGGGGATTTACCCTGTATCGAGGGTTCGAATCCCTCTCTCTCCGCGAGAAATCGGCTCACAGTTGCGGGGGGTTAGGCCCCCGAGTAGGATGGCATCATCCTGCATCGGGAAGCGGCAGCGCTTCCCGAGTCACCAACCCGCGCGAGCACCGCGCGGTGGGGTGAATGGTTCGGCTCCGCCGAACCAGAGGGGACGGGAACGTCCCCTTTCTATGGATCCGTAGCTCAATGGATAGAGCACCGGCCTACGGAGCCGGGGGTTAGAGGTTCGACCCCTCTCGGATCCGCTACTGATGGATGACAATGATTACATGGGCATCGCGCTCGAAGAAGCGCGGGCTGCAGCGCAGGCAGGCGATGTGCCGGTCGGCGCCGTGGTCGTCATCGATGGCAATGTCATCGGTCTCGGGCGGAATCGCCGCGAGACCAACGCCGACCCGACGGCGCACGCCGAGGTCCTCGCGCTCCGCGAGGCCGCGACCGCGCTGGGCCACTGGCGGGTCGAGGGAACCCTGTACGTCACCCAGGAGCCGTGCCCGATGTGTGCGGGAGCTCTGGTGAATGCGCGGGTCGCACGATTGGTTTTCGGCTGCCCCAACCCCAAGGCGGGGGCGGTCGTGACGCTGTACCAGATCGTCACGGATCCCCGGCTCAACCACCGCATGGCGGTGACCGGAGGGGTACGGGCCGATGAGTGCGCAGGCGAGCTGCGCAGATTCTTTTCTGAGCTACGGCGCGGGCCGGTGTACGAGCCGACCGACCGCAGCGAATGAAGCGTTACTGGAGAGGTGTCCGAGTGGTCGAAGGTGCCTGATTCGAAATCAGGTAGGCGTAAGCCTCGGGAGTTCGAATCTCCCCCTCTCCTCCAGCATGCATGCCCGTCTGCTCCTTGTTGGAGAGGTGACCGAGTGGCCGAAGGTGCACGATTGGAAATCGTGTGTATCCAAAAGGTACCGAGGGTTCGAATCCCTCCCTCTCCGCGACGGTCCACGACCACACCTGCGAGACACGACCATGTTTTATGGTCCCGGGTGACGTGACGTCTGTGAACCCCGCCAGGCCCGGAAGGGAGCAACGGTAGCGGAACTAACGGGTGCCTGGGGCCACCTTTTTTCTGCCGCGTCGCGCGGCTATAGTGCCGGCCGCTTCACCGCAAGGGGGGCGCGCCGGCACGATGTTTTTTCGGCGCGCGCAGCGGAAGCACCACCCATGGCCTACCTCGTCCTCGCACGGAAGTACCGACCCGCCACCTTCAGCCAGGTGGCCGGGCAGGAACACGTCACGCGGACGCTGGCCAACGCGTTCGCGTCGGGGCGCGTCCACCACGCGTTCCTGTTCTGCGGACCGCGCGGCGTGGGCAAGACCACCCTCGCCCGCATCCTCGGCAAGGCGCTCAACTGCGAGCGCGGGCCGACCTCCGAGCCGTGCGGCGAGTGCAGCGCGTGCACCACGATCGCCGCCGGCAACGCCGTCGACTACCAGGAGATGGACGGCGCCTCGAACCGCGGCATCGATGCGATCCGCGAGCTCACCGAGGCGGTGCGCTACCAGCCCGCGGTCCTGCGCAAGAAGGTCTACGTCATCGACGAAGTCCACATGCTCACGACCGAGGCGTTCAACGCCTTGCTCAAGACGCTCGAGGAGCCGCCGCCGCACGTGACGTTCGTGCTCGCGACCACCGAGCCGCACAAGCTGCCGAACACGATCCTGTCGCGCTGCCAGCGCTACGACTTCAAGCTGGTCCCGACGACGCAGCTCGCGCGCCACCTCGCGAACATCTTCACGACCGAGGGCATCGACGCCGACGCCGGCGCGGTGAACCTGATCGTCCGCGAGTCGGGCGGCTCGGTCCGCGACGCGCTGTCGCTCTCGGACCAGGTCATCTCGTACGTGGGCCAGGCGCCGATCCGCGAGGCCGCGGTCGCCGAGGTGCTCGGCGTGGCCGATCGCGCGCTGACCCGAACGCTGATCGATGCGCTCGCCCGCGGCGATGCCGGCGCGGCGCTGGCGGCCGCGGATGCCGCCACCGAGCGCGGCATCGATGAGGTGCAGCTCGCGCGCGCGCTGGTGCGGGCGCTGCGCGATCTCGCGGTCGTGCAGGCCGCGCCGGGCCGGCCCGAGCTGATCGATGCCTCCGATGACGAGCGCGCCGAGCTCGAGGTGACGGCCGGGCAGATCCCGACGACGCGGGTCACGCAGATGTTCGAGCGCATGCTCCGCTGCGCCGACGATCTCGGCAAGACGCTGCAGCCGCGCCTGGTGCTCGACTTCGCGATGATCGATCTCGCGACGCTCGAGCCGCTGGTGCCGCTCGGCGATCTGCTGGCGCGCCTCGGCGAGCTGGAGCACCGCCTCGGCGGCGGTGGTGGTGGCGGCGGTGGATCGCGCGGCGGGCCGGTGCGCCCGACGACGCCCGCGCCGGCCGCGCCCACGAATCGACCCGGGCCCGCGATGCGAACCGAGGCGCCACGCGCCGAGGCGCCGCGCGCCGAGCCCGCGCGCGCCGAGCCCGCGCGCGTCGAGGCACCGCGCGTGGAGGCCGTGCGCGCGGAGGCC
>JAIOQA010000133.1 GCA_021413675.1 Deltaproteobacteria bacterium | reverse complement strand
GCGCTTCGAGCGCGAGGCGCTGATCGCCGCGCGGCTCCAGCATCCGGCGATCGTCCCGATCTACGAGGCCGGCACCTGGGAGGACGGCGAGCCGTTCTTCGCGATGAAGCTGGTCCTCGGGCGCTCGCTCGACGCGATCATCGCCGATCGGCCGGAGCTGGCCGACCGGCTGGCGCTCTTGCCCAACGTGATCGCCGTGACCGAGGCGCTGGCCTACGCGCACGCGCGCGGCGTCATCCACCGCGATCTCAAGCCGCACAACGTGCTGATCGGCGACTACGGCGAGACCGTCGTCATCGACTGGGGCCTGGCCAAGGCGATCGATCAGCGGGACGTCACCGATGGTCTCGACGCGCGCGCCGCGCTGGCGTCGACCTCGGACGTGTCGCGCCAGCGGGTGTCCGACGAGCTGACGGTCGCGGGCGCCGCGATGGGCACGCCGGCGTACATGCCACCCGAGCAGGCGCTCGGCGAGGAGGTCGGGCCGCGCGCCGATGTCTACGCGCTGGGCGCGATGCTCTACCACGTGCTCGCCGGCAAGCGTCCGTACGCGCCGAGCCTCCGCCGCACCGAGCCCGCGAAGTCGGCGAGCGATGGCGGGGTGTCGCCGCTGCTGGTCGCGTCGGAGGCGCCGACCCCGCTCGCCGAGCTCGACCTCGATGCGCCGGCGGATCTGCTCACGATCGTCAGCAAGGCGATGGCGCGCGACGCGCGCGATCGCTACCGCGACGGCGGCGAACTGGCGGCCGAGTTGCGCCGGTTCACCTCGGGCCAGCTGGTCAGCGCGCACCGCTACTCGGCGGGCGCGCTGATCAAGCGATGGGCGCGTCGGCACCGCGGCATCGTGGTCACCGCGGCGGTCGCGGCGCTCGCGCTCGGCGGCTTCGGCGGGTACTCGGTGCGGCGGATCGTGCGCGAGCGCGACGATGCCGAGGCCGCGCGCCAGGCCGCGGCGGAGCGCGACGAGCGGCTCGCGGTCGATCACGCGCGCGCGATCGCCGATGCGGATCCGACGATGGCCGTCGCGTCCCTCGCGAAGCTGGCGCCCACCTCGCCGGCGTGGCCCGAGGTCCGCTCGCTCCTGGTCGGCGCCTCGTACCGCGGCATCGCCCGGCGGGTGCTGCGCGGCCACGAGCACACGCCGCAGCGGGTGCTGGTCGCCGCGGATCGCCGCGTGATCTCCGCAGGCCCGGAGGGCACGATCCGGATCTGGGATGCGGCCGGGGCGCCGGTCGCGACCCTGGTGGGACACCGCGGCAACGTCGCCGACCTCGCGATCGCGCACGATGGCGCGCGGCTCGCGAGCCTCGGCGTCGACGGCACCGCGCGGCTGTGGCGCGGCACCGAACCGAGCCGGTCGCTCGCGCCCGACGGCGAGGTCGTGACCCAGCTGATCGGCTTCACGCACGACGACGCCGACGTCGTGTTGCTGTCGCGCACCGCGTTCCTGGTGTGTCCGGTCGCGGGGGGGCCGTGTCGACGGCTGGTGCCGCGCGCGCCGGGCGCGACCCACGGCGTGATCCGGACGCTCGTCGATCCGACCGGCCGCGACGTCACGACCCGGTCGATCGAGACCTGGACCGAGCACGTCCGGGCGGTGCTGTCGCCGACCGCTCGCATCATGCTCGCGTGCGACGGTGGTGCCACGGGCTGGGATCTCGACGCCGGTGTCGAGCGCTGGATCGCGCCCGGGAGCGTGGCCGGCTGTGCGGTCGCGCCGACCGGTGAGTTCGCGCTGGTCCGCGCCAAGGAGATCGAGTTCGTCGATGCGGGCTCCGGCGCGCGCCGGGGCGGGGTGTCGACCAAGGAAGCGCAGAGCGGGACGCTCGTGGTCTCGCCCGACGGTGCCCGGCTGGCGTTCGTGCGCCAG
Source organism: Deltaproteobacteria bacterium (assembly GCA_021413675.1). GTDB lineage: Bacteria > Myxococcota_A > Polyangia > Haliangiales > Haliangiaceae > JAIOQA01. The sequence goes on along the minus strand of JAIOQA010000133.1, from coordinate 13,130 downwards.
CTGGTGCCGCCGCGCGGTCAGGCCAACCTCTCGATGCCGTGGCAGCTCGAGATCATCGATCGCGCGACCGGCGCCAGCGGCGTCGCGATCGACGTCGACGAGGCGACCCAGCCGATCTTCACGCCGACGGGCGATCGCGTGGCATGGCGCGAGTCGGGCCAGGTCCGGGTCGCCGAGGTGCGCGGGCTCGAGCTCTCGGCGCAGTGGAAGGTCCCGGGCGCGCGCGAGGTCGGGTTCTCTGCGGATGGCGCGCAGCTCGTCACGGGCGATGTCGATGGCAGCGTCCGGGTGTGGTCGACGCGCGCGACCCGGGGCGCGCGCGTCGCGGCGCGCGACAAGGCGATCAGCTTGTCGGCGAGTGACGACGGCGCGACCCTCGGCATCCAGACCGCGGCCCACCGGCTGGTCGCGGTGACCTGGCGCGATGGCCACGTGCTCGCCGATGTCGCGCTGCCCGAGACGTGCCTCGACGCCGCGATCTCACCCGATGGGCGCTGGGCCAAGGCGACGTGCGGCCAGGAGATCGAGATCCTGCGGATCGCGGACCAGTCGGTGCGCACGATCCCCGGGACCGCCTCGGCGTGGTTGGCGCCCGATCGGCTCCTCACCTGGCGCTGGATCGATCCGGCGATCACGATCCACGATCTCGCTGGCCCGACGCGCGTGGTGGAGCTCGGCACCCCGACCAGCTGGATCGTCCAGCTGGGGGTGGCGCGCGCGGCCGGCACCATCGCGGTCTTGATGAGCTCGGGTGAGCTCCTGTTCGTCGACGCCACGACTGGCGTGATCGGACGTCGGATCGCGGCGCCGTGCACCAATGCCTCGCCGATCGCGGTGAGCTGGGACGGGCATGGCTTCGCGTGTGGCGTCGATCGCTGGATCTGGTCCGCGCGAGATTCCGGCGTCACCGCCGAGCTGCGCGGCCACTTCGACCTCGTGACCAACCTGGTGTTCGCGGCCGATGGCCAGCTGATCTCGACCGCGAGCGATGGGCTCATGCGTCGCTGGCAAGCCGATGGCCGCTCGCGCGCGTACACGCGCGACGCCGCGACCGAGTCGGTGATCGCCGGCGCGAACGGCGCGGTCGTGACCAGCGGCGCGGCGGTCCGCGGCTGGGACCTCGCGACCGGCACCTCGTGGGGCTTCCCGCTCGCCGCGACGCGGGGCCTGCCGCTGGGCGATGGTCGCTCGGTCGCGCTCGCGGGCGCCACCGAGGTCGTCGTGTTCACCGACGAGCTGCCGACGACCGCCGAGAACCTGGCGCCGTGGATCCAGTCGATGACCGAGGCCGCGCGCGAATGACCGCGCGCGCGCTGCTGTCGCTCGCGTTGCTGGGGCACCTGGGCTGCGGCGCCGACGACGAGGTCGCGCCGCCCGTGCGGGTGCCCTCGCCAGCGCTCTCGGACCCCGCCGAGGCCGCGCCGCGCGCGGTCTTCACGGTCCTCGGCCAGCTCGATCGCGCGGTCGCGCGCCAGGCACCGGCGCTGGTCGACGGCGCGTTCGCCGAGACCTACGATCTCGTCGCGTGCGGCACGACCCGGCGCTACCGCGCGGCCGACGCCGTGGCGGCGCGGCTCGCGCTCGGCACCGGCAGCGCGTGGCAGGTCGCGGTCGCGGCCGACGAGTCGATGGCGTGGGCGCGGAGCACCGGCGGCGCGGTCGTCCACCTCGAGATCCTGGAGCGGCGACACGGGGCCTGGCAGCTGGTCGCCGGCGCGGTGTCGGCCGCGGACGGCACCGCCGCGGGGTGCACGCTCGGGCTCCCGGGCGAGGCGCCGCCGCCGCTACCGCTCGCGCCGCTGCTGCACGGCGCGCCGCTCGCCAGCGACGCCGAGCTCGCGTGGTGCGGGCGCACCGATGGCAACGCCGCCATGCCCGCGCTCGATGCCGACGGCGACCAGCAGCCCGACTGGCTCGAGCTTGGGCCCGACCTCGCGCAGCTCTCGACCGACGCCCACATGGCCTGGCGGCTCGGCGGCTCGGCCAGGTTCCAGACGCTCGCGGTGTACGAGCGGCGGCGCGCGGGCTGGGTGGTCGCGGCGGCGATGTGGTCGCCGGACGTCGCGACCAACGCGCGCTGCGCCACCGACCTCAGCGGGCAACGACGGATCATCACTACCGACACGTCGATCGAGATCCTCGACACGGTCGACTTCGTCGACCACGCCGCCGGCCTGAAGCCGGAGAGCTTCCCGATCCTGGACGCGGTCGCGGCCACGCTCGCCGGCAACCCCGGCATCTTGCGGATCGCGATCGAGGCGCCGGTGTCGCGCGCCGAGCGCGATCCGTGGGCCCTGTCGGCCGACCGTGGCGTGGCCGTGCGCGACTATCTGCGGGCCCGAGGCGTCGCGGTGGAGCGCCTCGAGGTGCGGTTCACGGCCGGCGTCGACGAGCCTCGACTCGTGAACACGGCCACGTTCCTGATCCTCAAGCGCAGGTGACCTATGGCCACGCAGCGGTCCAGGTGTCGCCATCCCGGGGCGATGCTAGATTCGTCACCGGTCCGCCAGATTCCATGAAGGTCAGCGAAAGAGCGTCCACGCGTCGTGAGCCCAAGCAGCAACGCGCCCGGCAGACCGTGGAGGCGGTCCTCGAGGCGGTACAGCGCGTGCTGCGGCGCCACGGCGCCGCGGCCATCACCACGAACCGCGTCGCGGAAGCCGCGGGCGTCAGCATCGGCTCGCTCTACCAGTACTTCCCCGACAAGCAGGCCATCTTCGTGGCGCTGCATGATCGCCACGTCGACGGCGTGCGGCACGTGATCGAGCGGACGATGACCGACTGCACCGAGGCTTCCCTCGACGAGTTCACGGTCGAGCTCGTGGAGCGGCTCGCCAACGCGCACTCGGAAGACGCCGAGCTGCACGAGATCCTGTCCGCCGCCGTGCCGGGGAGCGCCGACGGCTTCAAGCGCGCGCTGCAGGCCACGTTCGCGCAGGTGATCTCGCCCACCCGGCAAGATCGTTATTCCGCCGACGAGGCCGAGCGGATGCTGTTCGTCCTGCCGCAGCTGGTCGAAGCGCTGGTGCATGGCGTGGCGCACCGGAAGCAGGCGATCTCGCGGGAGCGCGCCAAGGACGAGGCGATCCGGACGGTCGCCGTCTACTTGAACTCGTATCAGGGCGGCCACGCCAGCCGCTACTGAAAGGCTTCGGCGTTCTCCTCGGCCCACCGGTCGAACGAGCGCGCCTTGCGCCCGAGGATCCGCGGCACCACGTCCGAGACGGTGGCCAGCCGACCCTCGCGCACCGCACGCCAGATGTCGACGAGCGCGTCGGCGTACGGGCCCTTGCCGGCCCAGCGGACCACGCTCGCATGGGCCTGCTGATCCGAGATCTCCTCGAAGCGCACGCGCCTGCCGATCGCGCGGCCGATGGCCGCTGCCATCTCGCCGTAGCTCAGGGCCTCGGGACCGGTGATGATCAAGGCCTGGCCATCGTGGTCGCGCTCGACCAGGGCCGCGGTGGCGACATCGGCGATGTCGTCCGGGTGGATGAACGCGATCGTTCCCGCTCCGGTCGAGGACCGCAGCACGCCCCGCTCGCGGATCGCGTGCGACCACCCGAGTGCATTCGACATGAAGCCGGCCGACTGGATGAACGTGAACGCCACGCCGCGGTCGCGGATCGCGGCCTCGCCGCGCGCGTGCCACGGCCCTGTTCCCACGCCGGTGTGCACGTCCAGCGTGGACAGCTTGACCAGGTGCCGGACGCCGGCGGCGCTCGCGGCGTCCGCGACCGCGCGATCGCGCGCATCGAGATCCGGACCCTCGGTGACGAGAAAGACGCCGTCGACTCCGGCGAGCGCGGCCGCCAGCGACGACCGTGGCTTCTCGAGGTCCCCCACATGGATGTCGACCTGATCGCCGAAGCGCGACGTTGCCTTCCTCGCATCGCGGACGAAGACCGCCGGTCGCTCGCCACGCGCGATGAGGCGCTCGGTGACCCGAGACCCGATGTTCCCGGTCGCGCCGAAGATCAGATACGTCATCGGAGGCGGCTCCAGCCCTCGAGCACCTCGAGCGCCAGTCGCTTCTGCCCGGCCACCGTGAGATGCAGGCCGTCTGGCATGAGGAGGTCAGCAGGGGGCGGTGTCCCGAGCGCGGAGAAGACGTCGATCGCCGCCCCGTCGACGTCGCGGACGATCGCGGCGACGCGCGCGAGGTCCTCGTTGCGGACGCGGACTCCGAAGCGGGCCAGCCCCGGATGCCCGGCCACCCGCTCCTCGTTGACCGCGGGCGGCGTGATCCACACGGCGCGCGCCCTGGTCTCGTGGGCGATCCGCTGGCGCAGCTCCGCGATGTTGCGCACCGTCTCCTCGTGGTGGACGAGCGTCTTGGTCGGGTGGGGGCCTTGCGTCCGCGCGTCGTTCGTCCCGATGAGGAAGAGGACCCAGTCGGGCTGCTGGCCCACGACCTCGCCGACCCGGACCAGGGCGTGCGTGGTCGTGTCACCGCCCACGCCGCTGATAGCCACGGATATTCCGTCGGCGGCACGGCGCGCGCCCAGCAACTCGCTCAGGATCACGGCCCACGACTGGGGCTCCGACGTCAGGCTGTCGCCGAACGCGACGACCGTGGCGCCTTTCCGCAGGGGCAGCCGGTCGACCATCGACGCAACCGCCGGGTCGGCCAGCAGCTCGGTCGCGGCTTGCCTCGCCTCCGCTCGCATGCGGCCGAGCTCGGCGATGTAGCGCTCCGACGGGACCCCGAGCAGCGCTGCGTGGGTCTCCGGGGAGAGCCCGGCACCTCCTGGCAACGAAGCCAGCGTTCGCGCGGGTTGGATGACCTTCAAGAGCCAGCGCATCGGTTCATTCGACATGGGTTCGAGCTCCTGCTGTTCGAGAGGGCAGCAAGCTAGTCAGCAGGGGCGGGTGCGTCAGCTCGCCTTGCTCGTGCCGCAAATCGTCGAAACGACTCCGAACTCGCGCCGGATCCCGTGGCTTGCTCAGATTCCGCGCTCGGACCCACCCGCGTCGTGCGGCGCGGCACGCCCGGCTCGGCCGTCGGGACCCGCGCCCGCGGGGTCGAGGTGACGCGCTCGCGAGCAACCGTCGGCGCGGGCCGCAATCCCGTGCCCCCGATGCTCTTGACCGCCGGATTCCTGTACCAGGGACCCAACGGCGCCGCCGTAGCGCCCGCGGGCCGCGACGGTCGTGGCTGCGCGCGCTGCGCGATCGCTCAGCCGGGCTGGGCGGCCGCGCCGCCGAGGTGCGCCGCGATCATCGCGTCGAGCGTGCGCTCGAACACGCCGCTGTCGGCGAGCCCCGCGCTGACGCGCCGCCCGAAGCGGAAGCGGACGCGCGCGACCTCGACCTGCGAGAGCTCGGGGCACTGCGACGCGAGGAGCTCGGCGACCATGCCGCGCGCGAGGCGCTCGGCCTCGGCGAGGTCGGTGATGAGCTCGGCGCGGGGCAGGGGCGCGAGGTCGGCGGGGCCGTCCTCGGTGGCGGGCGCGAGCGCGCGGAGGCGCGGCGACTCGTGCTCGAGCGCCTCGAGCAAGGCGGCCCAGGTGTGGCCACGACGGCGGAGCTCGGCGCGCGCATCGACGATGCTGGCCGCGACCCAGGCGTCGCGCTCGCCGCGGGTCCACCCCTGCTGCGCCTGCTGCTCGTCGTACACGCGGAGGTCCTGGCAGAACACGCGGAGCCAGCGGTCGGCTTGCATCGCCCGATTCTAGCGCGGGGCCCTGGCGCGCGGCGCACCCGCTCGATGGCCCCGCGATCGGTCGGGCGCCTGACGATTTTCGTGACCCGAAAGCGGTCGCGGCGCGCTCCATCCGAGTGCCGGCCCCTTCCGCTCGAGGTTTCGCCCATGAAGTTCACCCGCTCGCCCCGCTCCCGCGTGCTCAGCTCCCTCGCCCTGCTGGTCGCCCTCGGCGCCGGCTGCAACGGCGCCATCGACGCCGGCCCTGGTCCGGGCGGTCCCGATGCGGGCGGCGGGAGCGGCAGCGGCGACGGTGGCGGCAGCGGCAGCGGCGCGCAACCCGGGTTCGTCCTCGGCCCGTACAAGGACACGTCGATCAACATGGACTGGAACACCAACGTGGTGTCGACGATGGTCCCGGGCACGCGCACGCCGATCGCCGACGACCTGCGCGCGTCGGGTGGGAACACGATCACGCTGGCGTTCGCCACCGGCGAGTGCGGCAGCGAGAACTTCGGTGGCGTGCCGGGCGCGGCGATGGCGGCGAGCAACGTGCCGCTCTTCGAGACGGCCGGGATCGATTTCATCGTCTCGACCGGCGGCGCGGCCGGCTCGTTCACGTGCGGCAGCGACGCGGGTTTCGAGACCTTCCTCGGTCGCTGGCAATCGGCCCACCTGGTCGGCATCGATCTCGACATCGAAGCGGGCCAGTCCGCGCAACAGATCGCCGATCTGGTCGCGCGCATCGCCGCGGCCCACACCACGCATCCGTCGCTGCGCTTCAGCTTGACCATCGCGACCCTCGCCAACACCGACGGCGCGACCAGCCTCAACGTGCACGGCACCGACACGCTGCAGGCGATGCGCGACAGGTTCGGCGACACCTGGCCGGACTACGTCACCGTCGATCTGATGACGATGGACTACGGCGGCCCGAGCCCGGGGGTGTGCGTCGTGGTCGATGGCGCCTGCCAGATGGGCCAGTCGGCGGTCCAGGCGGCGCACAACCTCCACGCCACCTTCGGCGTGCCCTACGCGGCGATCGAGCTGACGCCGATGATCGGCGGCAACGACGTGCAGGGCGAGCGGTTCACCCTCGCCGACGTCGATACCGTGATGGCGTTCGCGATCGCGCAGGGCCTGGCCGGCGTGCACTGGTGGTCGTACGACCGCGACGTCGACTGCGACCAGACCTTCGCGTCACCGACGTGCAACTCGATCGGCGGCGTCGGGCCGCGCGGCTACCTGACCCGGTTCCTCGCGGCCGCCGGGCGATAGCCCGCCGCTGATCGGGACTACAAGCGCTCGAGCACGCGGGCGGCGGCTTCGCGGCCCTGGTCGATGTAGCGCGCGCGCAGATCGCGGTCGTGGAGCCCCGAGAACGCGGTGCCATCGAGCGGGCGCTCGGGGCGGATCTGCACCAGCTCGACGGCGCGCCAGCCGAGCGCGGCGACCAGCTCGGCGCGCTGCTCGGGCGACAGGCCCCACTTGTCGGCGAGGCCCTCGATGCGCGCGAGCTTCTCGTTGGCCTTCCGGCTCTGGGCGAGATCGCGGAACAGCCGCTCGTTGACCAGCATCTCGGCGAGCCGGCCGACGATGTCGAGGCCGCGCGGCGGCTCGTCATCGCGCACGCGCCGCGGGCTGTCGGTGACCACGATGACGCGCGTGACCTCGGGCGAGTCGAGGCCCACCGACACCGGCGCGTTGTTGACGGCGCCGCCATCGACGCACGGGCCGAGCCCCTCGATCTCCACCGGCGCGAACAGCAGCGGGAACGCGGCCGAGGCGGTCACCGCCGTGACCAGGCGTCGGCGTCCCTCGTCGCTGTCGAAGGCGGCGCCCTCGAACCCGGTGACGTACTCGAAGGTCGTGTCGCCCTCGATCGCCATCTCCGATCCGCGCGCGCTCGAGGTGCCGAGCAACGGCGCGACCACCATCTGCAGCGCGATGTCGGCGACCGGCGCGGGCAGCGGCGAGGTCGGCGCGATGCGGGCCAGGCCATCGAGGACCACGTCGGCGACGGCGCGCGTGCTCGACACGCCGCCGCGCAGGAGGCCGACCAGGGACGGCCGCAGGAACCGCAGCCAGGTCGCGTCGCGGAGCCAGGTCTCGATGATGACGTCCGCGGCGAGGTCGATCCGGCCGTAGCGGACACCGGCCGCGAAGGCGGCGCCGTTCATCGCGCCGGCGCTGGCCGCGACGATCCGCGCGATCGGGATGCGGGCACTGGCGATCTGCTCGAGCACGCCGGCCTGGAACGCGCCCTTGGCGACCGCGCCGGACAGCACCAGCGCCGTCGCCGGTGGGGATACGACGGTACTTCCTGGTGGCATGGCGGTGATGGTAACGCGCGGCCCGCCGAGTCAGGGATCCGTCGGGCCGGCGGCCACGAACGCGATCACCGTCCGGCGCGGCTCCGGAATGGCGAGCTCGCTCGTGATCAGTCGTGCCAGAAGCTGCCGTTCCGGTCGGTCGGATTGGCGCCGAGCAACCGGAGCACCTGGTAGAGCGGCTCGCCGATCGCGATGCCCGCCGCGCCGTCGAGGCTGAACAGCGACGTGCCCGGCGGCACGCGCTTGCCGAGCGTCAGCCCACCGACCGTGATCTTCCATTCGTCGGCGAGATCGACCGAGCCAAACAGCCCCGAGTAGGTCGACACCATGACGCCCAGGTCGCCGGACTTGATCAGCTCGTTGACGTAGCCGCTGATCGCGTCGTCGGCCACGTCCCACGCCTTGACGATCATGTTCTTCAGGCCGCGGACGATCGAGGTCAGGCTGTCCCAGGCTCCGCCCACCAGGGTCGTGACGATCCCCCACATCCAGTCGAGGAACCCGCTCAGCGAGGTCGGCAGCGGCGCGTCGAGCACGGCGAACAGCGTGTCCCGCAGCACCGCCTCGCTGTCGGCCAGCGCCGTCAGCAGCGGCTCGACGATCTCGGCCAGGGTCGGCGAGATCGCGCGGATCTTCTCGACGAGGAAGATCTTCAGGTAGCCGAACAGCCCGTGCTCCTTGATGCCCTTCAGGACCGCGATGACCGCGTCGATCGCCGCCCCGACCCACTTCTTGATGAAGTTGTAGACCGCCTGGAAGAACTCGCCGATCGCGCGCAACACCCCGGCCGCGGAGTCGATCACGTCCTCGATCGCCTTGTAGGTCGAGTTGTTCTTCACCGTGTCGAACAGGCTCTTCAGCGAGAACCCGTCCTGCGAATCCTCCTGCGGCTTCTCGGGGTTCTTGTCGGCGGGCTTGTTCTCCGGCGGGTTGTCGTCGACCGTCTTGTCGGCGTTGGTCGGGCGCGCGTCCGCGCCGGCGGTGCCCGGCTGGGTCGCGCCGTCCTTCAGCTTGGCGGCGTTGGGGTTGGGGCCGACCGCCGGGTCGACACCGGCGGGGATCGGCTGGCCGAGGTCGACGACGTAGCGGAACAGCTCGCGCTCCTTCATGAGCGTGAAGCTGCCGAGGCTGTCGCCGTCCCACGGCTTGCGGTAGGCGCCGTTCAGCACGACGAACTCTGCGTAGGGCTTGAGCTCGCCGGTGATGCTGAACTTCACGACGAGCGCGAGCTGCGCGTTGGCGCCGAGCTCGTAGGGGCTGTTCTCGTCGTTCGCGTCCTTCGGCGCGTACCACGCCCGGATCGTCGCCTTGGGATCGACGGAGGCCTTGGCGGTGATCGGGATCTTCAGGCCGCCGCCGACCCGCAGGAGCTTGGTGCTGAAGACGAACAGGCCGAGCCCGATCCGGGGCTCGAGGGTCAGCGCGGCCGACAGGTTGCCGTCGAACTCCATCTTCGCGAGGACGGACTTGAACTTGAACGTGTCGAGCGAGAACTGGTCGAGCGTCAGGCTCGGCGTGACCGACAGGTCGTAGCCGATCGTGAAGCCGAGCCACACCCCGACGTCGAGGTACAGGCCGATGACCTTGTAGAGGCTGAACAGCTCGATCTGCTTGTCGAACCTGAACAGCTCGTAGGGCTTGGACTTGGGCCCGAGGATCTGGATCTTCTTCACCGACAGCGAGCCGGTGACCTTGTTGGTCCTCGACGAGTAGGTGAGCGTGCCGTGGCCGACCAGGCCCGGCCGGACCTCGACGTCGACCTCGGCGCCGCGGTCGAAGCCGCCGCTCGGGTCGTAGGTGACGACCAGCGTGCCGGCGAAGCGCTGGCCCTTGCCGCCGACGGTGAGCGCGAGCCGGCCCTTGGTGACGCGGAAGCCGTCGCGGTCGATCACGCACGCGAGGGTGGCGTCGGTGAGCGTCACCCACTTGCTGGCGATGTTGACGAGCTGGACCGCGAAGGCCGCGCTGAGCTCGCCCTCCGGGGTCACGGCGATCTTGAGCTCGGGGATCTGGAAGTGCTTGCCGAGCGGGATGACCGAGTCGCTCTTGATGAAGCCGCTGGTGGCGCCGTCCTTGGCGATCGTCAGGTTGCCCGACAGCGCGATCGACGCGAGGTCGGGGTTGAGCGCCTTCAGGTTCTTGTGGGTGATCGTGGCCTTGAGGTCGAGGGCGCCGCTGAACGCGCCCTTGTCGTAGCTCGCGGTGCCCTTCACCCCGACCGACAGCGTCGGGTTCTTCTTGGGCCAGGCCAGGGCCGGTGACTCGTAGCTGAAGGTGGCGCTGTCGACCTTGTTGTCGACGATCGCGACCTTCTCGACCGAGGCCTTGCCGAACGGGCCGAGGTCCGCGGTGAGGCTGCCGTTGCCGCTGAACGTGCCCTTGGTGACGTCGTACGACAGGTCCGTCGACTTGCCGGTGATGAGCACCCCGCGGTAGCGCTTCTCGAAGACGACCTCCTTGCAGCCGATCGCGATCTCGGGCTTGCCGCCGTCCTCGGCGGGCGGCGCGTACTTCACCGACACGGTGAAGGGCTTCAGGCCCTCGACCACGTCCTTCACCGTGGCCGTCCCCTCGATGACGAGGCCGTCCTTGTAGCTGATCGTGACCCCGCCGGCGATCTTGCCCGACTCGTGCTCGAGCCCGACCTGGCCGGTGACGGCGATGCCGCGCTTGCCGGCGGCCTTGCCGATCGTGACGACGACCGACGCCTTGGTCAGCTTGAACTTCGGGATGCCGCTCTCGCCGGGCTCGACCTCGACCGAGGCCTCGAGGCCGCCGTCGATCAGCTTGGCCGAGGTCTTCACCCGCTTGAGCAGGTCGTCGAGCTTGGACTTGAGGCCGCCGATCCGCTCCTTGATGCGGCCGTACGTGCGCTTCTTGCCACCGGTGGGCGTGGCGCCGATGAGGTCGATCCGTTCGGACTCGCTGAGCGGGACGATCGGCCGGGCGTCGGGGGTGGCCGGCGACGACACGACGCCCTTGGTCGCGGCCGGATCGATCGCGGTCTTGACCGTGCCGCTCTTCAGCACCGGGTCGCCGGGGCCGTGCAGCTCGAGCTTGACCTCGGTGAACTGGACGCCGGGCAGCTTGGGCTCGGGCGCGTCGAACGGCGGGAACGTGAAGCTGGTGCGCTCGCCCGGCTGCTTGATCGTGATCTCGATCGTCGGGTTCTCGGTCCAGCTGGTGAGGAGCTGCGCGAGCGAGGCGCTGCCCGCGACCTCGCTCCAGACCTTGGCCTTGTACAGCGGGCCGAAGTTCTTCTTCAGCGCCGTCTGCCAGCCGTCCCTCTGGGCGGGGTCGGAGAAGACGTAGAGGATGCCGTCCCACGACGTGTTGGCGACCCACTTCTTGGCGGGATCCTTCTCGGCGGGGTTGTAGAACCAGCCGACCATCGGCGGCGCCGACGCGTCGTTGGCGACGTCGTAGCCGAGGATCAGCGCGTAGTCCTTCATCTGGTCGAGGTGCTCGTCCGAGGGCGCCGCGGTGACGAACTTGGCCTCGAAGATGATCTTCTTCTGGCCCTTGGCGATGATCTTGCCGTCGCCGCGGCGGAGCTGTTTCAGCGCCTCGCTCTGGACCAGCTTGTTGCCGTCCTTCTTGCCGAAGACCGGGATGTGGGTCGGGTCGGTCTGGACGATCGGGTAGTGCGTGCTGACCCAGTCCTCGAGGATCGTGCCGCGCACCTTGTCGAGGCTGATGCGCTTGTCGTCCTTGACCTTCGGGTCCTTCTCCTTGACGAAGATCTTCGAGACGCCGAGGTGCTGGTGCATCACGGCGACGTCGTCGTAGTTGTCGACGCACGCCTGCACGAAGGTGTGGCGGAGCTTCTCGGCCACGCCCTCGAGCGCGCTGTCGGACGGCGCCTTGGCGGGATCGGTCGCGCCGGCGGTGATCGCGGCCTGGGTCTCGGCGACCAGCTTGTCCAGCTCGGCGAGCACGGCGAGCAGCCGCTCCTTGGGTTCGGCGTCCAGCGGGAGCACCGGCTTGCCGCCGATGTCCTTGGTGGTGCCGTCGAGGATCTTGCGCAGCCCCTCGAGGATCGTGACCTTGTAGACCTCGATCATCCCGGCGGGCGAGGCCTTCTCGCGCTGGCGCTCGGGGTCGGCGAACTGGACGTCGTCGCGCGGCTCGGCGAGGAGCGCGTAGTAGAAGGTCTTGGTGTCGCTGGTGGTGCCGGCCGCGCCGTCCTTGATCGGGACGAGGTAGGCGCGGCCGCCAGCGGCCGGCACGCCGCGCGTGAGGAACGCCTTCTCGCGGAACTTCACCAGGTCGGCGGCGGCCTCGGTGTCGCCAGCGCTGCCGTCGGCGATGAGCCCAGGCCGCGTGCGCAGGAACGCGAGGTAGCTGGCCGCCTGGATCTCCTTGGGCGAGCTACGCTTGAACGTGGTCGAGGCGACCTTGTCGTCCTTGCCGCGGATGCCGAAGATCGGCGCGTCGAGATCGGTGAGCTTGAAGTCCGAGTCGCGCGCGAACAGGCGCAGCCGCTGTTCGCTGCGCATGTCCTGCACGCGCACCTGCCATGGGGCGGCGAGGCCATCGACGTCGCTGTCGCCGATGAACGCGTAGGCGATGTGGCGCTTGTCGGCGACCTCGGCGACCCGGGCCAGGCGCAGCGGCTTGCCCTCGAAGACGAAGCCCCGCGCGGCGAGCGCGTCCCGGGTCGCGTCGGCGGGCTTGTCGAACGCCTTGGCGAGATCCGCGGAGCCGTCCTTCACCTCGACCGCGCGCGCGTACGCCTCGACGTTCCACGGCTTCGACGCGACCTTGAAGATCGGCTTGAACCAGTCGCCGTCGCGGATCCCGATCGGCGCGGTGTCGGCGGTGTACGTCGTGACCGCGAGCTCGCCGCCGAGGCGCGCCGCCACCATGGCCTTGTAGAGGCGCTGTTCGAGCGCGGTGGTGAGCGCCTCGGGATCGGTGTCGCCTTCGTCGCGGTAGAGCCGCACCGGCGCCGCGCTGAAGCGGACCGCCTCGCCGCGCGCGGCGCATGCCGCCTCGCGCTCGGCGGCGCTGCTCGGGTCGACGCGGTGCGCGGCGGTGCGCGGGATGGTGACCGGGTGCTCGGCCGCGCCCTGCTGCGCGACGTGGGCGAGCTCGTGGACGACGCGGGCCAGCGACGGCGCGGGCTCGGCGAACGCGACGACGTGGCCGAC
>JAIOQA010000132.1 GCA_021413675.1 Deltaproteobacteria bacterium | reverse complement strand
GTGCCGGCCGCGACCGCCTTCTCGAGATCGCGGTTGGTCGCCGTGATCACGCGGACGTCGACGTGGAGATCGTGATCGTCACCGATGCGCCGGAAGTCCTGCGATTGCAGCACGCGCAGCAGCTTGGCCTGGAGCGCCGGCATCATCTCGCCGATCTCGTCGAGGAACAGCGTGCCGGTGTCGGTCTGCGCGAACAGGCCCTCGCGATCGCGGGTCGCGTCGGTGAAGGCGCCCTTCACGTGGCCGAACAGCTCGTCCTCGAGGAGGCTCTCGGGGATCGCGGCGCAGTTGACGACGACGAACGGCGACTCGTAGCGCGGCGACAGGTTGTGCACCGTGCGCGCGCCCAGCTCCTTGCCGGTGCCACTCTCGCCGCTGATCGCGACGGTGACGTCGGTCGGCGCGACCATCGCGATGCGCTCGTACAGGCCCTTGATCCAGCCGCCGCCGCCGATGATGACGTCGCTCTTGCGCGGCCGGCGCTTGCCGGGCTCGACGCCGGCCGCGGTCCGGCGATCGCGCATCGCGCGCTCGACGCGCAGGCGGAGCTCGGCCTTCGACAGCGGCTTGGAGATGAAGTCGAACGCGCCGAGGCGCATCGCCTCGACCGCGACGTCGCCGGGCTCGCGGCCCGACATGATGATCACGCGCGCGTCGCTGTTGTGCGCCGACAGCTCGCGCAGCACGTCGCCGCCGCCGGTGTCCGGCATGTAGTAGTCGAGGAGCACGACGTCGAACGGCCGGCCCGCGGCCTCGGCCTCGGTCGCGAGGCGAATGCCATCGGCGCCGCCGGGCGCCGAGACCACGTCGGCATCCCGTCCGACGTAATGACTGACGGTGTCCGCCGTGCTCGGCTCGTCATCGACTACGAGCAGGCGAGGTCTGGCCACGCCTCACCGTACGCCAACGCGGCCGAGGCGGTCTACCAGTCTTCGGTCTCGTCCGGCTGGTAAGTCTCGTCCGCGTTGCGGCGCGCCTGATCGCGGCGCGCCTCGCGCGATTCCTCTTCGAGATCGCCGAGTCCGCTGTCGCCAGGCGAGGATCCGCTGCCCGCCCCCGAGCCTTGGTTCGGCAGCTTTGGTCGCGGCGCGATCTGGTCGCGGGATGGATCACGCTGCCCGGATCCCTGCCCCGAGCCCTGGCCGGGCTGCTGACCGTTCTGTCCGGGCTGGCCGTTCTGGCCAGGCTGCTGGCCCTGCTGGCCCTGTTGCCCTTGCTTGCTGGCCCTGTTGACCTTGCTGGCCCTGCTGACCTTGCTGCCCCTGCTGACCTTGCTGCCCCTGCTGCTGCTGTTGCTGCTGCTCCTGCTTCTGCCGCCGGCGCAGCGCCAGCTCCAGATTCAGCCGCGCGTCCTCGAGATCCGGCTTGGTCTTGAGCGCCTGCTTGTAGGCGTCGATCGCCTCCGGCAGCTTCTCGTCCTTGAACAGCTGGTTGCCGCGGTTGTACGCAGCCTGCGCGCTCACCGACGGATCCTTCGATTCCTCGGCGCGCTTCAGCGCGGCGAGCCCCTCGTCGCGCAGCTTCTGCTTCGTCCCCGCATCCGTGGCCGCGTCGGCCGCCTTCAGCTTTGCGGTGCCGACGTTGTAGTCGAGCGCCGCATCGTCGACGCGCGACCGCGCGCGCTCGTAGTCGCGCGCGGCCTCGTCGTAGTGGCCCTCGGCGAACGCGCGGTTGCCGGCCTCGACGTCGCCATCCGGTGAGCGGAACGGGTCCCAGCCGCCGAGCGTGAGCAGCGCGGCGGCGGCGAGCCAGGCGCGGAACCGATGCATGCCTCGAGCTTGCCACGTCATGGTGGCGGCGCCTCCGGATAGATCACCTTGCGCCGCCGGGTCGGGATGCACGCCTCGATCACGATCAGCATGAACGCCGGGAACAGGAACCAGTGATAGACGTTGCGGCGCCGGTCGTCCTTCACCATGCGCTCGCCGCGCTGCACGTCGGCGAGCGCGAGCACCAGCGGCTTGCCGTCGACGGTGCGCCCGCCGTCGGCGTCGTCGACCGCCGCCGGACAGTCGAGGTAGCGCTGCACGTCGCCGCCCGCGGTCGCGAGCTGCTGCAAGGTCGCGCGATCGAGCTTGGTGACGATCGGCGCGCCCTTCGCGTCGGTGCGCGCGCGACCGGTCGGCCGGCCGTCCTCGTCGAGCTCGGGCAGCTGCCCGCCCACGTCCGTGCCGACCCCGACCCAGAACACCGCGATGCCGAGATCGCGCGCCTTCATGACCTCCTTCGCGATGCGCTCGACGTCGCCGCCGCCGTCGGTGAAGATCATGATCGCCTTGCCGCGCTCGGGCTCGTCGGCGACCGGCGGCGGCGGCTCCGGCTTGGCCGGCTCGTCCCAGCCCTGCGTGAGCGGATCGCCGCCGTGGCCGCGCCGGCCGACGCGGCCGCAGCCGAGATCGCCCTGCAGATCCGGCCGCAGGAGACAGCGCGCCACGCGCAGCGCCTCGGCGGTGTCCGAGCCCGGCGGCAGGTCCGCCGGCCCGATGTCGTTCATCAGCTCGACCGCGACCTCGCGGTCCTCGGACAGCGGGAAGTGCACCGCGCCGCCGGCGTAGACCACCACCGCGACCCGATCGTCGACGAGCTGATCGAGCAGGCTCGCGATCGCCGCGCGCGCGTGCGACAGCCGCGACGGCGGCAGATCCGCGGTCGTCATCGACTTGGAGACATCGAGCGCGACGACCAGATCGAGGCCGCGCTTCGAGCGCATCGCCTCCCCGTCGGTGCCCGGCCCGGCGGCGATCAGCGTGAACAGGGTCGCGACCACCGCCAGCATGCTGGCCTTGATCCAGCGCCGCCGTGGCGACGCCGCCACCATCATGCGCTTGACCATCGCGAGCTCGCCGAGCCGTTCGATCAGCACCTGCCGGCGCCGCTCGCCGACCCACGCGATGCCGAGCACGCCCAGCCCGACGAACGGCGCGAGCGCCGCCACCACCGGTTCGGCGAAGTTCACGGGAACCTCCGGAAGCGGCCCTGCATGAGCACGAACTCCAGGCCGAGCAGCACCGCCGCGAGGATCAGCAGGATCGGGTACAGCTCGCGGTCGAGCTTGCGCTCCTGCACCGAGCGCTTGGTCTTCTCGAGCGTCTCGCGCACCTCGATGAACCCCTTCTCGAGCTCGTCGGCGTCGGTCGCGCGGAAGAACCGGCCGCCGGTCTCGGTCGCGATGCTGCGCAGGGTCTCGGGGTTGACGTCGGAGCCGTAGGTGTCGGAGCCGACCAGGACCGTGAAGACCTTCACGCCCATCGTGCGCGCGAGGTCGCCAGCCTGCGACGGCTCGTAGTGGCGCGAGACGTTGTTGTCGCCGTCGGACAGCAGCACCACGACCCGCGACTTGGACTGCGCGCGCTTGAGCTGCGACAGCCCGAGCGCGAGACCGTCGCCGATCGCCGTGCCCTGCGACGGCACGTCATCGATCTTCAGGTCGGCCACGATCTGATCGAGCGCCTTCATGTCGCTGGTCAGCGGGCACTGCAGCATCGCGCCGTTGGCAAAGATCACCAGCCCGATGCGATCGCCGGCGCGGTGCTTCACGAAGTTGCGGACCACGCGCTGCGCGGCGTCGAGCCGGTTGAGCGGCAGATCCGTGGCCTCCATCGACTTCGAGAGATCGAGCACCAGCATGATGTCGATCGCGTCGAGGTCGTGGGTCACGGTCTCGTAGGTCTCGGGCCGGGCCAGGCCGACCGCGAGCGCGCCGACCGCGAGCACGCGCAGCATGACCGGGAACGGCGCCGCCGCCGCGACCGCGCCGACGCCGGCGCGCTCGAGCTCGCGCACCCGGGTGAACGCCATCGCCGCGCTGCGGTTGCGCCGCAGGTGGAAGCCGACCGCACCGACCAGGAACATCGCCGCGCCCAGCCCGAGCGCCCACGGGTGGCGCCACTCGATCTTGTTCGGGCCGCGCTCGTGCTCGAGGTAGTCGCGGACCAGCGCGAACAGCAGCATCCCGACGATGCCGGTCAGGATCCACGGCCCGAGCCCGCGCAGGAACCTACGCATGCGCGGCCTCCGCGGGCGGCGCGGGCGGCGCGTCGATCGCGTCGCGGCCGCCGGGCGTGGTCGTGTAGACCAGCGCGCGCGAGTCGGCGAGCGTCGCGTGGGCGAGCGCGCTGGTGCCGTCCTGGCCGCCGTAGCGCACCCGATCGCAGCCGGCGAGCCAGTGCGCGACCGCGGCGTCGGTGATGTCGTCGGCGCGCGCGGCGATCGCCCGGCGCAGCTCGGCCGAGGTCAGCTCCTCGTGATCGATGCCGAAGCGCGCGCCCAGGTAGTCGCGGATGATCTCGATCATCTCGGCGTAGGCGGCCTTACGCTCGCTGTCGAGGCGCCCGGACTGCTCGACAAGGTCGAGCTTGGCGAGGGTCGCGTTGGCGAGCGCGTCGAGCTTGCGACGCGGCCGCGCCGCGACCGGCGCGCCGATCACGACCGGCGCGGGCACGATCTTCTTCTTCCGCCGCCGCGCCAGCAGCCACAGCACGATCGCCACGACGATCGCGACGCCGCCGCCGATGACCAGCGCCCAGAACCAGTCGCGGCTCCAGAGCGAGATCGGCGGGGTCATGTCGCGCAAGAGCTTGGGATCGTCGACGTCGCCGAGCAGCCCGACGACGCGGATCGGCAGCGGCCGGGTCTGGACCGCGGCGGCCTTGCCGCCGGCGGTGAACGTGACCTGGATCGGCGGCACCATCAGGTCGCCGACCTCCCACGGGTACACGCGGATCTGCCACTCCTTGATGCGGCGGCCGTCGCTGCGCAGCTTCTCGACGACCTCGCGCCGCCCGGCCTCGAAGCCGTCGCCGAGCACGAGCGGATCGGGCAGGTTGACCGCGACGCCGTTGCCGTAGACCGCGGTCACGACCAGCGTGATGGGCTGGCCGAGCCGGACCTCGGTCGGGCTCGCGACCGCCGCGACCTCGGGCTGGCCGAACAGCAGCGGATCCACATCGGGCGACGGCAGCGCGTCGACCGGCGGCGCGGCGTCGATGATGGGAGCGCCGCCGTCGATCGGATCGATCGCCGCGGGCACACCGCCATCGATCAGGTCGACCGCGGGGACGCCGGCGTCGATCGGATCGGCCGCGCCGGCCTGCGGGTCGGTCGCGTCGCCGGGCGCGGCGTCGGGAGCCGGATCGACGAACGTGGGGATGTCGTCGCCGAGGTTGGCGTCGTCGCTCGGCTGCGCGACCGCGCGCACGCTCATCGCGAGCGCGCAGACCAGCACGATCGCGGCGCGCAGGCGCATCAGCCGTGCGCGATCCGGCGCGCCCGCGCCTTGAAGAACGCGACCAGCGCGTCGACGTACGGCCGGTCGGTCGAGACCTGCACGACATCGACGTTCATGCGGCGCAGCGCCTGATCGCGGGCCACGCGCTGCTCGGCCACGCGGCGCCGGTAGCGATCGGCGCCCGGCCCGCTGGTGTCGAACTCGATGACCCGTCCGGTCTCCACGTCCTCGAACATGATCAACCCGGCGTCGGGCAGGTTCTCTTCCATCGGATCGGACACGACCACCGGGACCAGATCGTGACGCTGCGCGGTGATCCGCATCGGCCGGTCCCAGCCCTCCGACAGGAAGTCCGAGACCAGGAACACCACCGACCGCCGCCGCGCGATCTTGCCCAGGAAGTCGAGGCCCTTGGCCAGATCGGTCGTGCGCGCCACCGGCTCGAACGCCAGGATCTCCGAGACCACGCGCAGCACGTGCTTGCGGCCCTTCTTGGGCGGCACGTAGCGCTCGACCCGATCGGTGACGATCGTCAGGCCGACGCGATCGTTGTTCTTGATCGCCGAGAACGCGACCATCGCCGCCAGCTCCGCGGCCACGTCGCGCTTCGACTGGCCGTAGGTCGCGAACGCGCCCGACGCGCTCATGTCGATGACCAGGTTGACCGTGCGGTCGCGCTCCTCGACGAACTGCTTGACGTGCGGCGCGTTCATGCGCGCCGTGATGTTCCAGTCGATCGACCGGACGTCGTCGCCCGGGTAGTACGGGCGCACGTCGGAGAACACCAGGCCGCGGCCCTTGAAGACCGAGTGGTACTGGCCGGCGAGCTTCTCGTCGACCAGCCGCCGGGTCGCGATCTCGATCTTCTTGGCCTTCTTGAAGAGCGCGCTGGCGAGCATGGGGTTAGCCGGTCACCGGGCGGATCATCACGGGACGGGGATCCGCTCGAAGACCCGGCGGATGACGTCCTCGGACGTGATCTCCTCGGCCTCGGCCTCGTAGGTGATGACCACGCGGTGCCGCATCACATCCTCGGCGATCGCCTTGATGTCGTCGGGCGTGACGTAGGCGCGGTGGTTCATGAACGCGTGCGCGCGCCCGGCGATCGCCAGGGACAAGGTCGCGCGCGGCGACGCGCCGTACTCGACCAGCGGCGCCAGCTCGGTCAGGCCCCAGGCCCGCGGATCGCGGGTCGCGTGCACGATGTGCACGATGTAGTCGCGGACCTTGGGATCGATGTAGATGTGCTGGACCACGCGCCGCGCCGCGCGCAGCTGCTCGATGCCGCAGACCTCGCGCGCGACCGGCACCTCGGGCGCGCTCATGACATCGAGCATGCGGCGCTCCTCCTCGCGGGTCGGGTAGTCGACCTTGATGAGCAGCATGAAGCGATCGAGCTGGGCCTCGGGCAGCGGGAAGGTGCCCTCCTGCTCGATCGGGTTCTGCGTCGCGAGCACCAGGAACGGATCGGGCAGCCGGTGGGTGGTGTCGCCGATCGTGACCTGGCGCTCCTGCATCGCCTCGAGCAGCGCCGACTGGACCTTGGCCGGCGCGCGGTTGATCTCGTCGGCGAGCACCAGGTTCGCGAACAGCGGGCCGAGCTTCTGCGTGAACTGCCCGGTCTGCATGTTGAAGATCGTGGTGCCCGTGATGTCCGCGGGCAGAAGGTCCGGCGTGAACTGCACCCGCTGAAAGCTGGCGCGCACGGTCTGGGCCAGGGTCTTCACGCACAGCGTCTTGGCCAGGCCGGGCACGCCCTCGATCAGGCAGTGGCCGTTGGCCAGGAGCCCGATCAGGATCCGGTCGACCATGTAGCGCTGGCCGATGACGACCTTGCCGACCTCGTTGCGGACGTCGTCGAGGAAGGCGCTCTCGCGCGCCACCATCTCGGTCAGCCGCTCCATCTCGGCGTCGTGCGGGGACAGCTCCGCGACCTTCATGTCCGGGTCGGTCGCGGGCGCGGCGGGAAGCGTCACAGGATCGACCAGCGTATCCATGGGCAACTCGACGATTACACACGTTGGCCCGTCGCGCACCCGCTGGCATCGGTTACGATGCGCGCATGTCGGACGCAGGCAGCGACGCCGAGGCCACGCAAGCGCTCGCACCGATCGACTTCTCGACCCACATCCTGTCGCTGGCGTCGTCGGCGCTGGTCGCGCTGGGTGCGCTGCCCTCGCCGAGCGGCGAGGAGGTGCCCGTCGATCGCGAGACCGCGCGGCACCTGATCGACGTGCTCGCGATGCTCGAGATCAAGACCAAGGGCAACCTCGACGACAGCGAGCACAAGCTCCTGGCCAGCCTGCTCTACGATCTCCGGGTGGCGTTCGTCGATGCCGGGCGCAAGTAGGGCGCTCTTCGCGCTGGTCGCGCTGGCCGCGTGCCGCACGCGACCGGTCCCGGCCGACGCCGCGCCGGCGATGCCGACGACGACCAACCCGGCCGGTGCGACCCTCCTCTACCCGACCGCGCCCGGCTCGTTCGTCGATCTCGTGAGCGACGCGCGCGGCGCGGTGGTCGCGATCCGCGCGACCACGCCGGTCAAGAGTGGCCCCGCGGCGATGTTCCCGGGCGCGCCCGAGTCGACCGGCGACGTCGCGCTCGGCACCGGCTTCCTGATCGAGCACAAGGCGACCTACGTCGTCACCAACGATCACATCGCGTCGTCGGCGCCCGAGCTGCGGGTGGTCTTGCCCGACGGCGGCGAGGTCCCGGCGCGGGTGGTCGGGCGCGACGCGCGCCTCGACATCGCGCTGCTCGCGGTCGACGCGCCGCGGCCCAAGACGCTGGCGCTCGGCGACTCCGACGACCTCAAGGTCGGCGAGTGGCTGGTCGTGCTCGGCAACCCGTTCGGCGACGAGGTCTCGGCGTCGGCGGGGATCGTCTCGGCGACCGGCCGCGAGATCGCGGGCTCGATGGTGCCGGGCCGCGCGATGGGCTTCCGCACGTTCCTGCAGACCGACGCCCGCATCCACCGCGGCAACTCCGGCGGCCCGGTGCTCAACACCGCCGGGCAGGTCATCGGCATCGCGGTCGCGTCAGGCGATCGCCTGGGCGAGATCGGCTTCGTCGTGCCGATCAACCGCGTCAAGGAAGTCCTGGATGCCCTGATCGACTACGGCTCGGTCGCGCGCTCGTGGCTCGGCATCCTCGTGCGGCCGGTGACGCCGGCGCTCGCGACCTCGCTCGGCCTCGGCAAGCCGCGCGGCGCGCTGGTCACCCAGGTCATCGCCGGTTCGCCCGGGCTCAAGGCGGGCCTCGCGGTCGGCGACGTGGTCGTGAAGTGGAACGGCCACGAGGTCACCCACTCGACCCTGCCGTGGGCGGTGGCGACCACGCCCGTCGGCAAGGCGATCGAGGCCGTCGTGTGGCGGTCGGGCGCCGAGCACACGATCTCGGTCACGACCGAGAAGATGCCCGAGTAGTCGCTAGCCGACCCGCCGGATCGGCCCGGTCGGCTGGCGGAGCGGCTGCAACAGCGCGTCGGTGTACGGGAACATGAAGCGCAGGGTCGTGCCCGCGCCCGGCGCCGACGCGATCACGATGCGCCCGTCGAGGTCGCGCACCGCCTGGCGCAGCGCGCTCATGCCGACGCCGCGGCCCGACGTGCTGGTCGCCTGCTCGCGGGTCGACACGCCGTCGGCGAACATCGCCTCGACGAGATCGTCCTGGCTCTGGTGGGGCAGCCCCAGGCGCTCGGCGCGGCTGCGGATCGCGGCCCAGTCGATGCCGCGGCCGTCGTCGCGCACCTCGATCGTCAGCGAGTCGGGGGTCTGCGACGCCGCGAACTGCAGCGTGCCCGCGGCGGGCTTGCCGGCCGCGGCGCGCGTGGCCTCGTCCTCGAGGCCGTGATCGATCGCGTTGCGGACCGCGTGGACGAGCGCGCTCCAGAACCCGGCCCAGCGGTTGGTCTCCAGGCGCAAGGTCGTGTCCGGCGCGTCGATCCGGATCTCGCCCTTGCCGAGGCGACGGGCGAGCGACCGGCCGTGGTGGCCGAGGCGCTCGAACTGGCGCTGGACCGGATCGTGGGTCCACGCCACCAGCACCGCCGCCAGGTCGCGGCTCGAGACGCCAGCGCGCGCCTTGTCGGCCAGGCGCACGAGCTCGTCGCGGCGCACCTCGGCGATGTCGCGCTGGACGCCGCCGAGCAGCGTGTTCGCGCGGGTCACCACGGCCTTCCAGCCGTCGGTCAGCCGGGCGCGCTGGCCGTCGTCGACCGGCGCGGCGTGCTCGGCGAGCTCGCCCTCGACCGCGTGGCAGAGCGCGGCGTAGCCGTCGAGGCCGTAGATGCCGCTGTTGCCCTTGAGCGTGTGGATCACGCGCCGCTCGACCACCGGGTCACCCGGCGTGGCGAGGCTGGCGACCATCGCGCTGGTCTCGGCGAGGAACTCCTCGAAGCCGGCGCGGTCGGCGCTGATCCGCTGGAACAGCGTGACCATCTCCCGCTGCTCGCGCTCGGCCTGCTCGCGGATCAGGTGCTCGGTCACGTCGCTGACGATCACCAGCAGCTGGACCACCTTCTCGCCGTCGAGGATCGGCGAGTACGCGATCCCGTACGTCCGGGCCGCGGTCACGAGCTGCCGGGGCAGCTGGTCGAGCGCGAGCTCGAGCGGCAGGCAGTCGTCGGTGACGGCCTCGAACGCGAGCGGGAACCAGGTCGCGAAGTCGGGGTTGTGCGGCCGCACCAGGTCGGCGAACGTCGCGCCCGGCGCGGGCTCGCCGAACCAGCGATCGACGATCGCCGAGCGCTCGCTCGCGAGCACGCCGCGCGCGTCGATCGTCATGAAGCCCTGCGCGACGTTGTCGAGCACGAGCCGCATGCCGCGGTTGCGCGCGTCGAGCTCGGCGGTGCGCTCCTCGACCTTGCGCTCGAGGTTGGCGGCGTAGTCCTTGAGCTGGACGTCGCGCTTCGCGACCGCGTGGGTGAAGAAGCCGATGACCAGCAGGCCGAGCACGAGCGCCGCGGCGCCGGCGACGAGCGTCGTCGACGACACGCTCGACAGGAGCGCCATCGCGTCGGCCTCGCGCGCGGTCGAGACCACGACCGCGACCTTGCCGACCACGGCGCCCTCGATCTCGGCCGGCGCCCAGGCCACGAGGTAGCCCTCGGCGCTGCGCATCTCGCCGGCCTTGCCGCCGAACAGCCCGGGGACCGCTTCGGGGGACGTGCCGTGCTGCGCGACGACCTTGCCCTCGGTGTCGATGGCCACGATCGCGATGACGTCGGACGAGGTCTTGTAGACGCCGAACGCCTCCTTGACCATGTCGGCGTCGCTGACCGCGAGCCCGAGGTCGGCGGAGTGGGCCAGCTCCTGTGCGCCGCGCTCGACGCGCCACACCAGATCCGCGTGGACCTGAGGGCCGACCTGATCGGTCAGGCGCTGGGTGAGGGTGAACATCACCGCGGTGAAGGCGCTGAGCCCGAGGATCAGCGCGAGGAAGATGAGGTTCCGCAGCGCGCGGATCGACAGTGGCTTGCGCGCCACGGCAGGAGCAGGAGAGGACATGGCAACCTCGACGCGAAACGAGGCGGGGCGCGATCGCTCGCGCCCGCGCCTCACTTGTTGGTGATGGAGTATCGAGCGTCCGTGTGCGCCACCCCGTCGACCTTCACCGGCTGCACATCGGCAGTGAGCGCGTCCGCCGGCAGGTAGCTGATCGCGCCGGGGAACTTCGCGACGACCTTCGCGATGTGCGCGGGGGACGGCAGCGCCCGTGGCGCGCCGCTCTGGCCGCGCACCTTGCGATCGACCCAGAACCGGCCGACCGCGTCGGCCGACATCCCGAGCACGGCGTCGTCGAAGCCGGAGCGCTCGGGCGTGCCGGGCTGGAAGTTGAAGGGCACGAGCGTCTTGCCACCGGCGCTGACCGCGTCGCCGCTGAAGGCGTGCTTGAGATCGCCGCGCGAGATGTTGGTGATCGGCGAGCCCTTGGCGACGACCACGACGAGCTTCTTGGAGTCCGCGGCGGCCGGCCGCGCGGTCGCGACGAGCGCGAGGAGGCCGATCACGGCGATGATGTGTTTGGTCATCATGATGATCCTCAGAACACCCACGAGATCTGGGCCATGGCGACCTTGAAGTGCGCGATGTCGAGGCGACGGTCCGGGAACCAGGCGTCGTTCCACGACAGCTTGAGCACCACGCTGGCGCTCGGGCGGAAGTTGAGGCCGGCGTCCCAGACGCGGATCACGCGGCCGATCTGGGTCGTGACCGAGCTCTCGAGCGCGCGGTAGTGCTCGGCCTGGACGTACGGCATCACGTTCCAGAAGCGCTCGAAGCGATAGGCCGCCAGGCCGTAGATGCCCCACGAGGCGCTGTCGGGCGAGAAGCCGGTCGCCGCGGTGCCGGGCCGCGCGCCGGTGTCGTAGGCGCGCTGCCGCGCCATGATCTCCGACTGCAGGTGCAGCCCCCGGTGGATCCACTGCGCGTCGGCCGCGTACGCGACCTCGGCGTAGCGCGTGCCCACCGGCTCGACGTCGATGGGCTTGCCCGTGGCGTCGACCGAGACCTGGTCGGTCGGGCGATCGACGAACTTGCCGGCGTAGACCGACGCGCCGGCCTTGAACGAGCCGGCCCACGGCGCCTCGAACTCGACGCGCCCGCCGAAGCCCATGTCGTTGGAGAGGTTCCGGACCGTCGAGGCCGGGCCGCGACCGTTCGACACGGTCGCGTGGTAGCCGAGCTTGTAGTCGCCGACCAGCGTGCTGCCGAAGACGTCGATGCCGGTCTGGCTCTCGGGGAAGAACTGCTCGCCCACGATGTACGGACGGAGCGTGCCGATGATCGTCGGCGAGCCGTGATCGAGGTTCCAGATGCCGTAGGGCGTCAGCCAGTGGCCGGCCCGCACGCTGATCTTCGAGGTGAGGTCGTGCTCGATGTACGCGCGCTGGATCGAGATGCCGCCCCAGCTGACCGAGCGCTGCAGGTTCGCCGGGTCCTCGACCGAGGTGGACGTCAACGCACCGCCAGCCTCGGAGCCGTTGGGCGAGTACAGGAAGCGGATCTCGCTGAGCGCGCGCCAGCTCGCGCCGAGGTTGCGCGCGAGATAGATGTTGAGGTTACCGAAGCTGAAGTAGTGCTCCTTCGGCAGGTAGCTCGCGACGACGTTGCCCTTGGGCAGGAACGGCGCCCAGTAGTTGAAGTCGGCGAAGCCGTAGATGTTGAGCTTGTCCTCCTCACCAGAGCCCGCCGACGCCGGATCGAGCCCGAGCGAGGCGAGGTCGATGTCGTCGGCGGCCTGGTCGGCGGCGCTCGGCCCATCGGCGGGCGGCGCGGCGGGCGCGGGGACGTTGGCCACGTCGGCGGCGGCATCGGCGGCAGCCGCGAGATCGGCGGCCGCGCCATCGGGTGGCGGCGCCTCGGGCGGGGCGCTGCCTTCGGCGGGTGTGCCCACCTCGATGGGCTCGGGCGTCGGCTGCGCGTGGGCCGCGGTGGCGGCGAGCGAGGCGACGGTGAACAGCTGCGCGGCGAGGCGCAGGCGACCGCGGGCCATCACTGGCACGCCGCCTGGCAGAGGAGCCCGAAGCCGTAGCTGGTGTAGTCGCAGCAGATCTGGTTCCGCGGGCACTCGTTGCCCGTGACCGTGCAGCCCGCGACGATGCAGGTGTGCGAGAGCACCGTGTCGCACGACGATGCGTCCAGGCCCGCGCAGTCCGACTGCTGGGTGCACGACTTGCCGACGCCCGAGAACGTGCGGCAGTACGGCTCGGCTTCCCAGTCGGCGCAGGTGCCGGTGGTGCCGCAGTCGGTGTCCGAGGTGCAGCGGTTGGTGCACGTCCCGGTGGTGGCGCTGGTCGCGGCGCAGTAGTTGTAGACCGCGTCCGTGCAGGTGTTGCCGCTGGGATCGCACGGATCGCCGAGGCCGGGCACGCGCGCGCACACGCCGACGTCGTTCTTGACCTCGCCGGCGGGGCACACGCACTGGTTGTCCGAGACGACCTCGTCCTCGGCGCAGGCCTGGCAGCCGCCGGGCACGGCGATCGCGTTGGGCGCGCAGACGCACGCGGCGAGCTCCGCCACGTATTGCATGTCCGCGCCGCACCGATCGTTGGCGTCGTAGACGCACGCGGAAGTCAGGGACGCGATCGGGACGAGCAGCGAGACGAGAAAGGCGGGGAGGACGCGTCGGCCTCTGGGCCGGGGCGGTCGCACGGCGATCATGGGAGCTCCTGGGCTGATGACAGGAGTCAGTCGACCGTGTACGAGCAGCCGTGCAGCGGGGAGGCGCGCGATTTCGGAATTTCCGTATTCGCCCGATGTCGTCAGTTTTGACGACGAGATCACCCCGGATGATCGCGTGACCGACCGTCAGGGCGACGCGGTCGCGGCCTGATCCTGGGGCGCTTCGCGCGCCATCGTCGCGACCACGTCGACGACGACCCGCTCGACCGCATCGCCGAGCGCGGTCGCCATCGCCGCCGCCACCGCGTTGCCGAGCGCGCGGCCGTCGCCCCCGGCGATCGGCACGTCGATCACCACCGTCGCCTGGCGCACGACCGCCCGATCCTCGCGCAGCCGCCAGGTGAGGGTCACGCGCGCGGCGTGGCGCGGCACGCGCAGCTCCTCGAAGGCCTCGAGATCGAGCTCGAGCTCGGGGCCACCGCCCGACACGATCTCCTGCAGCGGCCGCGCCGCGAACAAGGCCCGCGCCATCGCGCGCCGCAGGTACGCGTCGGGCGGCTCGGCCCAGCGCAGCGTGCCGTAGTAGCCGATCTCCGACGGCGCGGCGCGAAACGCGATGCGGTCCTTGAGGTACGCGGCCGCGGCGATGCGGCCGAGGCGCAGGCGCAGGCCCGATGGCGCGGCCGCGACGATCGCCGGCGGCGCGGGCTCCGCGGTGAAGTAGCGCAGCTCGACCGAGTGGCTCTTCGACAGGAGCGCGCAGCCCCCGAGGACGAGGGCCAGCGCGAGCGCGGCGGCCCTCACTGGCCACCTCCGCGGCCCTTGAGGAGCATGTCGGGATCGCGCTCGAGCGCCTCGGTCAGGCGCGCGAACGAGGCCGCCGCGGCGCGCACGTCGTGCATCGTCGCGACCAGCTCGTCCTCGAGCGCCGCCGCGCGCCCCGCGACATCGCCGGCCGCATCGCTGGTGCGCTGCGCGCTCGCCACCAGGCCGTGGGCGCCATCGACGCGCGCGAGCACCGCGTTCGTGGTGGCGAGCGTGGCCTGGGCCTGCTTCGACAGCGCGCCGACCTGCGCGCCATCCACCGCGTGCTCCAGCGCGACCAGCACGCGATCGGCGTGATCGAGGGTCGCGACCACGTGCTGCGGCAGCTGCGCCTGCTCGAGGCCGTCGAGCACGCGATCGGCGTGCGCGGTCATGCGCAGCATCGCGTCGGCGACCGCGGGGAAGCGATCCGCCGCGTGGACCACGGCCTCCTGCACGTTCTTCAGCGTCGAGGTCGCCGCGGGGATGTAGTTCGGGGGCACCGGGAACGGCAGCACCGGGCGCGGGTTGGTGGCCACGTCGAAGTAGTCGAGCTGGAGCGCCTTCTGACCGGTGAGCCCCTGCGAGACGATCTGGATGCGCAGGTCCGCGGCCACGGTCATCCGGGTCGCGGCGTCCTTGCCCTGGTCGAGGCCGAGGTCGCGCAGGTCCTCGAGCGACAGCGCGCTCTCGACCGCGACGTGGCGATGATCCGGCGCGATGTCGATGTCAGAGACGTGCCCGACCCGCACGCCGCGGAACTGGATCGGCGCGCCGACCGCCACGCCCTGCACCGACTCGTCGAAGTAGGTCATGTACGTCACGTGCTCGCGCCGCATCGTCTCGGCGCCCAGCCAGACCAGCGCGAACAGCCCGGCGACGACGCCGAGCACGACGAACAGGCCGAGCTTCCAGTGGTTGAGTGGTGTCGACATCAGGCCGCCCTCGCCTTCCGGTTGAAGAACTGATCGACCCGCGGATCGGCGCTGCCGTCGCGCAGCGCGCGCGGATCGCCGCGCGCGATGATCTGCCGGCTCGGCAGGTCGAGCACGATGCACTGGCTCACGATCGCGAAGATGCTCGCGAGCTCGTGGCTGACCAGCACGACGGTCAGGCCGAGCACCCGGTTGAGCGTCAGGATCAGCTGATCGAGCTCGACCGCGCTCACCGGATCGAGGCCCGCCGACGGCTCGTCGAGGAACAGCAGCTCGGGCTCGAGCGCCATCGCCCGCGCGATCGCGGCGCGCTTCTTCATGCCGCCCGACAGCTCCGCGGGCAGCTTGTCGGCGGCGCCGTCGAGCCCGACCAGCCGCAGCTTGGCGCGGACGATCGCGGCGATCGCGTCGGGCGGCAGCGTGGTCCAGCGCGCCAGCACCAGCGCGAGGTTCTCGCCGACCGTGAGCGAGCTGAGCAGCGCGCCCGACTGGAACATCACGCCGAACGCCGGCCGCCCGATCTCGAGCTCGGGGTGAGGCTTGCCGTCGATGCAGATCGCGCCGGCCCGCGGCGGCTCGAGGCCGATCAGGTGGCGCAGGAGCGTCGACTTGCCGCAGCCGCTGCCGCCGAGGATCGCGAAGATCTCGCCGCGCGCGACCTCGAACGCGGCGCCCTCCTGCAGCACGCGATCGCCCCAGCCCATCGCGAGGTCGGTGACGGTGATCATCGGGGTGGGCATGGCGTCACAGGTCGTAGGCGTGGAAGAAGATCGTGAAGCCGGCGTCGACGAGGATCAGCGCGAACAGGATCGCGACGACGGCCTTGGTGGTGCGGCGACCGACGCCCTCGGCGCCGCCGGTCGCAGCGAAGCCCTGCTGGCAGGCGATCAGCGCGATCACGAACCCGAAGACCACGCTCTTCACCAGCCCCGAGAACACGTCCCACAGGTTCAGCGACTTCTGTAGCTCGTCGAGGTAGGCCTGCGCGGTGAGGCTCAGGCTGGTGACGCCGACGATCATGCCGCCGAGCATCGCGACCGCCTCGCCGATCAGGGTCAGCATCGGCAGCACCAGCATCAGCGCGACGATGCGCGGCAGCACCAGGTAGCGCACCGGCCCGAAGCCCATCGTGCGCAGCGCGTCGATCTCCTCGGAGACCTTCATCGAGCCCAGCTCGGCCGCGAACGCCGCGCCCGACCGCCCGCACAGGATGATCGCGGTCATGAGCGGGCCCATCTCGCGCGTGATCGACTTGCCGACCAGATCCGCGACGTAGATGTCGGCGCCGAACTGCTTGAGCTGCGCGGCGCCCTGGTACGCGAGCACGAACCCGACCAGCAGGTTGATCACGAGCACGATGGGCAGCGCGTCGGCGCCCATGCGCTCCATCGTCGGCGGGACCTCGCGCCAGTTGGCGGTCTTCGGCTCGTGGAGGATGCCGAGGACCGCGCGCACCACGGCGCCGACGAACGCGAGCACGCCCTTCAGCTCGGCGATCACCTCGAGCGTGCCCCGCCCGACCTGGGCGAAGAACGGCTCGGGCCGGCGCCGCCGGCGGCGC
>JAIOQA010000131.1 GCA_021413675.1 Deltaproteobacteria bacterium | reverse complement strand
GGCGTGGCCGCGGAGCCGCCGGGCGTCGCCGGGGTGGCCGGTGCGGCCGCGGAGCCCGCGGGCGCGGCGGAGTCTGCCGGCGGCGAGCTCGGCGCATTCGATCCAGCGGTCGCGGTCGCCGACCCGGCGGGTGGCGCGGATGGCGTCGCGGGCGTCACTGGCGTCGCTGGCGCCGGCGCGCTCGCCGAGCCCACTGGCTGACCCGCGGGCGCCGCGCCGCTGCCCTTGCCGCCGCCGAGCGCGATCATCGCGCCCACGCCGCCGGCGACGACGATCGCGCCGAGCCCGACGAACAGGCCGGTCTTGCGCTTCGGCGCGCCGTGGATCGCGGAGCTCGAGGCCTGGCCGGTCGCGCCCGACAAGGTCGTCGGCGCGCCGGCCACGGCACCGGTGCTCGCCGCGCGCGCGAACGGGCTCGCGACCTGGACCTGGAGCACGCGCGCGATCCGCTGCGCCGACTCCAGCGCGCTGGCCGCGCCAAACGGCACCAGCGCGGCCGCCAGCTCCGCGACGTTGGCGAAGCGGTTGGCCGGATCCTTCTCGAGGCAGCGCAGCACGACCTGATCGAAGCCCGCCGGCATCGCGGCGACGTACATCGGCGGCGCCGGATCCATCGCGACCTTGAGCGCGAGCTCGGTGATCGACTCGGCGACGAACGGCTGGCGACCGCTGGTCAGCTCGTAGAGGATCACGCCGAGGGCCCAGATGTCCGAGCGCGCGTCGACGTCGCGGGTCGAGCGCAGCTGCTCCGGCGACATGTAGCCCGGCGATCCCATGACCGCCGAGGTCCGCGTCAGGCTGAAGTCCTGATCCGCGGTCGCGGCCTTCGAGATGCCGAAATCGAGGACCTTGATGAGCGCGCCGCCGTCGGGCGCGCGCGTGATGAACAGGTTCGCCGGCTTGAGATCGCGGTGGACGATGCCCAGCGCGTGAGCCTCGGCGATCGCCTCGAGCGCCTGCAGCAGGAAGTCGACCGCCTGGATCACCGACAGCGTGCCGTGGCGCTGCACGTAGCCCGACAGGTCCGTGCCGTCGAGGTACTCCATGACGATGTACGGCGCGCCGTCCTCGAGCGTGCCGACATCGATCACGCGACCCACGTGCTCGCTCTTGAGCCGCACCGCCGCCCGCGCCTCGCGCAGGAAGCGCTCGACCGCCTCGCGGTGCTGCATCGCCTCGGGCAAGAGGAACTTCAGCGCGACCCGCTGGCCCAGCACCATGTGGTACGCGCTCACGACCACGCCCATGCCACCCTGGCCGAGCACCCGCTCGACCTGGAACTTCCCCGCAAGGATCTGCCCCGGCGTCACCATCCGATGATGGTACGGGATGAACCCGAGCGCGGGCCAGCCCGATCACCGCCCCCGCCCTGGCGATCTCCCGACCACCTCGGGCGAGACCCGGCACGATCTGGCAACCCACACCCAGACCACGTCAGTGTCCACGACTCCACGTCGACGTTGACGGCCCCTCGTTGACCTTGACGGCCCTCGTTGACCTGGACGGCGACGGCGACGGCGACGGCGACGACCGACCTTGACGGCGACGGCGACGGCGACGGCGACGCTCGCGTTCCCCGAGTTCCCGCGCGCCGCGGCAGCGCCGCGGTCAAGGTCCACGTGATACGTCGCCGTCGCCGTCGCAGACAACGCCCAGGTCTTCGATCACGCCCACGTCAACGTTGTAGGCGTGGTCGTCGCTCGGTTCAGAGATCCCCGTCCACGCCCTGCCGCAGGTACGCCACCGTATCGTGCAGCGTCAGCGACGGATCCCTGGCCTCGAAGCCGAGCTCACGCTCCGCCTTCGTCGAGTCAAACCACCAGTAGTGCTCGCTCATCTCGACCGACACGCGATCCACCGGCGGCTCCGCGCCGCGCGCGCGGTACGCGTGCTCGATCATCCCCGCGCCCCACCGGCTCAGCTTCGAGGGCAGCTTCAGCCACGGCCCGCGCACCTTGCTCACGCGCGCCAGCCGGCCGAAGAACTCCGCGACCGTCCAGTTGGGCCCGCCGAGCAGGTACCGCTGCCCCGGCGTGCCGCGCACCAGCGCGTTCGCGGTCGCGATCGCCGCGTCGCGCGCGTCGACGAAGTTGACGCCGCCCTTCGGCACCGTCGGGATCTGGCCGCGCAGGAACCGCCGCACATCGCCGGTCGATGACATCCGCCGATCGCCGGGCCCGAGCAAGAGGCTCGGGTTGATCGCGATGACCTCGATGCCGCGCTCGGCGCCGAGCCGGAACGCGAGCTTCTCCTGATAGATCTTCGAGGCGTAGTACGGCCACCCCGCGACGACATCCGCCGCGTAGTCGAACGTCTCGTCGAAGACCTGCGGCTCCTTCGACACCGCGATCGTCCCAGAGGTCGACGCGAGCACCAGGCGCTTCACCGTGGCCTCGGCCATCGCCTCGATCACGCGGCGCGTGCCATCGACGTGCAGCCGCATCATCCGCTGGCCATCGTCGGGATCGCGCGACACCACGCCCGCGAGGTGGAACACCGCGTCCACGCCGACCAGCGCGCGCGCCAGCTCGTCGCCGCTGTTCACGTCGCCGCGCACCAGCTCGACACCCAGATCGGAGAGCACATCCGAGCGCGTGCGCGCCAGGCCGCGCACCGCCACCCCGCGCTCGCGCAGCACGCGGCACAGGTGTTCACCGAGAAAGCCGGTCGCGCCGGTCACCAGCACCATCGTCACGACGCGCCCTCCTCGTCGACGGCGACGCCGTTCTGGGCCTGCCACTGCGCCAGCGGCATCGTGCCGGCATCGCCCAGGGTCCACGCGCGGTCGCGCGGCGCGAGCCGCCGCACGACGCCCTCGACGTGCTGCGAGATGTGGCGATACGACTCGGCGCGCGAGCGCTCGCCGGCCAGCTTGACCACGTTCTCGTAGGTGAGGAACGGCCCGATGTGCACGCCGACCTCGCGCTCCTTCGGCAGCCACGAGCCCTTCGGCATCGCCTCGTGCGTCCCCGCCAGGTACATCGGCAGGATGCCGCACTTGTTCTGCAGCGCGAGGTAGCCCAGCGACGGTTTGAAGTCGGCCATCACGCCCGAGTCCGAGCGCGTGCCCTCGGGGAAGATGAGCAGGATGTAGCCCTGGCGAATGACATCCGACGCGAGCCGCAAGGACTCGCGCAGCGAGCCGTAGCGCTCCATCGGCACCAGGTTCGTGAAGTTCTCGAAGTACATCCGGCGGACCGGATCCTCGAAGAAGTAGTCCTTCGCCGCGAGCGCGACGAGCGCATCGCCCTGCTCGCCCAGCGCGTACTTGCAGAGACCCATGTCGAGGTGGCTGGCGTGGTTCGCCGCCACGATGTACCCGCCGAACGGCGGCACGTGGCCGGCGCCGTGGATGCGGGTCTCGAGCACGTTGTCGTAGAGCGCGCGCTGCGCCCGGCGCAGCACGCTGCGGCCGATCGCGACCAGCGGCTTGGGCACGTCGATGTCGTCGTCGGGCTTGTCGGCATCGTGCGCGCCGCCCCACGAGCCGCGGTCCGCCGGATCGGCGCCGTTCGCGACCTTCGCCTTGCCCGCCTTGGGCTTGGCGTGCCCGAGCCGCGCGACCAGCGCCTCGAGATCGGCGACCGTCTCGATCGCGGTGAGCTCGCTCGGATCCGGCAGCGCCACGCCGCCGGCCTCGAGCGCGACCGCGAGCTCGGTCATCATCAGCGAGTCGAACCCGAGATCCTCGAGCCGCGAGGCCGAGGTCACGTCGCCGCGCTTCTTCTGCGAGACCTGGGCGACCACGCCCTGGACCCAGTCGCCAGCGCCGCCCGAGGCGACGCTCGCCGCGGCGTCCTTGGCGGCCTGCGCCCCGCCCTTCACGGCGCGCTCGAGCCGCTCGAGCTCCTTGATGACGTCCTTGCGCTTCACCTTGCGCGTCGACGTCTTGGGCAGATCGAAGTCCCAGAGGTGCATGACCTTGATGCGCTTGTAGAGCGGCAGGGTCTTCGACACCTTCTTGATGTGCTCGCGCACGTGCTCGCGGACATCCTCGCGAGACAGCGCCTCACCATCGCGCTTGGCCTCGTAGTCGGGCACGACCAGCGCGGCGACGCTCTCGCTGTCGCCGCTCGGCAGGCCCACGACCGACAGCTCCTTCACGTACGGCGAGTCGAGGTACAGCTCCTCGAGCTCGTCGGGGTAGACGTTCTCGCCCGACGGGCCGAGGATCATCTCCTTCTTGCGCCCGACGATCGTCAGGTTGCCGTCCTTGTCGAGCTTGCCGAGATCGCCGGTGTGCAACCAGCCCTCGCGGATCGTCTCGCCGGTCGCGGCCGCGTTCTCGTAGTAGCCGATCATCACGTTCGGGCCCTTGGCCACGACCTCGCCCACGCCGCTCGCGTCGGGCGCGTCGATGCGCACGTCGATGCCGGGCAGCGCGCGGCCGACCGAGCCGGGCACGACCTTGTCGCCGGGCCGGGTCACGGTGAGCACCGGCGCGGCCTCGGTCATGCCGTAGCCCTCGAACAGGTTGAAGCCGAGGCCGCGGAACGCCTTCATCGTCTCCGGCGGCAGCGCCGACCCGCCCGAGATGAGCAGGCGCAGCCGCCCGCCCAGCTTCTTGTGCACCGGGTAGAACATCACCTTGCCGAGGCCCACGTCCATCGGCAGCTTGTCGCGGACCGAGCGGCCGATGTCGACCATCGAGTCGAAGGCGCGCTCGACCAGCGGCCCGCGCTCGGAGAAGGTCTTCCAGATCTTGCGCTCGAACAGCTGCCAGAGCGCCGGCACGCCGACCATGCCGGTGATGTGGCCGGTGTCGAGCGCATCGCTGATCGCGTCGGCCTCGATCTCCTCCATGTACGTGATCGAGGCGCCGTGCACGAGCGGCATCAGGAAGCCGGCGGAGAACTCGAACGTATGGTGCAGCGGCAGCACCGACAGGAGGCCGTCGTGCGCGTACAGCGTGAAGCACGACGACAGCTTCGCGGCCATCGCCGTGAAGTTCTTGTGGCTGAGCATCACGCCCTTGGGCTGCCCGGTGGTGCCCGACGTGAAGATCACGGACGCGATCGTGTCGCCCTTGACCTGCGCCGGGACCGCGCCCGCGGAGACGTCGGGCTCGGTGAGCAGCTCGTCGAACGCGAGGACATCGATCGGCGCGCCGGCGGTCGCGAGGTGGATCGCGAGCGCGCGATGCGCGGGGCACGCCTGGCCGTCGTCCTCCGCGTCGTCGTACTCGACCTCGGCGTCGTCGCACAGGCGCTCGGCCTGGCGGCGCGAGATCACGATCGCCTTCGCGCCCGAGACCTTCACCAGGTTCGCGACCTCGGCCAGCGACAGCTGCGCGTCGAGCGGCACCGCGACGCCCGAGGCGCGGAGGATCGCGAAGTACGCGATGCCCCACTCGGGCCGGCCCTCGGACATCAGCATGACGCGATCGCCGACGACGTGGCCGCGCTGGCGCAGGATGCCCGCGCCTTGCAGCACGAGGTCCGCGACCTCGCCGTAGCGGTAGACCACCGGCTCGGGCTGGTCGTCGTCCGCGGTCGGCTTGGGCAGGTAGCGGAACGCGACCCGGTGCTTGTGCAGCTTGGTGGCCGCGTCGAGCAGCTCGAGCAGGTCCTTGTACGTGTAGACCGAGCGCGGCTTCTGACCGAACTCCTCGTCGAGGGTCGGGAACACCCACTGCTTGAGGCCCGCGTAGTGGGTCTCCATCCAGTAGTGCCGCCAGTCGACGGTCTCGGGCTCCCACCACAGCTTCTGCTGATCCGCCGGCGTCACCCGCCGCCACAGCGCGCGGATGTTGTCGCAGCGGAACGTGATGTCGCGGTCGTGGTTGAACGGCTTGAAGATCGAGACCAGATCGATCACCTGGCCCGAGAAGTGGCTGATCTTCGCGAGCTCGTCCTTGGCGCGGGTCGCCCACGCCTCGAGGCGCGGCGCGCCCCAGCGCGGCAGGTTGTCGTCGATCGCCTCGGTCAGGCCATCGGCCAGCGCCTTGAGCCGCGGTGACGAGCGCTTCTGGAACTGGTCGTAGCTGACCGCCACGCCGCCCAGGCGCGCGCGCAGCCGCGACTTCCACTTGTCCTCGCCCGCCTTGATCTTCCGGCGGTAGTCGCGGCGCACCGCGATCGAGGTCAGCTCGGTGAGCCGGCGCGCGGTGACGCGGTTGAGGTCGCTGGCGCCGAGCTGGTAGACCGGCTCGTGCACGTTGGCGAGCACCGCCGCGGTCGCGAGCAGCATGCCAGCGGCGATGAAGTCGACCGGGATGACGTCGAGCGCGGTGTTGTGGCCGGCCGGGATCGAGCGGTGGCCCTTGACCACGAGGTAGACCAGCGGCGCGGTGGTGTTGAAGCCCTCGTTCCAGCCCGGGAACGGGTAGCGCACCGCGCTCTCGACGACCGCAGGCCGCACGACCGTCGACACGACGGTGCGATCGGCGAGGATGATCTGCTCGCCGAGGCTCTTGGTGTACGTGTACGTGTTGGTCCAGCCCCAGTGGGTGGCGCGCTCCATGCCCAGGTGGGTCAGGTGCGTGGCCATCCAGATCTTGCGCTCGCGCGCGACCGCGAGCTTGAGATCGTCGGGGTCGTCGGGATCGCGGCGCTGCTGCTCGAGCGACTTCGCCGCGCGCTCGCGGAACATCGAGATGTGGGCGCGGTCGTTCGACTCGTCGCGCACGCGATCGATGATCTTGTGGCAGTCGGCGATCTCGGCCTCGGCGTCGAAGTCCTTGTCCTTGAGCTCGTCCTGGCGCGGGAAGTAGCCGACGACCGGCTCGTCCTCCCAGATCTCGCCATCGCGCGCGCCCGCGACGTAGCAGGTCGACACGTGCACCAGCTTGCACTTCGCCCGGCGCGCGACCTCGAGGACGTTCTTCGCGCCCATCGTGTTGATGCGCAGCGCGCTCTCGAGCGACGGCATGAACGAGACCAGGCCGGCGCTGTTGATGATCACGTCGAGGCCGCCGTCGGCCTCGAACTGCGCGAAGGTCTCGTCGGTGAAGTTGCAGAGCGCGCGGCCGATGTCGCCGGGCAAGGCGACGATCTTCGAGCGCATGAAGTCGAGGTAGCCGTCGCCGTGCTGCTCGCGCAGCGGGCGGAACGGCTCGGCCGAGGCGACCTTCTTGTAGAAGCGCTCGTCGGCGGTGTTGCCGGCGCCCGGGCGGACCAGGCAGTAGACCCGGCGCACGTTCGGGTAGTGATGCAGGAGCATCGACAGCGCGACCTTGCCGACGAAGCCGGTCGTGCCGATGAGCAAGATGTTCTTGCCGTCGAGGATCTGCGCCACGTCGAGGCGCGGCTGATCCGTCGGCAGCCGATCGGCCGGCGAGGTCGGCTCGGCCTGGCCGCCGCCCTTGGCCGCGCGCGCCGCGGCGGCCGACGACGAGGTCGGATGGAGCTCGGCGCGCGCCGCGCGCTCCGCATCGCTGCTGCTGCCGTGGCCGTGCCCGTGCCCGTTACCGCGGCCGCTCATCACATCACGTCCGAGATGACGATCGGCGGGTGGTGCAGCATCGTGATCTGCGCCGAGCGGCCCATCGTGCCGCGGGCCATCGCGACCGCCTCGGCCATGCTGCCGGCGGTCTCCCAGCCCATCAGCGCCGGCACCGTCGTGTTGTCGGCGCCGATGACGATCACGCGCGACACCTTCTCGCGGCCGCGCTGGCCCCAGTACCACATGTAGAACGGGTGCGCGCCGTGGTAGGCGTTGCCGCGCCGGTACATCTCGACGTAGCTCGGGTTGTACGCGAACTCGTCCTGGTACTTCTTCTCGAGCGTGTACGCGTCGGTGGTCTCGGGCAGGAGCCGGTTGAAGAACTCGATGTAGCTCGGGTGGTGGACCGGATCGAACTTGTCCGAGCACGGGTGCGCGATGATCAGGACGCCGCCCTCGCGGAGCAGCGGCTGTCGTCGGTACATGTGGTAGTAGTAGCCGAGCGCCATCACCTGCACGAGCAGCGGGTTGAGCGCCTTCGAGTTGACGTTGTAGGGCGAGATGTACGGGATGCCGGTGATGAGGATGTCGGCCTGGCCCTCGACCTCGACCGCGTACTGCTCGAAGCTCTTGGCGAGCGTCTTGTCGTGCACCGGCTCGCACGCGCCGGCGTTGCACGCGATCAGCTCGTAGCCGGCGGGCGTGCGCATGAACAGCTCGCGCCGCGCCGCGAACGGCAGCTTGTCGAGCGCCCACTTCATGCCCTGGAACTTCAGCCGATCGCTCTCGGTGAAGTCGTCCTCGTTCTTCATCAGGAAGTCGAGGGGCCCATCGAACGTGCGGTTGTTCAGCACGGTCTCGATGTGGAAGACCTTCAGGTGCTGCTCGACGACCGAGCCCTGGCGGTTCATCGAGTGCGAGATCGCCGAGTCCGGCGGGTTCATGTACGAGTTCGAGTCCGCGATCATCTTGGGCGTGTGGTGGGCCTTGAGGCTCTCGTAGCCACACAGGCCCACGCCCATCGACTTGTGCCCGCCGTTCATGGGCACGAAGTTCATGTTCACGTAGATGACGAGGTCCGACTCCGCGGCGCGGCGGTTCACCTCGACCAGCTCGCCGTGGCGGGTCTTGCCCAGCACGACCATGCCGTCGGGGTCACACGCGTCGTGGTTGTAGAGGCGATCGGGCCAGTACTGGTTCCAGATCTTGGTGCCGACCATCCGCTTGATCTCGGCGTCGGTCATGCGGCGGTGGAGCGCGAGCGCGATCACCAGGTGGACGTCATCCACGCCGTGGTCGGCCAGCATCTCGCACACGATCTCGAGCACGAGCTGGCGCACGTCCGGCGTGCGCATCACCGGCAGCGGCATCGAGATGTCGTCGATCGCGACCGTGACCTTCATGCCCGGCGACAGGAGCGCGTGCAGCGGATCCATGCCCTCGGGGTGGTTGAGCGCGTAGCGGATCGCGGCCCGCGGGTTGGCGATGCCGGTCAGCGGCCGCTTCGGGTAGATGACGCGCGTCCCGATCGGCAAGTCCTCGAGGAGGAAGTTCTCGCCGTAGAACATGATGCGCGGCGCCGAGTCGGTGTCGATCGTGACGATGTGCTCGCGCGAGCTGGCGCGGGTCTTGGGGCGGATGGCGCGCATGGACACCTACTTGCGCGCGAAGCGCGCGGAGCCGTGAGGAGTGCGGGTCGGCGGGCGGCGGGGGCCGTCTGGCTCGTCGAGATCGAGGATGGGCCAGTCGTAGCTGCGCGCCGTCCGGCGCAGCCGAAAGTCGGGATGGACCGCGGTCGGGTGACCGACGACGGCGAGCATCGGATAGTCGGAGAAGCTGTCGGAGTACGCCCACGACTTCGCGAGGTCGATGTCGTGCTCGGCGGCGAACGCCCGCATGATGTCGGCCTTGGTCGCGCCGGCCACGAACGGCTTGTGCAGGTGGCCGGTGGCGTAGCCGCGGTCGAACTCGAGGCGGTTGGCGATGAGATCGTCGACGCCGAGGTAGCGCGCCAGCGGCTTCATCGTGAAGTCGAGCGCGCCCGAGATGAGCACCTGGCGACAGCCCGCGGCGCGCGACTCGGCGATGAGGTCCTTCGCCCGCGGATAGATGTTGGGCTGGATGACGTCCTCGAACAGCTCCTCGGCGAGGACGACGAGGCGATCCTCGGAGGCATCCTTGTACGAGCGATAGAAGATCTCGTTGAAGAGCTTCCGGCTGAGCTTGTCCGCCGCCCAGAACAGCGGCAACGAAGCGGCGGTGACGATCGTCTGCTTGGCCGACTCGAGGAGGCCCGGCTGCCGCGCCGCGTAGAACGCGTACGTGTGGACGATGTTGATCTTGATCAGCGTCCCGTCCACGTCGTAGAAGGCCGCGGAATTCTTTGGCTTAGAAGGAGAATGCGGCATGGCCTTGGCGGGCAGGCACCTTTGCGCGGCGCGGGTGGGGGTGTCAAGGGGCCGATCGCGCGTGAGTCCTCCTCTGTATCGCGCAACGTTTTGCGCAGCGCGGGTTGGTCCAGCCACCTGTCCTCGAGCCGCGGGTCAGCTCGCAAAAGCCGCGGTGCCGAGGTACTAGTGCGCAACATGCGAGTGCCGCAGTGGCTGTCTCTGCTCGTCGCGATCTGGGTGATGGCCTTCGGCGTGTACCGCCTGTGGCTCGCGCGCGATCCGAAGACTGACCAGAAGAAGGACGAGGGCAAGAAGGGCCTGTTCGCCATGAACCGGCGCACCCACCTGCTCATCGGGATCGTGTACCTGCTGCTCGGCGGCGCGCTGGTCGCGACCAGCTTCGGCTGGAACCCGATGGCGACCTTCTTCGCGCCCGACACCGCGACGACGCCGGACAAGCCGGCGAAGACCAAGGGCGGCATCGACGTGAACTGATCGAGCGACGCGCGAGGCGCCGCCAGGTCGAGGTCACATGCCACCGGCGGCTACTCCGCCGGACATGCGAAAAAGTCTGACCGTTCTTGCGTGCCTCGCGGGTGCCCTCGTCGCCGCGCGCGCCGCCCACGCCGACTGCCACTCGGAGAAGTTGCCGAACGGGTACCGGTGCTGGTCCGTCGCGACCAGCAAGATCGCGCCGGGCCAGACCTACGACGGTTCGCTCTCGGACCCCAAGGGCAACTCCGACGAGAACTACGTCTACGCACCGGACGATCCGGCGCGCGGCACCAAGCTGTTGCTGTTCCTGCCCGGCAACAACGGCCCCGTCGGGCTGCACCGCGACTACTACGCCGCGGCCGCGAAGCGGGGCTTCTACGTGATCGCGCTGGCGTATCGCAACCAGGTCCACACGCCGGACCTCTGCGGCTTCTGGCCTGACTGCTACGGCAAGCTCTACGCGCAGCAGGTCGACGGCCACGACAACGGCTTCTTCGGCCACGACGCGCAGGCCGGCTACGTGCCCGCGTACAACTCGATCACGTACCGCTTCGGGGTCGTGCTGGCGGCGATGCTCAAGGACCACGGTGACGTCGTCGACTGGAACGTCTTCTGGAACTACGGCGCGGCGTACGCCCCTGATCCGGGCTACTGGTACAACGGCGCGCCCGCGTGGTCGCACATCGTGATCTCGGGCCACTCGCAGGGCGGCGAGGTCGCGACCTGGATCACGAAGAACAAGAACGTGATCGCGGGCCTCGTGTTCGCGGCGCCGTACGCCACGCTCGACAACAACCACAAGAGCGACGATGTCGAGGACACGACGACCAACGGCCCGCCGCACCACATGGAGCAGTTCCTGTCGCTGGTGCCCCCTCCGGCCCACCTGGTCTGGGTCGACGTGACCGCGTGGTACACGCCCTACCCGCTCGCCGGCGGCGTGGCGAACGACCACGCATACGCGACCTATCTCGATCCGTCGACGTGGCCGGCGCACCGGATCGATCGCCTGTTCATCACCGCCAACTCGTTCGACGGCATCTACAACCCGCTGAACGGTGCGGCGCCTGGCC
The DNA here is from genome assembly GCA_021413675.1 of Deltaproteobacteria bacterium. Classification (GTDB taxonomy): domain Bacteria; phylum Myxococcota_A; class Polyangia; order Haliangiales; family Haliangiaceae; genus JAIOQA01. The sequence goes on along the minus strand of JAIOQA010000131.1, from coordinate 2,834 downwards.
ACAACGTGAAGGGCGCGAGCATGAACCTCGGCAAGATCCCGACCGAGCACGTGAACTCCTGCCCCGCCACGCTCGGGACCGGCTTCAACGTGTCCGACTGGGACCCGGCGAACGGCAGCGCAGACGGCTGCGATGGTCACCACTCGATGATCAACGACAACTGCACGCCGATCTGGATCAAGTGCTACTGGTTCCTGCTGTTCGACGCGGCGCTGGCCCTGTAGCCCGCGGCGCGGTCACGGCGTCGGGCGATCGTCGGGCGTGGCGGCGATGCTGTGGCCCGTTCTGATCGTCGTGTGGTGGTGGATCTCGTCGTCGTTCGCGTCGAGCCGCGCGGCGCCGTCGTCGTCGCGGCTGACGCGCAAGGCCGCGACCGAGATCGCCGAGCGACGGGCCCAGATCGTCGAGGAACCCGCCCGACGCGGCCCGCGCGGGGGTGCCGGCGGTCGCGGTGACGGCTGATGGAGCGCTAGACCATGTCGACGCGGCCGCCGAGGCCGCTGAGATCCGCGATCGCCCGGCTCCGCGCATCGGCGAGGTCGTTCACGTACTCGAGCACGTGCGGGTGGGTCATGATGATCTCGCGGAAGTCGGCGCCGGACAGGCAGAGCGCCAGGCAGCGGGTGACCGCGCCGCAGCGCACCGGCGACGGCGCGCCGCGCAAGAGCGAGGCCTCGCCCGCGAGATCGCCGGCGCCGAGGTAGCCGAGCAGCTCCTTGCCGCGGCGCAGATCGGCGCGGCCGGCGAGGAAGACGTAGAGCCCGCCGGCGCGCGCGCCCTCCTCGACGATGACCGAGCCCGGCTCGATCTCGAGGAACTTGAAGCGGGCGGCGAGCGACGCGCGATCGTCGGGCGGCAGCGGCGAGAACAGCGGGCTGGTGTCGAGCAGGCGCTCGACCAGCCGGTCGCGCACGAACCGCAGGATCACGAACAGCACCTCGGGGTGATCGGCGATCAGCTGCGAGACCAGGTCGCGATCGATCGCGAGCAGCTCGACGTCGTCGACCGCGGCGATCGTCGCGCCGCGCGGCTGCTCGGTGATGAGCGCGACCTCGCCGAAGAACGCGCCGGCGCCGAGGTGCGCGGCGACGACCTGCGGCGGGCCCTCGTGGATCACCGCGACCTGGCCGCTGGCGACGATGTAGAGCGTCTGACCGGCGTCGCCCTCGCGGAACAGGATCTCGCCGGGCGCGAGCGTGACCAGCGCGAGCCGGGTGACGAGCGCCTCGAGGGCATCGTGGCTGAGGCCGGACAGAAGTGGGGTCTCGGCCAGCGCGCGACGCGCCCCGGCCGACCACGCGCGCGGCTGGGCGAGCTCGTCGTCGTCGTCGTACTCGCTCAGCTCGTCGAGCGATAGCTCCTCGGGCTCGGCGGAGTACGTGTTGTCGGCCTCGGGCTCGGGATCGGGGCCGGTCGGCACGTCGGTCGTGATCACCAGATCGAGCGAGCTGGTGTCGTCCTGATCGTCGTCGAGATCGTCCTCGATGTCGGCGACCAGATCGGTGTCGTCGAGCGGGATGACAAACATGCCGCTGCCGGACCCGTCGTCCTTGCGGCGCTCGAGCGCGCCGCGGGCGATGTCGCCGAGGCGGACGCTGTCGAGCGGCGCGCCCGGCAGGAGCGTGATCGGGCCGTTGGACGGCGCCTTGGTGCGGGCGCGGCCCGGCGTGGGCGGCGCGGGCTTGGGCGGCGGTGGCTTGACCGATGGCGCGGGCGGCGCCGCGGGCCGGGTCACGACCGGCGCGGCGACCGGCGCGGGCCGGCGAGGCGCCGCCTCGACATCCTCGAGGTCGTCGGCGTCGAGCTCGAGCGCCGAGTCGCGGCGGGCGCGCGCGGTCGACGCGCGCTCGATCTCCATGTCGCCGAGATCGGGCGCCAGCGACAGGTCGAAGTCGCCGATGCCCGCGTCGCGCGGCGCCGCGCTCGCGGGCCGCGATGCCGCGACCGCGCGGACCGGCTCGAGCTCGAGCTCGAAGTCGCCGGGATCGGCGGCGCGGACCGGCGTCCGCTCGGGCTCGAGCGCGACCGCCGCCGGGCGGCCGCCGCGGGTCGGCAGGGTCGCGAGCTCCTCGTCGGAGACCTGGGCCTGGCGCGCCGCCAGCGCGCCGATGCGCGAGCGCCCGCTCTCCTGCTGCGAGGTCATGTCGGCGAGGCGCCGCACGGTCTCGGAGTGGGTCGGATCGATCTGCAGGATCACCTTGCAGAGCGCGATCGCCTGGACGATGAAGCCGCCGGTGGCGTAGCGATCGACCGCGCGATCGTAGGCCGCGACCGCGTCGCGATCCTTGTTGATGCGGCGGTACATGTCGCCGGCGCGCTTGGACCACTGCGGATCGCCCGCCTCGAGCCGCTCGAGCTCGAGGTAGCACTCGAGGGCGCGCTTGTGCTTCCCCGCAGCCGCGGCCTCCGAGGCGTCGTCGCGCAGGGTCCGCGCGTCCTTGCGAGCCATCGCGGCGACTGTATCAACCCGCGGCGCGGGTGGCGACCTCGGCGACGTACTCGTCGTACGCGCCGACGAGCGCGCGCGCGATCGGGTCCGGGCCCGACCACTGGCGGCGCGCCTCGCCCACCACCAGCGCGTGCGCCGGCACCAGGCCCCGGATCGAGCTGGCGATGAGCACCGCGTCGGCGCCGACGAGCTCGGCGTCGGTCAGGTCGCGCTCGTCGACGCCGTGGCCGCGCGCGGCCGCGAGCGCGAGCGCCCGGGCGCGGGTCACCCCCGGGCGGATCCCGGCGCGGAGCGGCGCGGTCACGATCCGCCCGGCGACGATCGCGATCAGGTTCGAGGTCGCGCCGGTCGCGATCCGGCCGTCGCGATCCCGGCGCAGCCCCTC
>JAIOQA010000140.1 GCA_021413675.1 Deltaproteobacteria bacterium | reverse complement strand
CGGCGTCGGCGTCGGCGATGTCGCCGGCCTCCTCGCGGATCCGCGCGCGGCGGGCGAGGGCGCGGGCCATGCCGGGCGCGTCGCGGCGCGCGGTCGCGAGATCGTAGACCGCGGTCCACGCCGCGATCGCGCCGAGCCGATCGCCGTCGTCGTCGGCGACCATCGCGAGCGTCTCGTGGACGACCGGCTCCTCGGGATCGAGCACGCGGGCGCGCTCGAGCTCGGCCCGCGCGCTGGCGCGATCGCGCAGGTAGAGCGCGAGCACCTCGGCGATGCGCACGTGATCGCGCGCGGCGCGGGCGCGATCGATCGTGGCGGCGGCGCGCGCCCGCAAGAGCCGGATGAGCTCCGGCCAGCGCTGCTCGTCGGCGAGCCGATCGGCGAGCGCGGCCTGGGCCTCGGGGTGCCCCGGGCGGTGATCGAGGACCTGCTGGTAGAGCGCGGTCGCCGCGCCCGGATCGAGCACGCGCAGGAGCCGGGCCGCGGCCAGCGCGGCCAGCGCCGCGCCGTCGTCGTCGCCATCGGCGGCGGCGAGCTGCGCGAGCGCCTGCAGGTGGAGCGCAGCGTCGCGCGGATCGCCCTTGGCGATCGCGATCGAGGCCAGCGCCGCGCGCGCGGGCGCGAACGCCGGCCAGCGCGCGAGCGCCTGGCGCGCGAGCTCGACCGCGTCGGTGAACCAGGCCGGGCGCGCCGCGCCGACCGCGAGGATGCGTTCGAGCAACAGCGGCTGGTGATCGGCGGGCGCGGACGCGACCAGCGCGCGATAGCCGCGCATCGCCTCGTCGAGCTGGCCCCGGCGCAGGAGCTCGTCGGCCGAGCGCATCGCGTCGTGCGCGGCGGCAAGCTGGGTCGCGGGATCGAGGGCGCGCGGCGCGGTGCGCTGCGCGGCGGGCGCGTAGGTCAGATGGATCGCGCCGCGGCCGACCCGGACCGCGCACAGGTCGATGCCCGCGACCGACGGCAACCGCCAGCCCGCCGGCGGCAGGAGCCGCCACAGGAACGCGCCGAGCGCGTCGAACTCGAAGTCGCACAGGCCGCGCACCGTGACGCCGGGCTCGCCACCGCCGACCGCGGCGACCAGCGCCTCGACCACGCGATGCGCGATGACCGGGCCGGGCGTGGGCAGGTGGCCGTGCACCCGCAGCGCCCCGGCCAGCGCGCGAACCGCCAGGCCGGCGCTGGTGAGCACCACGCGGAACGAGACGTCGGACGCGGCCAGGCCATCGGCGACCCGCGCCGAGATCGCGATCGCGCCGTCGGTGGCGCGGGCTGCGACCCCGGTGATGCCATGGGCCGCGAGCGCGGCGGCGGCGGCCTCGACCCGCGCGTCGATCGCGAGCTGATCGACCCGCAGCGACGCGATCCGGACCTGCGTGCGACGCCGCTGGTAACGCGACGCCGGGCCCGCGGCGTCGGGCCCGGGGACCTCGAGCTCGAGCCGATCGACGTGGAGCCAGCCGAACAGATCCTGTTCGACAAGCGCCAGCTTGCCGGCACCGTTGGCGGTGCGCACGGCAAACGGGATCCCGGCAACTTCCTGCGAGCCTTGGGTCCCTGCCACCGTTCCCTACGGTACCGGATCGCGCCGCCCCGTGCGAGCCCGGTGCCCGTCGACGGCGCGGCGATCGCCCGCGGCCGCGGGCCGGGTGCTCACGGCATCGACGAGCAGGGCACGTACGTCGTCGGCAGGGCGTTGCCCGCGTCGTCGTGCTCGGTGACCAGCGCGGCGAGGAACGTGATCTTGCCGGCGTCCTTCAGCGCGTGGCAGCGGTCGCGCAGCCAGGTGCTGAGCAGCTTCATCCCGCGCTCGTTGGCCATGCGCGCGATCTCCTTGTCGGCGTTCTTCTCGAACGCATCGATCTCGGCGAGCTGCTTGTCGATGACCTGGAGGACGACGTACGAGCCGCCGACCTTGTAGATGCGCGGCGCCAGGCCGCCGGCGGGAATCTCGTCGAACAGCGCGGTCATGACCTCGCGCGACTTGCCGATCGTGGTGTCGTCGGCCGACCGCTGGATCGGGCCCACGCGGGTGACCGACGGCTTCTCGAGGGTGCCGAGCGCCGGCAGGACGTCGGTCGACGGCTTCATGATGTCGGTCGCGGCCGGGGCCGGCGTCGGCGCCGCAGCGGAACCCGCGCCCGCGGCCGGGGCCGCAGCGGAACCCGCGGTCGGCGTCGCAGCGGAACCCGCGGCCGGGGCCGCGGCGGAACCCGCACCCGCGCCACCGACCGGCTGGTCATCCGCCATCCACGCCGCCGGGACATCGGGGCTCTCCCAGGTCGTCGACTTCGGCGCATCAAGCATGCCCTGCGGCCCGTCGCCGTTCTGCATCTCCTGGAACCGGCGCTGCATCTCCTCCTGGAGCTTCTGCTGCTCCTCGGGCGACATCTGCGGCTCGGAGCGCGGGAACAGATCGCCGAGCTTCTTGCCCTTCGCCTCGGCCAGCGCAGCGATCGCCGCGCGGCGCGCGGCCTCGTCGGCCCAGGCGTCCCTGGCCAGGCTCGACGCGATCTCGTGCTTCACCTGGTCGAACGTGAGGTCGCCCGAGCGCTCGGCCTCGATCGTCACGAGGTACGAGCCCGTGTCGGTCGTGATCACCGGCGAGACCTCGCCCGCCTTGAGCGCGCGCACCGCGTCGTTGAGCTTCGGATCGTCAAGGGCGGGCGCGTCCTTCGCGCGCCAGCCGAGGTCACCGCCGCGCGCCTTGGCGGCGGCGTCGGTGCCGATCGCCTTCGCGGCGTCGACGAACGTGCGCTTGCCCGTGGTGATCGCGGTGCGCGCCGCCTCGAGCGCCGCCACGCCCGCGTCCTTCGCGTCGGCCGAGCCGGCCGCGCTCCCCGAGCCCGCCGCGCTGCCCGCGCCGGCGGCGCTGCCCGAACCCGCGCCGTCCGCGCCGCTGCCCTCGGCTGCCGGCGCCGCCTTCGCGACGAAGATCTGGCGCAGGTGCAGCTCGGGCTTCACACCCTTGTAGGTGCGCTCGTCGGCGGTGTAGCGGTCCTTGACCTCGCTGGCGTGGGCCGCGAGGTAGCGCTCGACGTCGGCGTCGGTGATCTCCATCGCGTCGCCGTACGCCTGCGGCACGAACCGCACCGCGTCGAAGGAGACCTTGGTGTTCTCGGCGACGTAGCGCGACAGCGCCTCGTCGTGCGACGCGCGGCCGCTGCCCATCACGAGGTCGAGCGCCAGCCGCGCCAGGATCTCGCGGCGCTGCTGCTCCTTGAACGCGCCGATGCTGAGGCCCAGCTGGCGGGTCAGGCCGAGGAGCGCGTCGTAGTTGAAGAACGACTCCTCGCCGACCTGCTCGAAGTAGATCCGCTTGCCGTCGAGCGGGATGCCCGAGACGAACAGCTCGCCGTTCTTGATCCGCTCGTCGATGAGCGCGTCGGAGACCTGGATGCCCCGGCGCTCGGCCTCGGCGGCCAGCAGCTCGCGGCGCAGGATCAGCTCCATCGCGGTCTCCGGGCGCTGGCGCTTGGGCACGTTGCCGAGCACGTACTGGCTGGAGTTGAGCATCCAGCGCCACGCGGGCATGCGCTGCTTGCTGCCGTCGACGGTCATCACGGTCTCGTCACCGCCCCCGCCGCCACAGCCGCTCCCGCCGGCCCCGGGGCCGCCGAAGTTGATCACGAAGACCGCGATCAGGATTCCGAAGATGACGTAGATGACGATCGAAGCGCCTTGGCGGCGCAGTGTGTCGAGCATGGTGCGACTCTCTTGTCGGCGGCGACCGCGAAGGTCGCGGGGCGGCGCATCCTAGCCGCGGGGCCCCACCCCTGCAAGCGCCAGGCGACCGGCGGAAGATCCGCTTGCACCTTGCCGGACCCGCGTGCTAATCCCGCCCGGCTCTAGCCGAATCCTCTATCCGTTTCGAGGCGTTGGCAAAGCACGATTCTAGGAATAACCGCGGGGCAATCCCCGTTACCCACGGCCGCAGCTGCCGGGCCCGACAGGTCTCATCACGCCATGCTCTTCGATTGGGTCTACGGAATGTTCTCCAACGACCTGGCCATCGACCTGGGGACGGCCACCACGCTCACCTTTGTGAAGGGGCGTGGGATCGTCGCCAACGAGCCGTCGGTCGTCGCGGTGCAGTCCGGAACCTTGGGCCCCAAGAAGGTGCTCGCCGTCGGCAAGGAGGCCAAGGAGATGCTTGGCCGGACCCCCGGCAACATCTTCGCGATCCGGCCCATGAAGGACGGCGTCATCGCCGACTTCGAGGTGACCGAGGCGATGCTGCGCTACTTCATCCAGAAGGCGCACCAGCGCCGGACCCTGGTCAGGCCGCGCGTCATCGTGTGCGTGCCGTCGGGCATCACCGAGGTCGAGAAGCGCGCCGTCCGTGACTCGGCGCTCGCGGCCTCGGCGCGCGAGGTCTATCTGATCGAGGAGCCGATGGCGGCCGCCATCGGCTCGGGCCTGCCGATCACCGAGCCCTCGGGCAACATGATCGTCGACATCGGCGGCGGCACGACCGAGGTCGCGGTGATCGCGCTGTCGGGCATCGTGCTCGCCAAGTCGATCCGCGTCGCCGGCGACAAGATGGACGAGGCGATCGTCCAGTACATCAAGCGCAAGTACAACCTCCTCATCGGCGAGCGCACCGCCGAGATCATCAAGAAGGAGATCGGCTCGGCGTACCCGCTCGAGGAGCCGCTGACGGTCGAGGTCAAGGGTCGCGACCTGGTCGCCGGCGTGCCCAAGACCCTGGTCGTCAACTCCGACGAGATCCGCGAGGCGCTGCAGGAGCCGGTCAACGCGATCGTCGACGCGGTCCGCTCGGTGCTCGAGCGCACGCCGCCCGAGCTGTCGGCCGACATCGTCGACAAGGGCATCGTGCTGTCGGGCGGCAGCTCGCAGCTCAAGAACCTGGATGTCCTCCTGCGCGAGGAGACCGGCCTGCCGGTCATGGTCTGCGAGAACCCGCAGCTGGCCGTCGTGCTCGGCACCGGCCGCGTCCTCGACGAGCTGGCGCTGCTCCGGGAGATCGCGCTGAAGTAGCGCGGGGCGCGATGTCATGACGTTCCGGCGGCGCCTGGTCGACTGGTCTCTGGCCGGGCTCCTCATCCTGGTGCCGGCGATGGTGCTGCGGTCGAGCCTCAAGACCGGCAACCACACCGTCCTCGACGACGCGATCCTCCGGGTCTCGGCGCCGCTCGAGTCGGCGGTGTCGTGGCTGGTCGAGGGCGTCGGCGGCATCTGGTCGCGCTACGTCGGCCTGGTCGGCGTCGAGTCCGAGAACCGCGAGCTGCGCGCCGACAACGAGCGGCTGCGCAAGGAGCTCGCCGCCGCGCAGCGCCGCGCCGTCGACACCGACGCGCTCGCCGATCTGCTCGAGCTCAAGCGCCGCTCGCCCGCCGACGCGATCGCCGCGCGCGTGATCGCGGCCTCGACCACGCCGCAGTTCCGCACGATCCGGATCCGGATCGATCGCGGCCAGGGCGAGGTCGCCGCCGGCATGCCGGTCATCACGTCGGCGGGCCTGGTCGGCAAGATCCTCGACGCCTACGGCGATCACGCCGACGTCATGCTGATCAACGATCCCGACTCCAAGGTCAACGTCGTGATCCCCAGCGCGGGTCGCGGTGGCACGCTGATCGGCGAGGGCGCCGACAACGGCTACCACGGCAAGATCGAGCTCGAGCGCCCGCTCGACGCCAGCGGCAAGGGCGTGGTCCGCGAGGGCGATCTGGTCGTGACCTCGGGCGCCGGCGGCGCGTTCCCCGCCGGCATCGTCGTCGGCACGGTCGCCTCGGTCACGGTCAAGAGCTACCGCATGGTGCAGGAGATCGAGGTCGAGCCCGCGGTCGATCTCGGCGCGCTGCGTGCGGTGATGGTGTTGCTCGCGGCGCCGCCCGCGCCCGACCCCGACGCCGAGCACAAGCGCAAGAGCGAGCCGGCGTTCGGCACGAGGCCGCTGTGAGGACCTCGTCGCACGTGCTGGTGGCGTACCTCGTGCTGCTCGTCGTCGCGAGCGTGTGGCGGCTCCTGCCGCTGGTGCCGCACGCCGCGGCGCCCGACGTCGGCGGGCTGGTCGCGGCGTACCTCGGCCTGACCGCCCGCGGCCGGATCGCGCCGGCGGTCGCCGGCGCGGTGATGGTCGGCTACCTCGCCGATCTGCTCGGCGGCGCGCCGACCGGCCTCCACGCCGTCGTCGGCGGCCTGGTCTGCATCCTCGGCCACCTCGTCCACCGTCGCATCCTGGTCCGCGGCCTGACCATGACGCTGGCGTTCTCGGCGTTCGTCGGCGCGGCCGCGGCGGTCGCGGTCGTCATCATCAGCGAGCTCGCCGACCGCGGCCTCGCGCTGGGCTCGACCGGCCGCAGCGTCCTGCAGATCGCGCTCGGCACCGGCGCGATCGGCCCGACGGTGTTCTGGCTGCACCGCCGCGTCGACGCGGCGTTCGCCCGGACCCATCGCGAGCGCGACGCCGCGCTCGAGGGGATCACGAGCTGATGAGGCCCTCGTGTTGATGCGCGGATCCTCGGGTGCCGGCCCGGCCTTGCCGGAGCTCATCAAGCGGCTGCGCGCGGCGATCATCGTCATGATGCTGCTGTTCCTCGTGCTGATCGGGCGCCTCTGGCAGCTCCAGGTCATGCGCGGCGACGGCTACTACCAGCGCACCGTCGAGAACGTCGTCCACGAGCGGTTCCTGCCGTCGATCCGCGGCAAGATCCTCGACCGCAAGGGCGTGCCGCTCGCGGCGAATCGCCTGGCCTACAACCTCTACGTCACGCCCGCGACCTATCCCGCCGCGGCCGCCGAGCTCACCAAGCTGCTCGGCCTCACCGACGAGGAGGCCGCCAAGCTGCAGGAGCGCGCGCTGGCCGGCGCCAAGCGCTCGGCCAAGACCCCGGTGCTCGGCCTCGAGGATCAGGGCACCGAGCGCGCCGCGCTCGTCGATCAGGCCAACCTGCGGCTGCCCGGCGTCGAGATCCGCAGCGAGCCGTACCGCTTCTATCCCGAGGGCGAGGTCGCGGCGCACGTCGTCGGCTACATGACCCAGATGAACGCCGACGAGCAGGAGCGGCTCGCCGGTCAGGGCTACGGCCAGAGCGAGATGGTCGGGCGCTACGGCATCGAGTCGATGTTCGAGAACTACCTGCGCGGCAAGAAGGGCAAGGAGCGCTACGCCGTCGACGCCAAGGGCAAGCGCATCGACGACGCGATGGCCGCTGGCCTCATCGAGGGCGAGCGCGTGATCGATCCGGTCGCGGGCTCCGATGTCGTGCTCACGATCGATCTCAAGCTGCAGAAGATCGCCGAGCGCGCGGTCGCGCCGTACGCGGCCGCCGGCGTCGTGGTGGTCGAGGTCAAGACCGGGCGGATCCTCGCGATGGTGTCGAAGCCCGCGTTCGATCCCAACATCATGACCGGCCACCTGACCCGCGCCGATCAGGCGCTGCTCGACAGCGACCCGCGCAAGCCGTTCATCGACAAGACGCTGCGCATGACCTACCCGCCGGGCTCGATCTTCAAGTTCGTGACCGCGCTGGCCGCGCTCACCGATGGCCAGGTGACCGAGGACGAGAAGGTCACGTGCACCGGCCAGTACGAGCTGTCGGGCAACACCTTCGATTGCACCGCGGCCCACGGCGCGCTCGATCTGCTCGGCGCGATCCAGCACTCGTGCAACGTCTACTTCTGGCACCTCGCCGAGCGCGTCGGGCTCGATCGCATGAGCGAGGTCGCGCGCGACTACGGCCTCGGCGTGCCGACCGGCCTGGGCCTCAATGGCGATGCGCCCGGCCGCATCCCGACCCGGCCCTGGTACGAGCAGCGCGGCAAGTACAAGGTCGGCTTCGCGACCAACGCCGCGACCGGGCAGGGCGACGTCGAGGTCACCGTGCTGCAGATGGCGATGGCCTACGCCGCGCTCGCCAACGGCGGGACGCTGTGGGTGCCGCAGATCGTGGCGCGCGTGCTCGATGGCGACGGCAAGCTCGTGCTCGAGTACGAGCCCAAGGTCGCGCGCCAGATCAAGACCCCGCCCGAGGCGGTCGATGTCTGGAAGCGCGGCATGTTCAAGGTCGTCAACGAGCCGGGCGGCACGGGCTACCCGTACGCGACCTCGACCGTCGTCACGATCCTCGGCAAGTCCGGCACCGCCGAGGTCAAGTCGAAGAGCCGCCGCGAGCGGCTCGAGGAGCGGACGATGGAGGGCTGGCACCCGACCAACAGCCACGCGTGGTTCGCGGGCTGGGCGCCGGCCGAGGATCCCGAGATCGCCGTGGTCGTCATGATCGAGCACGGCGGCGGCGGCGGCAAGGTCGCCGGTCCGCTCGCCAAGGCGATCATCGAGGGCTACTTCACGAAGGTGAAGGACGGCGGCCAGAGCGTCGCGCCCGCCACGCCCACGGTCCCGCACCCGGAGGACAAGCCATGAGCCACATCGCCACGCCGGGGGCGCGCTCGTGAAGGGCGGGATCGAGCTGCCGCGCACGTCGATCGGCGTCACCCGCTGGCGTCGCTTCCGCGCGACCATCGACTGGCCGCTGACCATCGCGGTGGTGCTGATCGCCGCGATCGGCCTGCTCAACCTCTACAGCGCGACCCGCGGCACGCAGCACAAGGCCAAGTTCGACCAGCAGGTCGCGTGGATGGTCGTCGGCGTGATCGGCTTCGCGATCGCGACGATGGTCGACTACCGCGCGTTCCTGCGCGTGGCGTGGATCGGCCTCGGCGTCGTGGTCGTGCTGCTCGTGGTCGTGACCGTGCTCGGCAAGGCCGCCGAAGCGAAGGGATCCACGCGCTGGATCAAGATCGGAGGCGTCGGCATCCAGCCGACGGAGCTGGCCAAGCTCGCGGTGATCATGGTGCTCGCGCGCGTCCTGCAAGAGACCGACGCGAGCGCCTACCGCTGGCAGTCGCTCGCGGCGCGCGGCGCGGCGCTGTTCATGCCGGTCATCCTGATCGCGATCCAGCCCGACCTCGGCTCCGCGATCCTCCTGACGCTGGTGATCCTGACCGTCGGCTACCTGGCGATGCCCGACGTGTGGCCGATGGTGCAGGTCACGCTCGCCGGCCTCATGGCCATCCCGGTGGTCTGGGAGAACATGCACGCCTACCAGAAGCAGCGGATCCTGGCCTTCCTCGATCCGTCGTCGGACCCGACCGGCTCGGGCTGGCACACGCTGCAGAGCATCTCGGCGGTGGGCTCCGGCAAGATCATCGGCAAGGGCTTCATGGACGGCACCCAGAGCCAGTTCAACTTCCTGCCCGAGCACTGGACCGACTTCCCGTTCTCGGTGTGGGCCGAGGAGTGGGGCTTCATCGGCTCGGTGGTGCTGCTCCTGCTCTACGCCTTCCTGCTGCTGTGGATCCTGAACGTCGCGATGCGCGCCCGCGATCGCACCGGCGCGGTCATCTGCGTCGGCGTCGCCGCGATGACCTTCTGGCACGTCGTCGTCAACGTCGCGATGGTGCTCGGCCTCGCGCCGGTGGTCGGCGTGACCCTGCCGTTCGTCAGCTACGGCGGGTCCTCGCTGGTCACGTTCTTCATCGCGATGGGCCTGGTCGCGAGCGTGTCCCTGCGCAAGCACGGGTACTGACCCGCACGGGACGACCGCGCTACCGGCAGAACTCGGTCAGCTTGCGCTCGGCCTCGTCGAGCAGGGCCTCGCGCGCGGGGTCGGGCTCGACCTTGCGGCGCAGCATCTCCATCGACGCGACGATCGCGTCGGTGCCGATGAGCGTCAGCACCAGCACGTTGCCGGCGAACGACAGCACGCCGGTGATGATGCGGACCGGGCCGATGTGCAGCTGCGCGATGAAGTCCGAGAGGCCGTAGATCATGAAGCCGGCCGAGATCACGAGCGTGCCGATGTACCAGAGCCAGGCCTTGTGGATGCGCTGGTGGGACTCCTCGGTGGTGAGCGGCATCGTGAGGCGCTGACCCGAGGCGCCGATGAAGACCTGCGCGCCGAGGATGCCGGCGTTGCCGACGAGGAACTCCCAGCTGCCGGTGATCTGGTACGGCATCAGGACGATGATGTACGCGAACAGCGCGTAGAACGGCGCGGCCAGCATCATCAGCCAGCCCGGCGCGGTCGTGCCCGGGAACAGCAGCTTGGTGACGATCGACGCGCGGATGAGGCCGGGCATCAGCGAGATGACCTTGGGGCCGAGGGCGAGCAGCGCCTGCACGCCGAACAGCATCCCGACCAGCATGTGCTGCTGATCGTTGGTCGTGCGGATCTTCATGCCGGTGAGCGCGGTCGCGGCCTCCTTGGCGGCCGCGATCGTGCCGTCGAACGCGCTGCGGAACGGGTACAGATAGACCAGGAACGGCGCGAAGAAGTAGAGCGTCCAGGCGAAGAAGATGATCCGGCGCTGGTGCTGCCAGCGGGTCCAGTTGTTGATCTGATCGAACGCGACCAGGCAGAACATCGCCTCGGCGAACGCGGGCAAGAGCACGAAGATGCGCGCGTTGCGCGGCAGGCTCGGGCCCTCGAACGCCTCGATGAAGCGGAACACGGTCAGCGGGATGAAGATGATCGCGACCAGCAAGAGCACCGAGCGCCGCCAGGCGAGGAACGCCTGGTGCTCGGGATCGGTGATGTGCTTGGCCTCGGCGGTGAGCGTGGCGCGCTCGCTGGGCATGACCTCGCCGGTGCGGATCTGCAGGCGGAACGCGCGGCGCAGCGAGACCATCAGGAACGTCCCCGAGATGGTCTCGACCTCCTCGGGCGCGAGGCTCACGGGGCGCATCGGCGCGGCGGGCG
>JAIOQA010000254.1 GCA_021413675.1 Deltaproteobacteria bacterium | reverse complement strand
GCGCCCCGCGCTGTGCGTGGACGCGCTGCGCCTCGGCCGCATCCTCGCTGGCCTCGCGCCCGACGAGCCCGAGGTCCACGGCCTGGTCGCGCGGAGGGAGCTGCAGGCGTCGCGCGCGCCGGCGCGCGTCGACGCCGACGGCGCGCCGGTCCTCTTGCTCGACCAGAACCGCGCGCGCTGGGACCGGCTGCTCATCCGCAGCGGGCTGGCCGCGCTCGATCGCGCGGTCGCGCTCGGCGGCATCCGCGGGCCCTACGTGCTGCAGGCCGCGCTCGCGGCGTGCCACGCGCGCGCGCTCACGCCCGAGGCCACCGACTGGCGCATGATCGCGTCGCTGTACGGCGTGCTGGGCGAGGTCGCGCCGTCGCCGATCGTCGAGCTCAACCGCGGCGTCGCGGTCGCGATGGCGGTGGGGCCGGCGGCGGGCCTGGCGATCGTCGACACGCTGACCGAGGCGCTCGCGGACTATCACCTCTTGCCGAGCGTGCGCGGCGATCTGCTGATCAAGCTCGGGCGCCTCACCGAGGCGCGCGCCGAGCTCGAGCGCGCCGCGGCGATGACCCGCAACACCCGCGAGCGCGCGCTGCTCCTCGAGCGCGCGGCGGCGTGCGGGTCGGAGAGTGGGAAAGCATGACCTTTCCCACTCTCCGTCGATCGGCTTGCTCGACGAGGAACGTCTCGCTGCGCCTATCCGGAACGAGTTTGCTTCACAAACTCTCGGGCCCACCGGTGGTCCGCACACGGGAGTCGCGATGAAGCCAGCGGTGCGCGCGATCCTCCTCGGCGGCGCGATCGCCGGGCTCCTCGACATCACGTACGCCTGCGTGCACTCCGCGATCGCCTCGGGCGCGACGCCGACCCAGGTGCTGCACTCGGTGGCGGCCGGCGCGATCGGCCGCGATGCGGCCAAGGCCGGCGGCGTGCCGACCGCGGCCCTGGGGCTCGCGCTCCACTTCTTCATCGCGCTGTCGATGGCGGCGTGCTTCGTCGGCGCGACCCGGGTCGAGCCGCGCCTGAATCGCTGGCCGGTGCTCGCGGGCCTCGTGTACGGCCGTGGCCTCTACGTCGTCATGAACTACGTGGTCGTGCCCCTGTCGGCGATCGGCGCGGTGTTCCATGCGCCGACCGGCCAGTTCTTCTACGGCGCGCTGGTCACCCACACGCTGTTCGTGGGCATCCCGATCGCGCTGTGCGCGCGCCGCTACGCCGCCGCGTAGCCACCCCGGCGATCGTCGGTCACATCGGCGCGCGGCTCCGTCTGGTGTGCATGCGGAAGGACTTCCATCTCGGCAACGACTCGGGCGGGCTCAGCGTTGTGGCGGTCGACGCGGTGCCGGCGATCATCGAGGATGCGCGCGCCGACGATCGCGCGTTCGTCGCGGACCACCGGGCGATCTTGATGAGCCTGGTCGGTGATGACGCGCCGATCGGCGGGCGCCCCGGCGGTCGAGAAGGAGGCGCGGGTGGTCGCGGTGGCCGTGGCGGCCGGCACCTGGATCGTCGACGTCTACCCTCACGCCCGGACGCCCGAGGACGGCTGGTTCGACATCGACGCGGGGCGCCGGAAGCTCGCGGCCTTCCCGCTCGGGCTGGCGAGCGAGGTCGCCAGCGCGCCGCTGCAGGAGCTGGCCTCGGAGCTCCGGTCGCCGCGTCGGCGCGGTTGAGCCTGGGATCGCGATCGGCTCTACTCGGCGCGTGCCGATCGATCGCCGGGGCAAGCTCGCCGAGCAGCCGTTCACGTATCGCGCGACCAAGGACGGCAAGGTCCTGGTGTCGTGGGGCGGTCGCGTCGTGACGACGGTGGCCGGGGCCGCCGCGGCCCGGTTGATCGCGCAGCTCAAGAGCGCGGACGACCCCGCGACCCAGCTCCTGCTCGCGAAGGTGACCGGGCAGTTCAAGCACGGCACCGAGCGCAGCGGCGACGAATAGGCCTCGCGGCGCGGGGCGATGATCGCGATGGGCCGCCGTCGGGGCGTTTGCTATGCTGGGCGCATGAAGATTCTTCTACGCGCCGTGGTCACGGGCTTCGGCCTGAGCTTGGGTGCCGCTCTGTACAAGAAGATCTCGAAGGAGTTCGGCCTGGGCGAGGACAAGCCCAAGGACGACACGAACGCGATCCGCCCCGAGCGCGCGGGCGACGCCCAGCCGCTCCACTCCTGAGACGCCCGGAGCCCGATACTCCGTGCGGGTATCGGGTATGCGGCGTGACTGACTCGCTGGCGGGATAGTCCTTTCGGCGCGCGGCCCTACTCGTGGCGGGTTCCATCCGCTAAATCAGAGGCCGTGCCGCGATCGCCGTTCCTCCAGGTCATCCCGCCCGCCGCCGCGCTGGGCCTCGGTGGCCTGCGATGGCTGCTGCAGGGCTCCGGCAACCTCTACACCGCCACCGCCAAGCGGTTCTACGTCCCGGATCCGGACCTCGGCTGGCGGATCTCGTCGTCGGAGCCGGTCTGGCTCGGCCTCGAGGTGCTCGCGATCCTCGGCGCGATCGTCGTCGGGTTCGCGGTGGCCGCGGCGATCGTCCGCTGGCGCGAGCGCAAGACCGGGCGGCCGATCCGCTGGCTGCGCATCCTCGGCTGGGCGGTCTGCGGCGTGCCGCTGATCGTGCCGGTGCTGGCGTTCGCGTCGGGCGGCCGGCCGAGCGGCGGCGTCGACGAGCTGCCCGGCGCCTCGGGCGTGCAGGTCGCGGCCGGCGAGGTCGGCGGCATGATCGACGCGCCGGCCGGGCGCTACCAGGTCCTCGAGCACGACGGCTCGGCGATCAGCGTGCACCTGTCGGCCGGTGGCGAGGTCTTCGACGCGCGCTTCGCGAAGGGCATCACCGGCACGCTCGCGCTCGATCCGCACGATCTGCACCAGCCGATCTCCGGCGCGATCACCGCGCTGACCGCCGAGGTCGACACCGGCATCGCGCTGCGCTCGAAGCACGCGCGCGAGGAGTACCTGCACGTCGACCAGTTCCCGACGCTCGGGTTCACGCTCGGCGCGCTGACCGCCGCCAAGCAGGACGGCGCGGGCATCGCGTTCCGCGCCGCGGGCACCGTGGCGATGATGGGCAAGACCCACGCGGTCGAGGTCACGGGCACGCTCAAGCCCGTCGACGCCACCGCCGCCGCGCGCCTCAAGGTCCCGACCCCGGCGCTGCTGGTGCAGGCCGACTTCACGCTGGCGATCCGCGACACCGCGCTCGCGGGCGACGCCGGCGATTTCGACGGGCCCGACCTGCCCATCCACGTGTCCCTGGTCCTGGTCGCCAACCGGTGACCGCGCGACCATGACCAACCGACTGACTGATTGAAGGAGACCGGAATGCGTACGTTCAGCACTGCTATCGTGATCGCGCTCGCCCTCGCGGCTGGCGCCTGCGGCAAGAAGAAGGACGGCGGCGGCTCGGCCAGCGGCTCCGACACGGCGTCGGGCTCGGCGGCGGCCGGCAGCGGCGCGGGCACGGCCTCGGGTTCGGGCGCGGGCACCGCGTCGGGCTCGGGCGCGGGCACCGCGTCGGGTTCGGATCAGGGCTCGGGCGCCGGCACGGCGTCGGGCTCGGGCTCGGGTTCGGGTTCTGGCTCGGCCGCGGCGGTCGATCCCAACGCCGACTACGTCCACATCCTCGGCCACCACAACCCGGCCAAGGACGGCGACCCGGTCGTCGTCTCGATCACCAAGTTCTCGGTCGTCAAGGCCACGTTCGATCCCGCCAAGCTCGACGGCGCGACCGCCGAGCTCTCGCTCGATCTGTCGAGCGTCGACAGCGGCATGGCCAAGCGCGACAACCACCTGATGTCGCCGGACCTGCTCGACACCGCGAAGTTCGCGACCGCGACGATCAAGATCGACAACGTGAAGGGCGCGGGCGACAAGAAGTACACCGCCGACGCGACCGCCAGCCTCCACGGCGTCGAGAAGAAGCTGCCGGTGACGTTCGAGGTCCTCGACGCGACCGCCGACTCGGTGCGCGTCAAGGGCAAGGCCACCTTCAACCGCTTCGAGTTCCAGATCGGCAAGGATGGCGACGGCATCCCCATCGCCAACGATCAGGAGATCGAGATCCAGCTGACGCTCAAGAAGACCTGAGGCCACGAGGCCGCCCCGGGCGGCCGATCGAGGCGGGCCAGGTCATCGCGACCTGGCCCGTCGCGTTTTCGGGCGGGACGCCGCGGGTGCGTCGGGGCCGTCGCCACGGGCGGCCCCGGGGCCAGCGCCTGCCAGCAGTGGTCACCGGAGGGCGCGTCGCGGACCGCGCGCACCCGGCTAGGCTCGCCGCGACGATGCCGCCCATCGAGATGGATCGACGGCAATGGCCGCTGGTGAGCATCCGCTTCCCGTCGGAGCCGCTCGCCGACGCCGATCTCGTGGCCTACCTCGCCGCGCTCGCCGCGCTCGCCGACGTCGGCGAGCCCTACGCCACGCTCTCCGACCTGCGGCCGATGACCAGCGCGCTCAGCGAGCGGCAGTGCTGGATCTTCGACGACTGGATGGAGCGCAACGAGGCCGCGATGGCGCCGGTCGCCGCGGCCAACGCGATCGTCGCGGCCTCGCCGCTCACGCACACGATCGCGACGACCGCGTACTGGCACTGGCGCGAACCGCCGCGGTTCCGGATCTTCGACGACCCCGTGGTCGCGCGCCGCTGGTGCCAGGACCGCCTGCGCCGCCGGATCGGCGAGCGCGCCCAGCGCGGCGGCGCGGCCGCGGCTCCCGGGGCGCCGCTCGCGACCACCGCCGCGCTCATCGATCTGTTCCACGAGCCGGCGTTCCTCGTCGACGACGACGGCGCCGTCGGGTTCGCCAACCGCGCCGCGCGGCGCGCGTACCCGCCGCCCTACGACTGGGTCGCGGCGCTGGTGTCGCGGCGCGCAGGCGCGAGCCGCCTGCCCGTGCGCATCGCGCGGGTCGAGATCGAGGGGCGACCCAGCAACCTGATCATCCTCGGCGAGGGCGCCGCGCTCGCCGATCTCCCGCCGAGCCTGTTCCGCATCGCCCAGCGGGTGTGCCGCGGCGAGAGCGACAAGGAGATCGCCGCGCACACCGGGCTCGCGCTGCCGACCGTGCGCACGTACGTGAGCCGCCTGTTCGCGCGCGCCGGCGTGCACGATCGCCGGACGCTGATGCGGCGCTGGTACGGCAGCGCCGATCCGCGGTGAGGCCCGGGTAGGCGCGCGCGGCGCGGACCTCTGCGTCCGAACCTCCGCGTCCGAACCTCCGTGCGCGAACCTCGGTGCGCGAATCGTCGACGGTCGTGCCGGCGATTGCCGCCGGTTGCGGTGCATCGAAGGCCGCGCGCGATCGTCTGCTGCATCGATGTCGATCTCGTGGTCTCGCCGCTCGATCTCCTGGTTCATGACCGCCCTCGCGCTCGCCGCGTGTGGCGGTGACGCTGCCCCGACAACCGCCGATGCGCGCGCCGACGTCGACGCGGCGCCGATGGCATCCCCCGACGCGCCGGCCGACGCCGCGCCTGGGTTGTGCGAAGGCGGTGTCGTCGCGTTCCGCGCGACCGGCGCCATCGAGGCGTTCATCGTGCCGCCGTGTGCCGCGGCGCTCGAGATCAGCGCGTACGGTGCGCAGGGCGGTGCCGCCGGCGGCTATCGCGGCGGCCGCGGGGCGCTGGCGCGCGCCACCGTCGCGGTCGCGCCCGGCGACCGCTTGACGCTCGTCGTCGGCGCGCGCGGCGCCGCTGCGACCGATCTCGCCGAGGGCGGCGGCGGCACCGGCGGCGGTGGCAGCTTCGTCGTCGACGCGGACGGCGCGGCGATCGCGATCGCGGGCGGCGGCGGCGGCGCGTGGCGCAACAGCGATGCGGGCTGGATCGGCGGTGATGGCCTCGCCGGCCCCGACGGCGGGGACAGCGGGAACAACGCGGCGGCGCTGGTCCCCGGCGGCGACGGCGGGAAGGCCGGGACCGGTGGCCACACGTCGCCGTTCATCGGCGGCATGCAAGCCGGCACCGGCGGCGGCGGTTTCCTCGGGGACGGCGTCGGTGACTCGCTCGGCAGCCTCGCGGAAGGCACGCCCAACCATCCAGGGCGCGGGTTCGGGAATGGCGCCTGGGGCGGCGAGGGCGGCACCCTCGGTCGCGACGGTGGCTTCGGCGGTGGCGGCGCCGCGGGCGCGACCGGCGGTGGCGGCGGCGGCTACTCCGGCGGCGGCGGCGGCGGCTGGACGCGCTCGGTGGGCGTGATGGTGCACAGCGGTGGCGGCGGCTCGATCGCGACCGGCCTGCACGCGACCACCGTCGGCGGCGTGCGCGAAGGCGACGGCGTCATCGAGATCCGCGCGGTGCCGGCGAGCTGAACCGCAAAGCGCGACCGAACCCTGACCTGTCGGCGATGCCGCAGGGCTGTGGTGGAGCCACCGCGAATGCTCCGCGCGGGGGGCCGAGACGGATGCCGAGACGGGCACGGGCACGGGCACGGGCACGGGATGGAGGGCGCGTACCTGCGCGAGATTCGCGCGGCGTAGGGATCCGAGCGGGTTCCAGACCCGATGTCCTCGATCTGGGCTTGTGCAACCACGGACATCCCTGACACTTCTGCCCACGGACATCCGTGACACTCAGACCAGGGACATCCCTGACACCTTCTGTGCGCCGCGTGGTCGCCGCGCGACGACGAGGCCACGGTCGAGGCGCTGCTCGTGGAAGCG
>JAIOQA010000167.1 GCA_021413675.1 Deltaproteobacteria bacterium | reverse complement strand
CGGCGACGATCGCGCCGCGGTCGCGTGGGATCGCGCCGCCGAGCTGTCGCGCGGTGCCGATCCGCTGCTCGCCTCGCAGCACGCGTTCCCGGGCGTCGGCTTCTTCGAGAAGCGCGAGGTCGCGAAGCTCGCCGCGAAGGTCGCCGCCGACAGCGCGACGTGGTGGACCGAGACCGCGGCGCTGTCGCCGATCATCGCCGCGCTCCTGCGCCTGCCCGGCGCGCTCGGCGCGCGCGCGCTCGAGACCGCGCCGCTCGGCCTGGCCCGCGCCCTCGATGCCTGGCGCCACGGCGCGCCCGGGCTGCGCGGCGACGGCGACGGCCTGCGCGAGCTGCTCGTCGACAAGCTCAAGCTCGCCTCGGGCGAGCTGCGCACCGGCCGGGTCGCCGAGCTGGTGTCGGGCTGGGGCAAGCTCTCCGCGGTCAAGCTCGAGTCCGGCGAGGAGCTGGGCGCGGGCCAGGTGATCGCCGCCCTGCCCGTCGCCGAGCTGGTGCCGATGCTCGGCAAGAAGCCGCCGAAGCGCGTGGTCGAGCTGGCCAGCGAGCTCGCGGTCGCGGGCTGGCGCTACACGCTCAACCTCGTCGTCGATGCCGCCGGCGTGCCCGAGGGCATGGCGCCGACGGTGCTCGCCACCGTCGACGCGAGCGCGCCGCCGACCGGCGCCAACGCGTTCGCGATCCACCTGGGCGAGCCCGACGACGCCGGCCGCGTGGTCGTCACGCTCGCCGCGCACCTGCCGGCGCCCGACGGGGCGGACGCGGTCGCGACGCCCGCGGCGATGGCCGCGCTGCGCGCCGCGCTCATCCGCAACCTCGACGCGATCATGCCGTTCGTCAGCGAGCACCTGGTCGTCGCGCACTCGCCGCACGACGGCGCGCTGCCCGAGGTGCCCGGCGGCCGCGGCGGCCACGAGCCGCCCAAGCACCTGCCGATCCCGATGCGGCCGCTGTGGCGCGGCCCCGACCTCGAGGACGGCGGCGGCGTCGCCCTCGCACCCTACCTGACCGGCATCAAGAACCTGACCCTCGCGTCGACGCAGAACCTGCCGCACCTCGGCCTCGAGGGCGAGCTCGCCGCCGGGTGGAGCGCGGCCAAGGTCGCGTGTGCGTACGCCGGCAAGAAGAAGGACTACCTGCGCGACGAGACCCTCGGGGTCGCGGAGCGCTGACCGGTGGACGCGCTGGGCCGCCGCGAGTTCCTGCTCGGCGTGGCCGCGCTCGGCGCCTGCGCTCCGCGGCTCGCGCGCACGATCGAGCGTCCGATCGATGTCGCGGCGCTGCCGCGCTGGCCGGGCTACGCGGACGCCACGGTGATCGACGGCGCCGCCGGCCTCGGCCTGACCTACGCCGCGGACATGCCGCCCGACGAGGCCGCGCCGTTCATCGCCAACGAGCTCGCGGCCGCGCGCGCGTCGGGGCTGACCGCGGTCGTCACCACGGTCGCGCCCAGCGGCCGGTTCTGGCTCGACGACGCGGCGTTCGAGCGGACCAAGGCCTCGATCGCGGCGTGGAAGGCGGCGATCGCCGCGCACCCCGACGTCCTCGTCCACGTCGCCACTGCCGCCGACCTCGACGCCGCGCGCCGCGATCACCGCCTCGGCGTGGTCTTCACGTTCCAGGGCACCGAGCCACTGGGCGAGGATCCCGATCGCGCTGCGATGTTCCACGGCCTCGGCGTGCGCGTCATCCAGCTGACCCACAACCGCCGCAACCTCGTCGGCGATGGCGCGACCGAGCCGGGCAACGCCGGGCTCTCCAACCTCGGGCACGAGATGATCACCGCGCTCGAGGCCGCGAAGATCGTCGTCGATCTCGCGCACGGATCGCAGCGCACGATCCACGAGGGCCTGGCCGCCACGACGCGGCCGCCGCTCATCAGCCACACCGGCTGCCGCGCGCTCGCCGATCTGCCGCGCAACACCGGCGACGTCGAGCTGCGCATGCTCGCCGAGCGCGGCGGCGTGGCCGGGATGATCTTCTGGCCGTACCTGCGGACCGACACCCAGCCGATGGCGATCGATCTCGTCCATCACCTCGAGCACGCGATCGACGTGTGCGGCGAGGACCACGTCGGCCTCGGCAGCGACGGGCCGGTCGCGCCGATCGAGCGGACGGCGGCGTACGAGCGCGACAACCGCGCCTGGGTCGCCGACGCCGTGAAGGACCACGTCTTCGAGCCGGGCCGCCCCGCGGATCTCTACACGTTCATCCCCGACCTCAACGTCGCGGCGCGCTACGAGCGGATCGCGGCGCTGCTCGCGGCGCGCGGCCACGGCGCCGCCCGGATCGGCAAGATCCTCGGCGGCAACTTCGCGCGCGTGATGCGCGAGATCTGGGGCGCGTAGCGACGGCGAGATCCGGCGCGCGTAGCTACGCCGCGCGGGCCGCGCGCGCGGCCGCCGGCAGCGGCGTGACTTCGTCGGAGTCGAAGCGGCGCGAGCCGCCATCGCGCCACTGCCGCAGCTCCGCCACCGGACCGCTCGGCGTGCGCCGCAGCACCACGTGGGTGAACGCGCGCAGCAGCCCCGGCCGGATCGCCGGTAGCCAGGTGCCGCTGTTGAGGTACGCGCCGCCCGACGGCAGCACCTCGTGCAGCGCCTCGTGGGTGTGGCCGAACACCACGAACGGCGCGTCGACGCGACCGCGGATGCGCGCGGCCGCGAGCTTGAGCGGCAGGATGTTGTCGGGGTTGCGCCGCGACGCCAGCCAGCCGCCGAGCGCGTACGCACCGCCGACGATCAGCGCCGACAGCACCAGCGCGATCGCGCTCGGCGCCAGCGCCCACGTGCCGACGAGCATGAGCAGCGTGCCGATCGCCAGCGCCCAGCGATCGAGCATGAGCAGCTCGGCGAGCCGCGCCACGCTCATCGTGATCGGCGGGCGGCGCAGGCCATCGACGTCGCGCAGCAGCGACTCGGAGACGTTGGCGCTCACCGCCAGCGAGGCCAGCCGCGTGTCGTGGGCCTCGGCGCGGGCGCGGCGCACGCGCACCGAGCGATGGATGCCGCGCGCGTGCCACAGCGCGCGCACGAACCGCCAGTAGCCGCCGAGCATGCGGCCCATGCCGCTCGCGCCCAGCGACATCCCGTAGCGCAGGAAGCCGCCGAAGCCCCAGGCCTCGGTGCCGCGCGGATCGACATCTGGCGCGGCGCCGCCGAGGTGGCGCGCCGCCGCGTAGTCGAGGTTGTCCACGACCTGGCCGGTGCGCGGATCCGCGGGCGCGAGCCCGTACTCGAACGAGCAGGTCGCGTCGTACTGGTGGCCGTGCTCGATCCAGCACAGCCCGGGCTCGTAGACGAACCACGGCCGCACCGCGATGCGCTGGGCCACGCCGGCGACGCCGGGCGCGAGCGCCGCGATCGCCGCGACCGCGTGGGCGCCGACCTCGGGCCAGATCAGCTCGAGGTCGTGGTTGCCGGCGACCAGATCGACGCGGTTGCCCGCGGCCGCGAACCGCGCGAGCGCCTCGAACGCGCCGGGGTGACGCGCGATGATGAGATCGATGCGCGCGAGCGCCGCCGCCGCGGTGCGGGTCTCGGGGAACGCGCCGCCCGCGGTGGGCGCAAGCATCAGATCGATGCCGTCCCCATTGATGACCAGGCGCCACGGCCGACCATCCTGCCGGGTGCGCGTGAGATGCCGAACGAAGTCCGTGAACGCCGCTTCCGCCAGCCCGACATCGCGCGCCGCCCGCCCCGACGCGCCGGGCAGGAGATCCTCCCCGAGGTGCACATCGCTCACGACCACGACGTTGCAGCCGCTGTCGATGCCGTTGTCGGGGCGAGGGGTCATGGTCTGGATTGGATAAACGCCGGAGAAAACAGGATTGATTCGATCCTGCGACAATTGGTGCGCATGCGCAATCTTGTTCGCACCTGTTCTGCGTAGGACGTTGCGCAGCTCACGAGGTGCGGCACAGCGAGTGACAGGCTTTCGCCTGGCGTGATATGACGCAAACCGTCACCGCCAGGACGAAACCAGAATGAATACGCTGATTTTCGTTACGCTGCTGGTCTCATCGTTCGCCTTCTTCGCGCGCACGGTGTGGTTGTTTGGCCGGGCGGTCGCGGCCGGTGCTCCGGACCCGCGGCCTCGTCTCGATCAGATCCCGGCGCGAATCGCGTCGGTCGGTATCTATTTCTTCGGCCAGAAGAAGGTCGCTGAAGAGGGGCCGCTCCATCGCACGAGCAAGCACCACCTCTTCATCTTCTGGGGCTTCCTGCTGATCACGATCGGCACCGTCGACACGCTCGCGACGGGCGTGTGGCCGGCGCTGGCGTTCAGCAACTGGATGCCGCGGTTCCTGTTCCAGCCGCTGTACGCGACGATCGACGCGTTCAACCTGGTCGTGTTGCTCATGATCATCTGGGCGGTCATCCGCCGCACGCTGGTCCGCCCGAAGCTCATCCCGTGGAGCCTCGACGCCGGCCTGATCCTCGGCGCGATCGGCTCGCTGATGGTCACGCACTTCCTGATGCACGGCTACGAGATCGCCGGCCGCATCGCGGCGGGCGGCACCACCGAGGGCGCCCTGCCGGTGTCGTCCTTGGTCGCGCGGTTCGTGGGGCCGCTGTCGCCGGCGCAGGCGCTGCGCGGCGAGCACCTCACGTACTGGACGCACATCCTGATCCTGTTCACGTTCCTCAACTACCTGCCCTACTCGAAGCACATCCACCTCCTCGGCGCGCTGCCCAACATCTGGGCGCGCAACCTGTCCGAGCGCCGGATGGATCTGCCCAAGCTCAACCTCGAGGACGAGACCCAGTGGGGCGTGGGCAAGTTCGAGCAGTTCTCGTGGAAGTCGCTGCTCGACACCTACGCGTGCACCGAGTGCGCGCGCTGCAGCAACTACTGCCCGGCCTACGGCACCGGCAAGAACCTGTCGCCGATGCAGCTGGTCCACGACATCCGCTACGACATGCTCGACCACGTCGCGCGCCGCGATCAGATCGCGTCGATCGCCGGCGAGATCGCGACGCTCGAGGAGTACGGCAAGAGCCACGGCGACGACCCGGCGCACCCGAGCCCGGACCTGGTGTTCGCGCGCGAGCGCCACGCCGCCGCGGTCCAGGCCGAGGCCGACATGCCGCGCCTCACCGGCGGCCGCATCGCCGAGGACACGCTGTGGGCGTGCACGACCTGCGGCGCCTGCCAGGAGGTGTGCCCGGTCTTCATCGAGCACCCGCTCAAGATCATCCAGATGCGCCAGAACCTGGTGCTCGAGCAGGAGAAGACCCCGCCCGATCTCGTGCGGACCTTCCGCAACCTCGAGCGCCAGTCGAACCCGTGGGGCATCGCCGGCGACAAGCGCATGGAGTGGGCCGAGGGCCTCGATGTCCCGACGATCGAGGACCACCCGAACCCGGAGTGGATCCTGTGGGTCGGCTGCGCCGGCGCGTTCGACGCGCGCATCATCAAGCAGACCCGCGCGATGGTGAAGGTGCTCGACGCCGCGGGCGTCGACTACGCCGTGCTCGGCCACCAGGAGGGCTGCACCGGTGATCCGGCGCGCCGCGCCGGCAACGAGATGCTGTTCCAGATGCTCGCCGAGCAGAACGTCGAGACGCTGAAGTCGGTCGGCGCCAAGAAGGTGCTGACCAGCTGTCCGCACTGCCTGCACACCCTCAAGAACGACTACCCGCAGTTCGGCGGCGAGTTCGAGGTCGTGCACCACACGCAGCTGCTCGCGCGCCTGGTCGCCGACGGTGACCTCAAGCCGGCCAAGACCACGGCGGGCTCGATGACCTACCACGACAGCTGCTACCTCGGCCGCTGGAACCGCGAGTTCGACGCGCCCCGCGACGTGCTCGAGGCGCTCAGCCCGCCGGGCGGCGTGCAGGAGCTGACCCGCAACAAGCAGCACGGCTTCTGCTGCGGCGCGGGCGGCGGCCGGATGTTCATGGAAGAGCACGGCGAGCGCGTCAACGTGAACCGCACCGACGAGATCATCGCGAAGGGTGTGCAGACGGTCGCGGTCGCGTGCCCGTTCTGCAACATCATGATCACCGACGGCATGAAGGCCCGCGACAACGAGACCATCCAGGTGCTCGACGTCGCCGAGCTGGTCGCGCAGAGCCTGCCCGACGTGCCGCTGTCGGCGCTGACGCGCAAGCGCCCCAAGGCCTAACACCGAGCGCGCGCTGCTATAGTCGCGCGCGATGAGGCAAATCTGGTGGGTCGTGGCGCTGATCGGCGCCGCGGCCTGTGACGGGACTGACGCGGTGGATGGCGTGCGTGGGCCGTGCGGTTTCGGCGGCGATCTCACCGGGACGTGTGCGTCGGAGCGCACGCCCGAGGGCGCGTGCTCGCGGCTGGTCGAGTGCGGGGCGATCCCGCTCGACGCGGTCGATCCCAACAACTTCGACTGGGGTCGGTGCGTCGATTCGATCGAGGGGATGGTGGCCGATCGCCAGGGCGTGGTGATCGACTGCATCGCGACCTCGACCTGCGATCTGCTCGACGTCAACGGCTCGCCCAACAACCCCTACGAGCGGATCTTCTGCTTCCACTTCGGAGAGAACTGATGCGCGCGCGCTGGCTGGTGGCGCTCGCGCCGATCGCGATCGCGGCGCCGCGGATCGCGCACGCCCAGGAAGACGTCTCCGCGCTGATCAAGCTCGTCGACGAGCAGCCCGCGGGCATGGACCGCGCGGCGTGGAAGGAGAAGCGGCGCGAGGCCGCGCGCAAGCTGGTCGCGAGCGGCGACAAGCGCGCGGTGCCGGTGCTCATGAAGGTCGCGGCGAGCGAGACCTTCGACATCATCGGCGAGACCGCGATCGAGGGCCTCGGCACGCTCGGTGACCCGCAGGCGGTGCCGACCCTGCAGCAGATCGAGGCGGATCCGTCGCGCGACGCGGGCCAGCGCACGCTCGCGCGCAAGGCGCTCGCAAAGCTCGGCGCGAAGCCGAGCGCGGCCGTGGCGCCGGGTGGTGGCGGTGGCGGCGGCTCG
>JAIOQA010000166.1 GCA_021413675.1 Deltaproteobacteria bacterium | reverse complement strand
GGCGCGAGCTGATCGAGGAGGGCATCGAGCGTGGGGAAACGCGCGGCGGGATCGGCGGCGAGCGCGCGGCACAGCGCGGCGTGGATCCGGCGCGGCACTCCACCCCGATCGATCGCGGCGATCCGCCCGGCCTCGATCGCCTCGGCGATCGCCGCCTTGCTCGACCCGCCGTACGGGCGGCGGCCGAACAGCGCCTCGAACACCGTGACCGCGAACGCGAACTGATCGGCGCGCGCGTCGGCGGCCGAGCCGCGGTGCTGCTCGAGCGCCATGTACGCCGGCGTGCCGCACGCCGCGCCGCCCTCGACGGCCCGGCCGAGCACGGCCAGGCCGAAGTCGGCCACGCGCGCGGTGCCCTCGCCGTCGACGAGCAGGTTGGCGGGCTTGATGTCGAGGTGGACCAGGCCGGCGCGGTGCGCCGCCGCGAGCCCGCGCCCCGCGCCGACGCAGGTCGCGAGGATCGCGCGCCAGGTGCGCGGGCGCCGCAGCCAGCTGTCGAGCGGCGCGCCGGGCACGAGCTGCATCGCGACGAACAGCTGGCCGTCGTGGGTGCCGACGTCGTGGACCGCGACGACGTTGGGGTGGTGCAGCCGCGCCATCGCCTGGGCCTCGCGGCGGAGCTGCGAGCGCGCCTGATCCGAGGTGTCGCTCCACAGGTCGGCGCGGACCAGCTTGATCGCGACCGAGCGATCGAGCTCGGGATCGTGCGCCGCCACGACCACGCCCATGCCGCCGGCGCCGAGCGGCCGCAGCACGATGTAGCGCCCGAGCCGCTCGCCCGGGTTGGGCGGCGCGATCCGCGCGGCCACGTGGGCCCCGGTCGCCGTGTCCATCCGCTCGAGCGTCGGCCCGACGGAGCCCCCATGTGTGGCCACCTCGGTAGCAACGATCGCGACCCGGATCCGACACGCCTCGCAGCGCTCGACATGGTCCTGCACCGATCGGGGATCGGCCGCGCTACCGAGCGCGAAGGCGGCTGCCGTATCGTCGTCGAGGCACTGCATTGGTCTTATGGCTGGACCATGATAGTGTGTCTTCATCGCATCCGCACGCGAAAACGCACCTACGTACGGAGAGGTCTGCTGATGTATTCCACGCGGGCGCAAGAAACTGAAAACGTTGAGCCGCAGGGCGATCTGGCGGCCTCGTGGGCGGCGGCGCGGCGCTACTGGTCGGGCGTAGTGGTCGAGCTGCCTACATTCGAGTCGTGGGTCCGCGAACGTGACGGCGGTCCGTGCCTGCGCGACCTCTATCTGGCCTGCGCGATCGCCGCCGGGGACCGCGCGGCCCTCATCCACTTCGATCGCGAGCTGGCGCCGGCGATCGAGACCGCGGCGCGCCTGGCCGGCGCCGATCGCGCGACCGCCGCCGATATCCGGCAGCAGGTCTCGATCGAGGTCGTCGTCGGGGATGGCGATGGAGACGGCGCGCGGCCCGCGATCGGCCAGTACCGCGGCCGCGGCGACCTGCGCGGCTGGCTGCGATCGATCGCGGTGCGCGCGGCGTGGCGCCAGCTCCGCGCGGTCGCGCGCACCGAGCAGGACAGCGAGGCCGTCGAGGCGGTCGCCGGCGATCCGATGAGCGCGCAGCTGCGCGCGACCTACGGCGCGGCGATCAGCGCGGCGATGCGCGCCGGGTTCGCGAGCCTGCCGCCGCGCGACCGGGCGCTGCTCCGCCTGGTCCACTGCGACGGGCTCAGCGCCGACGATCTCGCGCGCATGTACGGCGTCCACCGGGCGACCGCGGCGCGCTGGGCCGCGACCGCGCGGGCGGCGCTGGTCGCCGCCACCCGGGTCCGGCTGCGCGGCGACCTGGGCGCCGAGCTGACCTCGGCGATGCACCTGGCGGGCAGCGAGATCCGGCTCGGTTCCGAGGACTTGCGTTCGGCGACGCCGGCGATCAGGCGCGAGTAGATCGTCGGCGGTCGCGGTGCGTGTATCGTCGGTGGCCATGGCCTGCCGGGGACCCGTCCGCCTTGTCGTCGCCGCCGCGCTGGTGGCGGTGGCGGCGTCGGCGCACGCCGCGGATGGCGAGCGACCCGGCGGGCTCTACGGCGCGGGCCAGGCGCTGCCGGTGGTGTCATCGGCGGTCGAGCTCCACGTCGCCGGGCCGTTCGTCGAGGGCCGCGTGGTCCAGCGCTTCAAGAACCCGTTCGATCGGGCGATCGAGGCGGTCTACGTCTTCCCGCTGCCCGACGACGCCGCGGTGTCGGCGATGAGCGTGCGCACCGGCGATCGCACGATCGTGGCGCGGATCGAGGATCGCGGCGCCGCGCGCCGGCGCTACGAGGCCGCGGTCGCCGCCGGCACCGCGGGCGCGCTGCTCGAGGAGGAGCGCGGCGATGTCTTCACGCAGGCGGTGACCGCGATCCCGGCCCACGGCGAGGTCGCGATCGAGCTGCGCTGGGATGGCGAGGTCGGGTTCCACGCCCACGCGTGGCAGCTGACCGTGCCGCTGGTCGTCGGGCCGCGCGCGGTCCCGGGCCGCGCGACCGGGCGGCCGAGCGCGGGCACCGGCGCGGCGCCCGACACCGATCGCGCGCCCGATGCCTCGCGGGTCACGCCCGAGCGCGGCGTCGGCGTGCCGACCACGGTCGCGCTCCGCATCGACGGCGCCGGCGCGACCGGCGTCGAGGTGCTGTCCCACGACGCCAAGGTCACGACCGACGGCGCCGGCGCCGACATCGCGATCGCCGATGTGTCGAGCGATCGCGATCTGCGCGTGCAGTGGCAGATCCGCGGCGAGCCGCTCGCCGCGCTGACCGACGCCGACGGCTTCGTGGCGATGCTCGTGCCGGCGCCGGAGCGCGCCGCCACCGCGCCGCGCGACTGGATCGTGATCGCCGACACCGCAGCGCGCCTCGACGGTGACAGCCTGGTGCTGGTCAAGCGGGCGCTGCGCGCGCTGGCGGCGCAGCTCGGGCCGCGCGATCGGATCACGATCCTCGACGGCACCGGCGCGAGCCAGGTCGCGCGCGGCGGCGCGGCGGCGGCGCGCGCTTGGATCGATCGGGTGCGCGCGAGCGGGGCGTCGGACCTGCCCGCGGCGATCGCCGTGGCGACCGCCAAGGCCGGCCCCGATGTGGCGGTCGTGCTGGTCTCCGATGGCCTGGTCGCCGACGACGCGGCGGTGCTGGCGGCGGCGGGCGCGGCCCGGCTCTCGGCGATCGGCGTCGGGCCGGCGCCCAACCACGCGCTCCTCGATGGCCTCGCCGCGCGCACCGGCGGCGTCGCGCGCTACCTCGCGGTCGCCGACGAGAGCGAGCCGATCGCGCGCGCGATCGCGACCGCCGCGCGCCCCGCGATCGCGATCGACTGGGGCGGGCTCGCGGTCGATCAGGTGCCCGCGGTGCTGCCCGCGATGGCGCCCGGCGATGCGATCGTCGTGATCGCGCGGGCCACCGCGCCGCGCGCCGCGACCGTGCGCGCCGCCGGGCAGGCGCTGACCCTCCCCGCGGTCTGGGCCTCGAGCGCGCGTCCGGCCGCCGACGCGGTGTCGAGCGCGCGGCTGCTCGGCCGGCGCTGGGCGCGCGCCAAGATCGAGGCGCTGGTCGCCGCCGGCGGCCACGCCGACGAGATCCGCGCGCTCGGCCTCGGGTTCGGCCTGGTCACGCCGGTCACCGCGCTGGTCGCGGTCGGCCAGGACACGGTCGTCCGCGGCGGCGTCGCGACCTCGGTCGCGGTGCCGGTGGCGCAGCCCGCCGGCATGCGCTGGCAGTTCGCGTTCCGCGACGCCGACGTCGACGGCACGATCGTCGACACCAAGCTCGTCACGCCGGATCTCGACGCGACCCACGCCGGCACCGGGACGCGCAAGCCGACCGGCGGTGGCAGCGGCGGGGGCCGACGCCCCGACGAGCCGCGCGCGCCCGTCGCCCAGCCGCAGCCCACCGATGGTCGCGAGGCCACCGGCAGCGGCGGTGACATCGGCGGCGCCGACGCCGGCGAGGACGACGCGGAGTCCGAGGTCCGCAACGCACCGCCCGCGCCGGTCGCGACGAGCGGCGAGGCGGACAGCTATCGCGCCGAGGCCAGCGAGGTGGTCAGCCTGTCCGGCAGCGCGTCGCAGCGCTGGCGCGGCGCGCTCTCGATCGGCGCCGGTGGCCTGCTCACGCCCGAGCGCGAGGTCGCGCTCGCGATCAGCGCGCGCATCGAGCAGCGCCTCACGCCGCGCACCGCGATCGGGCTCGAGACCGCGCTCCTGGTCGCGCCGACCGCGGATCATCGGGTCGCGGTCTCGGTGCTCGCCACCGCGCTGCGCAGCCTCGCGCACGGCGGGTTCGCGCTGGAGTTCGGGCTCGGCGCGCAGCTCGGCGCGGACAGCGGCCTCGGCTACGCGATCGCCGCGCGCGTCGGCCGCCGGGTCGGGCTCGTGCTGCGCTGGGACGGCGCGGTGCTGTCGACGGAGCAGGGCGCGGATCACCGCGCCCAGGTCACCGGCGGCGTCGAGCTCGGCTTCTGAGCCCCCCGGCGGCGGACCCGCGCGGTGCGCCAGGCGGAGCCGCGTCAGCCGCGGTAGGCTAGCGCGATCATGCGTCGCTCGCGCTCGTGGCTGGTCCTGACCGTGGTTGCCACCAGCGCGTGCGGCGGCGCGCCGCGCGTCGTTCGCCCGGCGCCGACCTTCGTCGACTTCGAGCATGCCGGAAACGCTCTGGCCGAGCGACAGAGCGCGATGAAGGCGCCGGTGTTGCCGCCACTGATCCGCGAGCTCGGCGGCATCCGCGAGTACCGCCTCGCCAACGGCCTGCAGGTGCTGCTGTTCCCGGATCCGTCGCAGGCCAACGTCACCGTCAACATCACCTACCGCGTCGGCTCGCGGCTCGAGGGCTACGGCGAGACCGGCATGGCCCACCTGCTCGAGCACATGACATTCAAGGGCCCGCCCGGCCACCGCAACATCCTCAAGCTCGTCGACGAGCGCGGCGGCTCGGCCAACGGCACGACCTGGACCGATCGCACCAACTACTTCGAGACCCTCGAGGGCACGCCGGCGAACCTCGCCTGGGCGATCGGGCTCGAGGCCGATCGCATGGTCAACTGCGCGATCGATCCCGCCGATCTCGCGAGCGAGTTCTCGGTGGTGCGCAACGAGCTCGAGGAGGGCGAGAACGACTCGACCCGGCTGCTCGACTCGCGGCTCATGGCGGCCGCGTACCTCTGGCACAACTACGGCAAGGACACGATCGGCGCGCGCTCCGACATCGAGCGGGTGCCCGCCGAGCGGCTGCGCGCGTTCTACCAGCGCTATTACCAGCCCGACAACGCGACCCTGGTGGTCGCCGGTCAGCTCGACGTCGAGCGCACGCTCGCCGAGATCACCCGGACCTTCGGCGCGATCCCGCGCCCGACCCGCGTCCTCGACGACGCCTACACGATCGAGCCGGTCCAGGACGGCGAGCGCGCGATCACGCTGCGCCGCAACGGCGCGGCCTACGTCGTCGGCGTGCTCTATCACACCGTGGGCGGGGCCTCGCCGGATCACACGGCGGTCAACGCCGCCCTCGACGTGCTGACCCGCGAACCCTCGGGCTTGCTCTACCAGCAGCTGGTCAAGCCCGGGCTCGCGGCCTCGGTGACCGGCTACGCCTACGACTTCGCCGATCCGTCGGTGGCGATGATCATGGCCGAGGTCCGCGATGGCAAGGACGCCGATCGGGTCCGCGACACGATCGTGCGCACCGTCGAGCGGCTCGGCGGCACGCGGATCGACGATCGCGCGGTCGCGCGCTGGCGCAACGCCCTGCTCTCCGCCTTCGATCACCAGCTCGCGGACTCGAGCGAGGTCGCGATCGCGCTCACCGACGCGGTCGCGCTCGGCGACTGGCGGCTGTTCTTCGCGCAGCGCCAGCAGATCGCCGCGACCACCGCCGCCGACGTGCAGCGGGTCGCGGCCGCGTACTTCCGCCGCGACAACCGCACCGTCGGGATGGTCGTGCCGACACCGAGGCCGGCGCGCGCGCCGGCGCCGCCCACGCCCGACGTGGCGGCGATCGCGGCCGCGGCGACCGCGGCCAGCGCGGCGGCCGGCGAGCCGTTCACCGCGACCGTCGACGCCATCGAGGCGCGCACCGTGCGCAAGGAGCTGCCCGGCGGGATCCGCGCGGCGCTGCTCGCGAAGCGCACCCGCGGTGGCCGCGTCGTCGTCGATCTCGCGCTGCACTGGGGCGACGCGACCTCGCTGGCGAAGCGCGCGGTGATCGGCGAGCTGGCCGCGCAGCTGATGGCCCGCGGCACGCGGAAACACGATCTCCAGGCGCTCGCCGATCGCGAGGACGAGCTGCGCGCGCAGATCTCGATCGATGGTGCGGCCGATGGCGTCACGATCCACGCGGTGACGTTCCGCGAGCAGTTGCCGCAGGTGCTCGCGCTCGTCGCCGAGCAGCTGACGACGCCGAGCTTCCCGGCCGACGAGCTCGAGGTCGTGCGCCAGGAGCGGCTGGCGGCGCTCGAGGCCGAGGCGCTCGATCCGCCGGCGCAGGCGTGGCGCGAGACCCGGCGCCGGGTCGAGGGCTGGCCGAAGGGCGATCCGCGCCGGCCGCTCACCGTCGAGGAGGAGCTGGCCGAGGTCGGGCGTGTCCGGCGATCGGACATCGAGGCGTTCTGGCGCGAGGTCGCGGGCGCGGGCCACGGCGAGCTCGCGGTGGTCGGCGACTTCGATCCGGCGGCGCTCGACGCGCTGGCGCCGCTCGCGACCTGGACCTCGAAGGCGCGCTACGAGCGGCTCGCCGCGAAGCGCTTCCCGGTGACCGGCGGCACGACGACGATCGACATCCGCGACAAGGAGATGGCGCAGCTCCGGGTCGCGCTGCCGGTCGCGATCCAGGACACCAGCGCCGACTACCCGGCGTGGCTGGTGCTCGGCCGGGTGTTCGGCGAGGGCTCGGGCTCGCGGGTGTGGATGCGGCTGCGCGAGCGCGAGGGCCTGTCGTACGGCGCCGGTGGGCGGACCTGGGCCGACTCGCTCGACGAGGTCGGCGGGCTCACCGGTCAGGCGATCGTGGCGCCGGTCAACCTCGCGAAGGCGCGGGCCTCGATGATCGCCGAGGTCGAGACCCTGGCCGGCGGGGTCGTGACCGCCGCGGAGCTCGCCGCCGCCAAGGAGGCGTGGACGCGCGAGCTCGCGACCGACCTCGCGTCCGACGACTACCTCGCCAGCGCGTTCGTGGAGGATCTGTTCCTCGGCCGCACGCTCGCGTGGCGGCGCGAGCTCGACGCGCGCATCCAGGCGGTGACGACCGACGAGCTGGCGACGGTGGCGCATGCGCTGCTGAAGCCGGCGGATCTGATCGTGGTGCAGGCCGGCGACATGGCGAAGGCCGCGCCGTAGCCGCGGCTGGGACCTGGGTCGGCAGCTTCCGCGGGCTCCGCCTCCGGCGATCTGCAGGACTCGCAGGTCTGCGGATCACGCAGGCCGCCCGACGGTGCAAGCGACCGTGATCGCTCGCGCCGTCGTCGGCACACGCGCTGCAATGCCCTCCTGCAGGAGGACACGACAATGCGTACCAAGCTCGCCAATCTGTTCGTTGCCCTGAGCGTCCTGAGTGGTGGCGTCGCCGCGGCGGATACGCGGTCGAGCACCGATCCGGCGCGCGATCACCGCGTGATCGAGGTGGCCCCGGCGCCGGTGCAGGTCGCGGGGCGCGACGACCGCCGCGATGACCGCAACGATCGCCGCGATGACCGCGCCGATCAGCGCAACGATCGCCGCGACGACCGCGCCGACCAGCGCGACGACCGCCGCGATGATCGCAACGACCGCCGCGACGATCGCGCGGATCATCGCAACGACCGCCGCGACGATCGCAACGACCGCCGCGACGATCGCGCCGATCGCGACGACATCCCGCGGACCGCGCCGCCGGCCGCGCCCGTCGAGCGCGTGCGCGCCCGCCGCGGCTACGTCTTCGTCGCCGGGAACTACCAGTACCAGGCCGGTCGCTGGATCTGGACCCCGGGCCACTACGAGCGGAAGCTCGCCAACCAGCAGTACCGCACTGGCAGCTGGAATCAGCAGGGCGATCGGTTCGTGTGGAGCGCGGGCGGCTGGGTGAGCGCCGGCCACCGCCGCTAGCACGCCCATCACCGCATCCCGAAACGCCGCGAGGGCACCCGAGCGATCCCGCTCGGCATGCCCTCGTCTCGTCGCGCGGAGGCGATCCGCGACTCGGCTCAGACCTTCGGGCCGGCGGCGCGGATCTCGTCCGACGCCTGGCTCTCGTACTTCTTGAAGTTGTCGCGGAACAGCGTGCCGACCTTCTTCTGGGTCGCGTCGTACGCGGCCTTGTCGTGCCAGGTGTTGCGCGGCTGGAGCAGATCGGCCGGCACCTCGGGGCACGCGGTCGGGACCTCGAAGCCGAAGACCGGATCGGTCACGGTGGCGACGCTGCTGAGCGTGCCGGCGTGGATCGCGTCGACGATCGCGCGCGTGAACTTGAGCTTCATGCGCGAACCGACGCCGTACCCGCCGCCCGACCAGCCGGTGTTGACCAGCCAGGTCTGCGCGCCGTGCTTGCGGAGCTTCTCGGCGAGGAGCTCCGCGTACTTGGTCGGGTGCCAGACCAGGAACGGGCCGCCGAAGCACGCCGAGAACGTGGCCTCGGGATCCTTCACGCCGACCTCGGTGCCGGCGACCTTCGCGGTGTAGCCACTGATGTAGTGGTACATGGCCTGCGCCGGGGTCAGCTTCGCGACCGGCGGCAGCACGCCGAAGGCGTCGCAGGTCAGGAAGATGACGTTCTTCGGGTGACCGCCGATCGCCGGCAGCTTGGCGTTCGGGATGGTGTCGAGGATGTACGAGCCGCGGGTGTTCTGGGTGATCGAGACGTCCTTGTAATCGACGAGCCGGGTGTCCGGATCGTAGACGACGTTCTCGAGCACCGCGCCGAACTGCAGCGCGTTCCAGATGTCAGGCTCCTGCTCCTTGGTCAGGTCGATGACCTTGGCGTAGCAGCCGCCCTCGATGTTGAAGACGCCGGTGTCGGTCCAGCAGTGCTCGTCGTCGCCGATGAGCAGGCGCTTGGGATCCGCCGACAGCGTGGTCTTGCCGGTGCCTGACAGGCCGAACAGCACCGACGTGTCGGCGCCGTCGCGCGACTGCGTCGCGGAGCAGTGCATCGACAGCACGCCCTGCTTCGGCATCAGGTAGTTCATGATCGTGAAGACGCCCTTCTTCATCTCGCCGGCGTACTCCGAGCCGAGGATGACGAACTCCTTGCGGGCGAACGACAGATCGATCGACGTCGACGAGGTCATGCCGGCGGTGTGGCGGTTCGCGGGGAACCCGCCGCCGTTGAAGATGACGTAGTCGGGATCGCCGAAGGTCTCGAGCTCGGCCGCGGTCGGGCGGATGAGCATGTTGTGCATGAACAGCGCGTGGTACGCGCGGGCACAGATGACGCGGATCTTGAGGCGGTACTTCGGATCCCAGCCGCCGTAGCCGTCGACCACGAACAGCCGCTCGCGGGTGTTCAGGTAGTCGATCGCGCGCTCGCGGTTGATCGTGAAGCTCTGGGGATCGAGCTTGATGTTGACCGAGCCCCACCAGATGTCGTCGCGGACCTCGGGCTCGTCGACGACGCGCTTGTCGGTCGGGCTGCGACCGGTCTTCTTGCCGGAGTAGGCGATGAGCGCGCCGGTCGACGAGATGGTCGACCCCTTCTCGTTGCGGAGCGCGAGCTCGTAGAGGGTCGCGGGCGGGGCGTTGCGATACACCTCGGCGACCGAGATGCCGTGTTTGTCGAGAGAGAATCCAGGCGTACCAGCGCGGGAAGACATGCTTGGCTCCGGTTCGAAAGTCCCGAAGATATACACCAGGGACGCGGGCCAAGGCAGGCGCGATCGACGCTGCAACGCGCCTGCGTCAAGCCGTCCACTTCGCGCAAGCGTGGAGAACGGTTGAGAGATCGGACCAGGGTTTGCGAGGGCGATCACCTCGCGCCGGGCGCAGAGACGTAGCGGCCCTGACCAACTCGGGCCACGAGCGTGGGGCACGCGACATCGCGTGCACCGCTGCCACGGCGGCGCCGCGTGCGAAGCGCGGTCATCCAGAACCTGTGAAGCGTTCGCTTCCAGGTTCTCTGGTCGGCGCGATCGCGGCGATCCGCGATCGCGGCAGCAAGGTTCGATCAGTCGCGCGAGTCGACGATGTGCTCGTCGATGAAGTGCAGCACCTCATCGAGCATCTCGCCGAAGGTCTCGTAGAACTTCTGGTCGCGCGCGTTGTCGCGCGCGTCGAACAGGACGATGGGCGCCTCGCCGTCCTCGTTGCGATCGGAGAGGTCGAGGCAGAACCACTCCTGGTAGTCGGCGCCCATGCCGACGACGATCAGGTCGGCGGCGAGGCGCTTTTCGGTGCGGCCGGTGAGCGTTCGTTCGACCACGCCCTTACCGTCCGGGGCGGCTTGCGACAGGCCGACGAAGCTGTGAACCACGCCGACGTGCGTGGGCATCGTGATGGCACCGAACTGGCGCAGGAACGCGCGGTAGGTAGGTGGGAATTCGCAGCCGAGCTGCTCCTCCGCGGCATCGATCTGCGCGTCCGTCGACGGGCCAGCGATCGTACAGGTGGTATCCGACTTGGCGAGGCGGCGGGCGACCCGCTCGACTAGCGCAATGGTCTCAGGCGACATCGCGCCCATTATGCACGACGCGTGCGTGCGCGCATCAAGCGGAGCGCGTTGCGCGGTGCCGGCTGTAGATGGCTTGACAGAAGCGATGAACGCCATGCACCACCGGCACGCTGCGCAGCGACGGAAACCACTCGAACATGTGCTGCGCGCCGGGTAAGCTGATCCAGACCAGCGGTGCGCGGGCCACGGTGCGGTACGCATCGACGAAGCGCGCGGCGCCGGCGAGCGGCGCGATGCTGTCGCGATCGCCGTGCACGACCAGGAACGGCGGCGCGTCGGCGTGCAGCTGCGCGACCGGCGAGGCCGCGTCGAAGCGGTCGGGCTCGTCGGCGAAGCGGCGCTTGAGCACGACGCGCTCGAGGATCATGCGGAACATGCGGTGGCGGAACGCGCGATCGCGATCGGCGAAGTCGTAGACGCCGTAGTACGCGACGCAGCCCTGGACGCGCAGATCGGGTTCGCCCGCGGCCGGCGCGCGCGCGGTCAGCGCGGCCAGCGACGCGAGGTGCGCGCCGGCGGAGCCGCCGCCGATCATGACGAAGCCGGGATCGCCTCCGTGATCGCGGATGTTCCGCTGGACCCAGGCGAGCGCGGTGCGGACGTCGTCGAGGTGATCGGGGAAGGTCGCGCGCGGCGACAGGCGATAGTCGATCGCGACGCAGACCCAGCCGGCGGCCGCGAGCTCGTGCATCGTGACGTGGCCCTGCTGGCGCTTGTGCCCGAGGATCCACGCGCCGCCGTGGACGTAGACGAACACCGGCGCGGGGCGCGCCAGATCGGTGCGGCGCAGGATGTCGAGGCGGAGGTCGCGGTTGCCGACCCGCCCGTAGACGATGTCGCGGGTGCGCACGACGCCGCGCGGGCACCACGGCCAGATGCCGGCGAGCGCGCGCCACGAGGTGGTGGGATCGTAGACCGCGCGCAGCTCGGCGGCGATCGCGTCGTGGTAGTCGCGGCCGAGGCCGGCCTTGAGCGCGCGCTCGACGATCGCGGTGGTGTGGGTCGCGAGCCGGACGTGCTGCGCGAGGCCGAGCAGGCCGGCGAGCACGAGCGCGAGGCCGACGAGCCCGATCGTGTGGGCGAGCGCGCCGGCGAGCGAGAGCGGCACGGCGATCGCGAGCAGCCCGAGCGCGGCGTGGAACGGCAGCTCGGTGATCGGCAGCGCGATCAGGAACGCGACGAACGCGGCGATCGCGGGGGTGCGCGGCGGCCACAGCGACAGCGCGATCGCGACGGCGGCGAAGGCTCCGACGATGAACAGCGCGGTGGCCACGTGGCGCCATGATCGCGCATCGGCCGGGCGGCGAGCAAGCGCGGCGCGTGCGCGGCGCGGACGCGGCTATTCGCCGCGGCTCTTGTCGCTGCGCCGCGCGCGCTCGGCCTGGGTCACGACCTTGCCGCGGCGGCGCTCGGCGGCCTTGGCCGCGGCCTGGCGGCGCTGCTCGGCGGCAGTGGTCTCGGCCTCGAGCTTGACCCACGCGGCGTGGCGCGCGGCGAGCAGCGTGCCGGCGGCGACCGCGGCGCGGACCGCGCACCCGGGCTCGGCGCCGTGGCGGCAGTCGGCGAACTTGCAGCCGACCGCGATCGCCGCGAGATCCGCGAAGCCGGCGTCGGAGGGCGCGACGTCGTCGTCCCAGAGCGCGAGCTCGCGCATGCCGGGCGTGTCGATGATGACGCCGCCCGACGGCAGCGCGAACAGCTCGCGGCGCGTGGTCGCGTGGCGGCCGCGATCGGTGGCCTGATCGATCGGCCGGGTCGGTTGCGCGGCGTCGCCGGCGAGCGCGGCGAGCGCGTTGACCAGCGTCGACTTGCCGACGCCCGACGAGCCGCACAAGACCGCGGTCACGCCGCGGGTCAGGTGCGTGGCGAGCGCGGCGGCGTCGCCGCTGGCGGCGCTGGTCAAGGCGATCTCGACGCCCGGCGCCGCGGCCGCGATCGCGTCGCGCTCGCGCTCCGGATCGGGCGACAGATCGATCTTGTTGAGCACGATGATCGGCCGCGCGCCGCCGGCGGTGACCAGCGCGAGGTAGCGCTCGAGCCGGCGCGGGTTGAGATCCTTGTTGGCCGAGGTCACGACGAACGCGAGATCGACGTTGGCGGCGAGCGGCTGCTGCGCGGTCTTCTCGCCGGCGGCCTGGCGGATGAGGAGGCCGCGGCGCGGCAGCATCGCGCGGATCACCGCGCTCGAACCGGTGGCCGCCGCGGCCGCGGCGCCGCTGACCAGCACCCAGTCGCCGACCGCGGGCAGCGCCCGGCGATCCTTGGCCTCGCGATAGGTCTTGCCGGGCAGCTCGGCGACGTAGCCGCCGTCGGCGCCGAGCACCTCGTAGGCGCCGCGGTGCTCGATCGAGATGCGCGCGGGCGCGAGGTCCGCGGGGTGCGCAGCGGCGGCCTCGGCCCAGCCCGCGTCCCAGCCGAGATCCGCGAGGTCGATCACGCCGGCCATGTGCACGCCGAAAGTCTCAGACGCTTAGCTCGCGCCCGACGAGCGACAGCGGAAACACGGGCGCGCCATCGGCGACGGTCTCGAGCAGCGCGCGCAGATCGGCGCCGCGCAGGCGCAGCCGGCGGACCTCCTCGAGCGTCACCCACGCCGCGCCCAGCGACTCGTCGTCGGCGACCGACTTGGGCGGGGTGTCGTCGGTCGGGGTCGCGAGATAGATGATGCGGACGCGCGCGCCGGTCGGCGACGCGGCGTGCTCGATGCGCAGCACGCCATCGAGGTGGACGGGCACGCCGGTCTCCTCGAGGACCTCGCGCACCGCGGCCTCGGCGAGCTCCTCGCCGATCTCGACACGCCCGCCCGGGATCGACCAGGTCTCGCCGTACTTGCGCTCCTGGGTCAGCAGGAAGCGGTGGCCGCGGCGGACCACCGCCAGGGCGAAGTACCAGGTCGGGATCGGCGGGCGCGCCATCGACGAACGCTACCACGCCACAGCGGTCGCGCGCCGAGCTTACTGCGCGTCCGAGGCCCAGGACTGGCCGTAGTCCACGGTCCACGCACCCGCCGCGCGCTTCATCACGAAGCGCACGTGATCGGTGCCCAGGCCGGTGCGGACCGCGACCATCGCCGTCGCGATCGCGCCGCGCTCGCGCACGCCCGAGATCCGGTAGCTGACCGGGCCGAGCGCGCGCATCTGCGCGCGGATGCGGTCGTTGCCGCTCTCCTGATCGATGTACGCACCCTTGGAGAGGCGCGCGCGATCGCCCGGCGAGAGGTAGCCATACGCGCGGCCGTGGTTGCCCGCGAAGGTGAGGTCGAGGTACGCGGTCAGGACCGCGCGCGCCGACGGCTGCGCCGCGGCGCGCTTGGTGCCATGCGACGGGTGGCGGACCGGCTTGGCCGGGGTCCCGCACGCGACCATCGCGCTGAGCGCGATCGCGACCGAGAGCAGGCGCCGGTGCACGGGTCGAGCGTACCTCGACCGAGGCCCGGGCGCCGAGCGATTCAGCGCCCGGTTCGCACCCGGGGCGTCGATCGATCGGCCCCCGACGAGGACGCGGGGCCCCGGCGTGAGGTTCGGCACGCCCGGGCGGAGGACGCGGCCGAGGCTGATCAGACCGGCGTCGGGCAGGGCTTGCCGACCGTGAAGGTCAGCGTCGGCACGGTGAACGTGCAGCCGTTCGGATCGACGGTGAGCGTGCCGCTCGTGAGGTCGATCGTCGCGCCCTTGAAGGTCGCGTTGGTCAGGGTGCCCGAGGCGCCGACCGAGCACGCCGAGGTGAAGTTGACCGTGCCCGCGGTCACGACGTACGAGGCGTCGAAGCTCTGGGTCTGGAGGCTGACGTTGTAGCCGGCGCCGATCGTCGGGACGTTGGGCGGCGTGATCGTCGACAGGTCGTAGTCGTGGTTGAGCATCGTGGCGTTGGCCGCCGCGTCGCTGTTGACGTAGCTCACCAGCAGCGCGTGGACCGCGTTGCCCGCGGTGATGATGCCGATCGCCAGCGTGACGCCCTGGGCCGCCTGGACCGGATCGAAGCCGGACGGCGTCACGGTCGCCGGGATGAACGACGTCGCGGGGCACGCGCAGTCGCTGGCAACGCAGGCCGCGCCGGCCTGGCAGGCCATGTCGCACCCGCCGCAGTTGGCCTCGTCGACGCGGGTGTCGAGGCAGTCCAGGCCGCACATCATGTTCGGCGCGGCGCACACGAACGCGTCGGGCGGCGCCGCGTCGGGCGGCGGCGCGTCCGCGAGCTGGATGACGGGCGCGTCGGCGGTGCCCGACGAAGAGCCGCCACAGGCGGCGATGGCGATGAGCGAAGCGGCAACAAACGATCGGATCATGCGAACCTCCGGGCGGACAGGGACTCCCCGCGCGGCGATATACCGCAGCGGCGCCGCACGCGACAGGCTGGCTCACCGACAGGTTCTATCTCGGACGCGATAATTGCTCCGGTGGAGACATCGGCGCGCCGGGATCCGGACGCAACACGACCCGGCGCGAGGTCATCGGGCCGGGTCGTCTGCAACAAAGTGCCGACGCGGTCACCGCCGAGCGGCGATCACGCGCGGCCGACGATCACTCGTCGAAGTAGCCGGCGACGTGGGTCTCGCCCTTGCCCAGGATCTCCTGGTTGTAGTACTCGGCCTGCTTGACGCCGCCCGCGATCGCCTTGTCGGCGGCCGCGAGCTCCTCGTCGATGATCGCCTTCATCTGCTCGAACGGCAGCGCGCCGCCGACGTGGCGGCCGTTGATGTAGAACGACGGCGTCCCGGTGGTGCCGAGCGGCTGCAGGGTCGCCTGGCTGCTCTCGAGCCAGCCCTGGCACTCGGGCGAGTTCATGTCGGCCTCGAACTGGTCGGCCTTGAGGCCGAGGTCCGCGGCGAGCTTCTTCATGTTGTCGGCGCCGAGCTGATCCTGCTGGACCTTGCCCTCCTCGTTGAAGAGCTTGCCCCAGATGGCCTTCTTCATCTCGCTGAACTTGCCCTGCTTGCTCGCCGCGCAGGCCGCCATGCCCGGGCCGATCGCCGGCGGGCCGTGGATGAGGAAGTACTTGTTCACGACGCGCACGTCCTTGGGATAGGCGGCGCGAATCTGCTCGACCGTCGCCGAGGCCTTCCAGCAGTACGGGCACAGGAACTCGTAGCCCTCGACGATCGTGACCTTCGCGTCGGCCGGACCCTCGACCGGGTCGATCGGGCTGATCGCCGCGGCGTAGTGCTTGGCCGGATCCGGCTCCTTCGGCGGCAGGGCCTGCTCGAGGATCGCCGTGATCTGGTTCACGCGCTTCTCGAGGCGGCCGAGGCGCTCCTCGACGGTCCCCGTCGGCTTCAGCTCCTTGGCGGAGCTGGCGACCGCCGGCTTCGGCATGGTCACGGGCTTGTCGCTCTCCCCGCGCTTGGGCAGGTGATCCACGACTCCTTCGGACTTTTGGCAGGCAGCCAGCGCGCCGAAGGCGAGGGCGGCGAGGACGAGCTTCTTCATATGGCGCGGATACTAGTATGTCGGGCCTTCCGCGCAAGTCGCTTGTCCTGTCTCCCGCGGGCGCGGGGTGTCACATCCTCGACATTGGATTTTCAGCCGGCCCGGCGTACGGTCTGCGCAATGAGGACTCTCTGCGCTCTCGCTGCGTCGCTGGCCATGCTCGGGTGCGGCGGCAAGCACGTCGCCGGTCCGGTCGCACCGGGCAGCGCTGCCGATACCGCGCCGGTCTCGATCCGACCCCAGTCGGTGCCGCCGTTCGTCACCCCGGGCGAACGCATGACCTTCAA
The DNA here is from genome assembly GCA_021413675.1 of Deltaproteobacteria bacterium. Taxonomy (GTDB): domain Bacteria; phylum Myxococcota_A; class Polyangia; order Haliangiales; family Haliangiaceae; genus JAIOQA01. Next base: position 914 of record JAIOQA010000166.1, on the reverse strand, counting down.
GGCCAGCATCCACGGGCTCGAGATGGCGACCTTCGGGATCGCGGTCGGCGAGGTCGCCGACTGGAAGGGCAAGCAGGCGGTCGTGGTCCAGTCCGGCGTGCAGTCGAGCCAGATGCTGTCGATCCTGAAGAAGGTCGACGACACGTTCGCGACCTGGATCGACACCACCACGGGCCGGCCGCTGTTCTTCCGCGGCCACGAGCTGTCGGGCATGGCGGATCCGTTCATCGAGGACACCGACGTCGACTTCTCGACCGCCGGCGCCGGCAAGGTCCAGGTCGATCTGACCCGCGAGGACACCGGCAAGGCCGTCGAGTTCCAGGAGAACACGCAGGAGGACCTGATGGACTTCCAGGCGTTCTTCCTCGCGCTGCGCGCCTGGGACGCGCCGGTCGGCTCGACCTTGTCCGCCGACGTCCTCCGCAGCCGCTTCATGTGGCGCACCGAGCTCAAGGTCGGCGGCTTCGAGACGATCACCACCGAGCTCGGGCAGCTGCCCGCGGTGCGCTTCGAGGGCGTCGCGACCCGGCTCACCCGCGGCGGCGAGATCGACAAGACCTCCGACGTGCGGCACTACCAGATCTGGATCTCCGACGACGCCGATCGCGTGCCGCTCAAGCTGGTCGCGGCGACCGACTACGGCGACATCTCGATGGAGATCGTCGACTACGCCGCCGGCCAGGGCGCGCGCCTGGGCCAGGTGTGGAAGGCGCCGGCGACGGCGCCCGCCGCCGCGGCGCCGGCTGCGGCGGTTCGCTGACACCGTCCGAGAAGTTGTCGCGCGCGTCGCGCCTGCGCTACGTCTGACCGATGAATCGTCGGTGCGCCTGGCTGGCGCTCGTGGGGCTCGCCGCCTGTCATGACCGGCCGGGCGACACGCCGGCCGCGCCGCTCGGCGCGAGCACGGCGTCGCC
>JAIOQA010000165.1 GCA_021413675.1 Deltaproteobacteria bacterium | reverse complement strand
GCGGCAGCGGCGGCGGCACGCTCGCCGACCGATCGCGCGGCGGCGGTGGGGGCACGCCGGGCTGGGTCTTCTCACGCCGCTCGGCGGGGTCCGGGCGCGGCTCGTCGCCGGTCGCTGCGCCGTCGGGCGCAAGCGTCCCTGCTGGATCAGAGGGACCGCCCGTCGAGATCGCCACGGTCCAGAGACGTTACCTTCGCGAACCCCACGGCGGCAAGCATCGCGGCCATCCGCCCGCGCCCATGACAACTGACCGCGCGGCGGTGTACGCTCGATCGGGTTGATGCGCCTGGCGATGCTGGTTCCGTCTCGCGTCCGCGCGTCCGCAGGGATCGCCGTCGTCGCGCTCGGCCTCGCCGGGTGCCCGAACGTCGACCTGGGCGACGAGCCGCCGAACCCGTCGGCGTGCCGCCCGGACTTCCAGTACTACAAGGACCACATCTGGCCCGAGTTCCTCGCGCCCGCCGACACCACCAAGAGCTGCGTGTCGCAGTCGGGATGCCACCAGACCGCCACCGGGCGCTCGGCGCTGCGCCTCGAGACCAACCCGGTCGATGACGCGCGCAACTACCAGACGGTCACGTTCTTCCTCAACTGCACGACCCCCGAGGCGTCGCTGCTCCTCGGCAAGCCGCTCCTCGGCGCGGATCCCCACGGCGGCGGCGATCTGTTCCCGAACACCTCGGATCCGGCGGTCGTCACGTTCCTCGGATGGTTCCCGTGAAGGTGGGCGCAACCGCGGTTGCGGCGGCGATCGCGATCACGGCGGTGAGCGCGGTCGCGCACGCCGATGCCTACGTTCGCGTCATCGCGCAGAAGGCGCCGGTGTACTCCGGGCCGGGCTCGAGTTATCGCGAGCTCTACGTCGCGAAGCGCGGCGACGTCTACGAGGTGCTCGAGCGCGGCACGCGCGCGTACTGGTACAAGGTCGCGCTCGAGGATGGCACCAGCGGCTGGGTGCTCGGCGATCTCGTGTTCCCGTTCGAGGTCGTCGAGGACACCGAGCTCGGCATCGGCACCCGCGCGTGGCGCGCGTTCCGCAAGGCGGTGCTCGGCCCGTCACCGGTGCCGTACTCCAACGTCGAGGTCTCGTTCTCGGCCGGCATCATCGACAAGGAGGGCGTGTTCCTCCTGCGCCCGGCGTGGCTCGTCGACAAGTACTTCGCGATCGAGGCGTTCGCCGGCCTGTCGCCGCGCGGTCAGAAAGATGTCTACCTCGGGGGCATCGGCTGGACGCTGCGGCTGGTGCCGGGCGCGGCGTTCGCGCCCTACATCAATGCGGGCGTGGGCGCCGCCCACATCCGGCCCAAGGCCGACAACTTCGTCGACCCCGAGGAGACGCTCATGGCGCTGTCGGCGGGCGGCGGCTTCGAGATCACATTCAAGAAGCAGATCACGGTGCGCCTCGACGCGCGCAACTGGACTCTCTTCGATCAGAACCAGTCGTCGAACGGCCAGGAGTTCACCGGTGGCCTCGCGATCTTTTTCTAGGGCTTCTCGAGCTTCCAAGGAGTCGCGCATGCGTTCGATCCCACGCCTTGCACTCGCCGGCCTCGTCGCCGCGGTGATCGGCGCGAGCGGCTGCGGACGCCTGGCGGTGCGCGCCAGCGAGAAGGAGTACCTCGCCGATCCGGTGATGGTGTTCGATCAGGATCCGCAGACCTCGGCGGCCGATGATCACGTGCTCACCAACCGCGAGGGTCAGGCCGGCGGCAACGGCGCGAGCGGCGGAGGCTGCGGTTGCAACTGAACCAGCACCTGCGGCGTGCCCTCGCCGGCGCGATCACGATCGGCGCGCTCCTCGGCGCGCGCGCCGCCGTGGCCGATGATCACGTCGAGGTGTCGTCGACCTGGTACCAGGAGAAGCGCGCCGGCGGCCGCGGCGGCCTGACCGTGATCTCGCCGATGTTCGATCTCGGCTTCGATCTCGGCAGCCACACCACCGTCGATCTCGGCTACTCCGCCGACGCCGTCACGGGCGCGACCGCGACGGTCTACTCGGTCGACGCGGTGACCCAGGCGACGACGTTCTCGGACTTCCGCAACGAGGGCAAGCTCGGGCTCACGTTCACCGGCAAGCGCTCGACCTTCGGCATGGGCGCGCTGGTCGGCACCGAGCGCGACTACGTCACGCTCGCGGTGTCCGGCGGCGGCAGCATCGATCTGCCCGGCAAGAACACCACGCTCGCGCTGTCGTACACGCACAACCGCGATCAGGTCTGCGACAAGGACAACGCGATGGCGACGATCCTCGAGCGCCGCGCGCTCTCGGGCCTCGATCCCTGCGACAAGTCCAGCGGCGTGTTCGGCAAGGATCGCCCGGGCACCACGGTCTGGCACGACGTCTCGATCGACACCGCGCAGGCGTCGGTGACGCAGAACCTGTCGCCGACGATGAACATGCAGCTCGCGCTGTGGGGCCAGATCGTCGAGGGCTTCCAGTCGTCGCCGTATCGCCGCGTGCGGGTCGGGCCCAACGAGCCGCAGGAGAACCAGCCGGAGACCCGCGCGCGCGTCGCGCTGTCGGTGCGCATCAACCGCTACCTGCCCGGCCTCAAGGCGGCGCTGCACGCGGGCGCGCGCGTCTACGACGACACCTGGGGCGTCACCGGCGGCGCGGTCGACATGGGCTGGTCGCAGTACTTCGGCCAGAACCTGATCCTCGATCTCCACGGGCGCCTGTCGCAGCAGACCGCCGCGGCGTTCTTCAAGGACGCGTTCTTCTACGAGACCGAGTCGACCGCCGGCGCCTACTTCACCGGCGACCGCGAGCTCTCGCCGGTCCGCAACATCCTCGTCGGCGCCAAGCTCGCGGTCGTGTCGATCGCCGAGGACGACAAGCAGGTGTGGGGCATCTTCGACCGGCTGCAGTTCGGCCTGAAGGGCGACCTCCTGTCGCTCGATCAGCTGCCCGCGGATCGCGTGTCCGAGAACCAGGCCGGCACCGCCGACCAGTTCCTGACCGGCGGCTTCCTGAACGCGTTCGTCGTGCAGCTCTCGCTGCTCGCGCAGTTCTGATCGGTCGTCACGCGAGCCGGAACACGCGCCGCCAGAGCGCGTCGGCGTCGGCGTGCGACACATCGATCAGATCGAGCCAGCACTGCACGGGGTCGAGCAGCGCGGCGTGGTCGTCGGCGGGCATCGTCGAGCGCAGCACGGCCTCGGGCGCGAGGTGCACGTGCGCGTCGGCGGCCTCGCCCGGCGCGCACGGCACCAGCCCGGCCGCGAGCGCGACCTCGTGCGAGCGCACCGCCAGCTCGGGGACGCCCGGCGCGCGGCCGCCCAGGTGCTCGGCCGCCGCGCTGCGTCCGGCGAGCGCCGCCTCGCCGCTCCGCGCCAGCGCGCGGGCGCGGGATGTCGGATCGCCGGCGCGCGACCAGCGCCACGGCGTCGTTTGCGTGGACTGGTAGCGGCGGCACCAGAGCGCGAGCAGCGCGGGCGCGTCCGCGCGATCGTGATCATCGAGGACGCGCAGGCGGCGCAGCTCGTCGAGCACCGCCCACGCGAACGATCGCGAGATGCCGAGCTCGCGCGCGAACTCCGCCGCGGTGCGATCGGTCGCGGGCGCCCCGCCCGGCAGGCCGAGCGCGTCGAGCGCGAGCGCCTTGAGCACGCGCTGGCCCACGTCGCCGAACAGGTTGACCTGCCGCGGGGTCGCGCCGCGGCGCGAGCGCGGCGGCCGCGCCTCCCGCGCGATCCGACCGCGGAGCGCGACGTGCCCATCCGCGGCGACCGCGCCCCAGCTGATGCTCGGCGCGAACCGGTCGCGGTACGCCGCGAGCCGCGCGATCATCGCCGGCGAGATCCGCGGCGCGGTCACGATCGCGATCGGCACGCCGACATGCCCCTGGCGCTCGAGCGCCAGCGCGCGCAGCAGCGCATCCGCAAAGCCGCCCCGCAGCAGCGCCCAGCTGCCGTTGTGGACCGCCGCGATCAGCAGCCCCACATGGTCGTTGCCGCGGAACGCGATCAGGTCGTACGGCCCGCGCTCCACCGAGACGGTCCAGCCGTCCTCCGTCAGCGCCCTCGCGACCATCGTCCCGTCCACGCCAGAAGCCTATCGCGGTCCGCTACGCAGCAGACATCCGCTACGCAACAGACGCGTATTCCGCTGAAAACGCAGGAAATCAGTCGGGAGCGAATCAACCCCGGACCGAATTAACCCCGGAGCGACGCGATCGAGCGACGCGATCCGGAGCGACGCGCTCCGGGGCGAGCCGCTCCCCCTACGCGCTGACCGAGACCGTCAGCGGCTGGGCGATCGCCTGGAACACCGGCAGCGCCTCGGCCTGCGCGGCGTGGGCGGCCAGCGCGGGCCAGCGCGCGGGGTCCCAGAACGCCGGGTGGCTCTCGCCCACGAAGCGCAGCACACACGCGACGGCGATGTCGGCGTGGGTGAGCGCGTCGCCGAACCACCACGGCGTGTGCCGCGCGGCGCGCTCGCGCTCGAGCAGGTCCAGCGTCTCCGCCATCTGGATCCGGCACCGGCCGACCCACACCGACGACGGCTCGGCGTGCAGGCGGCCCTCGTAGAACAGGCTCACCGCCTTGTCGGCCAGGCCGGTCGCGAACGCGCACACCCGCATGACCTCGCGGCGCCCGCCGCCGGCGCGCGGCACGAGCGCGCGGTCGGCGTCGACCATCTCGTCGAGCGCGTCGAGGATCGCCGATGACTCGACCAGCTCGAGCGCGTCATCGAGCACCAGCACCGGCACCCGCCGGAGCGGGTTGTAGCGCGCCAGCTCCTCGGCGTTGGCGAACACCGACCACGGGCGGTGCTCGTAGGGCAGCTCGTAGATCGACATCGCGATCGCGACGCGACGGACGAACGGGGAGTCGTACTGGCCGATCAGGATCATGCGCGCACGATACCAGCGCGGCGCAACGATCCGCGCGCTAGTCCTCGTCGGCGACGCCGGCCGCGTCGATCTCGTACTTGCGCAGCAGCTTGTGCAGGTACTTGCGATCCATGTCGGCGTCGCGCGCGGCCTTCGAGATGTTGCCGTCGGCGCGCTTGAGCAGCCACGCCAGGTAGCGCCGCTCGAACACCTCGTTCCACTTCTCCTTGGAGTCGCGGAACGACAGGCCGGCCTCGAACTCCATGCCCGGCTCGCGCGGGCCCGCCGCCGCCGCCGGCGCGTGGCCGCGGTGCAGCCCGAGATCCCCGAGCGGCGCGACCAGCGCGCCCGGATCCGAGCCCAGCGCCAGCGCGCGCTCGATCACGTTGCGCAGCTCGCGCACGTTGCCCGGCCAGTCGTGGCCGTACAGCGCGTTCTTCGCCGAGTCCGACAGTACCGGCACCTGCTGGCCCTCCGGCGTCAGCCGCGACAGGAAGTGCTCGACGAAGATCGGGATGTCCTCGCGGCGGTCGCGGAGCGGCGGCGCCGTGATCGGCACGACGTTCAGGCGGAAGTAGAGGTCCTCGCGGAACTTGCCCTTCTCGACCTCGCTCCGCAGATCCTTGCGGGTCGCCGCGACCACGCGCAGATCGACCTTGAGCGTCTTCGAGCCGCCGACCCGCCGCAGCTCGCGCTGCTCGAGCACGCGCAGCAACTTTGGTTGCAGGTCGAGCGACAGCTCGCCGAGTTCGTCGAGGAACACCGTGCCGCCCGAGGCCAGCTCGAACGCGCCCTGGCGCGCGGCGACCGCGCCGGTGAACGAGCCCTTCTCGTGCCCGAACAGCTCGCTCTCGATCAGCGTGCCCGCGACCGCGCCGCAATCCACGACGATGAACGGCGCGTCCTTGCGGCGCGACAGCTCGTGGATCGTGCGCGCGATCATGTCCTTGCCGGTGCCGGTCTCGCCCTCGATCAGCACGGTCGCGTCGGTCGGCGCGATGCGCTCGATGAGGCCGAAGATCTCGCGCATCGGCGCGGACCGCCCGACCATGTCGCCGAGCTTCTCCTTCTCCGACGGCAGGATCTCGATCCGCTCCTCGAACGGCGTGAACTTCAGCTCGGACGCGCCCGCGCCGATCACCGAGCCGGCGCGGATGTAGGCCTCCTTGATCTCGGCGCCATCGAGGAACGTGCCGTTCGTCGACTTCATGTCGCGCACGAGGTAGCCCTTCGCGTCGCGCACGATCGCGAAGTGCACGCGCGACACGGTCTCGTCGGAGATCACGAGATCGTTCTCGGGCGCCTTGCCGACCTGGAAGACGTCGCCGTCGATGACGAACTCGGTCCCGCGCTGCGGTCCCTTGATGACGACCAGCTTGCAGCGGCGCAGGTTCACGGTCGCCGGCTTGGGGTCCCGGCGAATCCGGGTGCCGGACAGGTGATCCATCGCACCCGATGCTATCACGCTCCCGCGTCCGCTCGCCGAGGGGTGCGGCGCCCGCTCGCATTGACCGATCGCCGACAACCCGGCTACCTTCGGGGCAGTGCTGCGATCGATCGGGGGTATCGGCATCGCTGCCGCTTGCATTCTCGGGCTCGGCCTCGGCCGGGTCGGACACGCGCAGCCGGCCGCCGCGAAGCCATCGGAGGCGCCGCTGCCCTCGTGCCTGGATCAGACGATCCGCGACGAGCTCGGCCGCGAGCTCAAGCCGCGCGGCGTGCAGGAGCGCGACTTCCTCAAGAAGCACAAGTTCGAGCTCGTCGGCCACGGCGGGCTGTACGCGGGTGATCTCACCTCGTCGTCGTGGCTCGCCGGTGGCAGCCTGGCGTTCTGGTTCACCGAGGACTTCGGCGTCGAGGCGCGCTTCGACTACACCCACCTCGCGGTCGATCTCGACTCGCCGCTCGCGAACTTCTTCGGCACCAGCTACTTCAAGCCGGGCCCGGCGTACCTCGCCCTCGGGAATCTCCTGTGGTCGCCGATCCACGCCAAGATGAAGATGGGCGGCGGCATCGTGCACTCCGACATCATGGTGTCGGCGGGCGCGGGCCGGCTCATCCACGACAGCGTGCAGGGCGTGAGCTACGACGCCGGCATCTCGCTCGATCTGTTCACGACCAAGTGGATCACGTTCCGCTTCGACGCGCGCGACGTGATGACGGTCCAGGAAGCGGTGGCGGAGACCCGCTTCACCCACAACCTCATGACCACCGCGGGGATCGCCCTGTGGATCCCGACGGGGCTGTGATGAAGCCGCGCAGTCTCACGCTCGTCGCATCGCTGGCCCTGAGCGCCCTCACGGTGCTCGCGTCGACCGTGCGCGCCGACGACGCCACCGCCAAGCCCGCCAAGGTCACGCCGGTCACGCGCACCACCGAGATGTGCATCGACAAGGAGATCGCCGATCGCCTCGCGGTGAAGCGCAAGCGGCGCGGCGCGGTCGACCGGCTGTTCGTGAAGCAGGCGCGTCACGAGATCTCGCTCACCGGCGGCTTCTACGACTCCGATCTGTTCTCCGGCACGTACGTGCTCGGCGCCTCCTACACGTTCCACATGACCGATCAGACCGCGGTCGAGTTCGGCGCGGCGTACACGCACGCCAACGCCGACATCATCCGCGCGGTCGAGGCGATGCGCGGTCAGCTGCTCACGGACGCGTACGCTCCCGTACGCTTCTACGAGTCGCTGCTGGTGTGGAGCCCGATGTACGGCAAGCTCCGGCTCGGCGGCCAGGTCGTCCACTTCGACATCCACCTCGACGCCGGCGTCGGCGTCGTCGACTCGGTCACCAACCGCGGCGCCACCGGCATCGGCGGCGTCGGCATGAAGCTGTTCATCGGCAAGGCCTTCGCGTTCCGGATCGACGCGCGCGATCGCGTGTTCCGGCAGGAGCTCCTCGACGAGAAGTTCCTGGTCAACGACGCCGCGATCACCGCCGGCCTGTCTCTGTTCCTCCCGCCCCACAACTGACGAGGTCCCGCCATGGCGTGGTCGCCCCGATACCTGCGCTTCCTCGTGCCCGCGATCGGGCTCGCTCTCGTTTCGGCGACCGCCACGGCCCGTCCGCACCGCCGCCCGAAGCCTCCCGCGCCGACGCCCGCACCGGCGCCGACACCCGCGCCCGCCCCGGCGCCGACGCCCGAGGCCGCGCCGCCGCCTGCGCCGACGCCCGCCCCCGCCGCGGAGGCCAAGCCGGTCGACACCTCGGCCGCGGTCACCGAGGCCGCGCAGGCCGACGAGGGCGCCGACGTCGACAGCCTGCGCCAGGAGTACCTGAAGCTGCGCGACGAGCTGTTCGCGTCGCGCGCGCGCGCCGCCGCGGTCGCGTCCGCGCTCTACACGACCAAGATCACGATCAAGCTGCGCTACGACACCGGCCGCTTCTACAGCGTGCGGCGCGCCAGCGTGCGCCTCGACGGCGCCAGCGTCTACGACGACACCGACGGCAAGATCGCCGAGGACGACGCGGTCCGGTTCGAGGGCTTCGTCGCGCCCGGCCGCCACGTCATCGCGATCCGCGTCGAGGCCGCCGGCAAGGACGACGATCGCTTCGTGTCGACGATCGAGTCGAGCGCGGTCGTGGTCGCGCAGGGCGGCAAGGATCTGATGATCGTGGGCAAGGCCGGCGATGGCGGCGACATCCCCTACGAGTGGAAGCGCAAGGAGTCGGGCACGTACCGGCTGCGCGTCGACATCGATGCGAAGACCGTCGCGCGACCCGCGACGGGAGGTGCCAGTGCGGGCAAGTGAGCGCGGCCGCTGGGCCGCGTGCGCCGCGGCGCTGGCGATCGCGGTCGCGTCGCCCGCGGCGCGCGCGGACGCCCCCGGTGCCACCGATTCCTCGTCGGGCGACGAGCTCGCCGACAAGGCGCTGGCCGCGTACTTCACCGAGCTCGGCAAGGCCAACCTCGTCGACGCCGAGAGCGGCAGCAAGGACACGCTGACCCGCGAGCTGGGCGCCGCCGAGAACCTGCTGCGCGATGGCGCGGCGATCGACGCCGCGGTCGCGCTCTACGCGATCGTCTACTCGCCGCGCTACGCCGGCTTCCACGACTTCGTCGGGTCGCGCTGATCGACGCCGGCGCGTACGGCGCGTTGCTCGATCAGCTGGTGCGCGTGCTCGGCCGCGGCCCGGCCGCGCCGTACTGGGGCCCGGCCCATCGCCGCGCGGTCGATGTCGCGCTCGAGACCCGCGACTTCGCCGGCGTGCTCGCGCGCCTCGAGGCGATCAAGACGCCCGACTCGATCCCGCCCGGCGCCGCCGGCGAGCGCGCGTACCTGCGCGGCCGCGCCGCCTACGAGACCGGCCAGCTCGACGCCGCCGAGGGCCAGCTGGTCACGATCGGCAAGAAGAGCCGCCTGTACTCGTCGGCGCTCTACCTGCGCGGCATCATCCGCGCGCGCAAGGGCGAGTACCAGGAGGCCGCCGAGGCGATGTGCCAGGTCGCCGGCACCGGCGACAGCGATCGCCTCACGTTCGTCGTCGACGGGCGCTACTTCACGGTCAAGGACCTCGCGCGCCTCGGCCTCGCCCGCATCGCCCACGAGGAGGGCGAGTACGACGACGCCTACTATCACTACTTCCAGATCCCCGAGGACTCCGACCGGCTGCCCGACGCGCTGTTCGAGGCGTCGTGGTCGATGTACCAGAAGCGCGAGCTCGCGACCGCGCGCGACCTGACCGGTGAGTTCCTGACGCAGTTCCCGTCGTCGCCGATGTGGCCCGAGGCCAGCCTGCTCGCCGGCTACGTCGAGCTCGCCGACTGCAAGTTCGACGGCGCGCAGGCCTGGTACGACAAGCTCACGGTCAAGCTCCAGCCGATCGTCGACGAGCTCGACCGTGTCCGCAAGGATCCCGATCGCCGGCGCCGGCTGTTCGAGCGCGCGATCGGCAAGCTGCGCGCGGATCACGCCGGCACCGGCGACAACGGCAAGGCCGCGGTCGCCGCCGACGATCTCGACGGCCAGGTGCTGGCCCTGCTCAAGCTCGATCCGGCGTACGTGCGCCTGCACGACGCGGTCGCGGGCATGGCCAAGGTCACCGGCGAGGCGCCGGGCGCGGTGCGCGCGTGGCAGGGCCTGGCGCGGCGCGTGGCCTCGACCAAGGTCGCCGCCGCCGCCGGCACGACCACGAGCGAGGAGGACACGCTCACCGACGCGAGCGCGCTGGTCGAGGATCTGCGCCGGCTCGTGAAGGACGTCGGCAAGGCCAAGGACGAGCTCGCGATCGGCCGTGACAGCGGCGCGGTCCCCAAGGAGGTCGCAGCCGAGGAGGCCGCGCGCCTCGACGCGCTCGCGGCCAAGGTCGGCGACGCGCTCGCGAAGGCCGAGCGCCAGGCCGAGGACGCCGCCGGCGCGATCACCGCGAAGGCCGCGCCCGCGCTCCAGCCGATGCTCCAGCGCGACGTCGGCGAGGCCCGCCGCCTCGATCGCGCCGCGGTCGATCTCGAGCGCAAGCTCGGCGCCGCCGCCGACAAGCTCGCGCAGCGCGCGCTCGACCGCCTCTACAAGGACACCCGCCGCGTGCTCGACAAGGCCAAGCTCGGCAAGATCGACGCGGTCATCGGCCAGAAGCGCGCCCTCGACATCGAGGTCTCCGACCTCGCCGCTGGCCGCTTCCCCGCCGAGCTCCACGGCCGGCTCTGGGAGCAGGGCCTCATCGGCGACGACGAGGAATACTGGCCGTTCGAGGGCGAGTACTGGAAGGACGAATACGAGGGGTTCCGATGAGGCATCCCATGCTGTCCGCGATCCGGACATCGGCGCTGGTCGCGGTCCTCGCGCTCGTCGCCCTCGCCCGCCCCGCCCGCGCCCAGCTCGGCGAGGTCGACGTGCAGCGCGGCCCCACCGCCGAGCTCTACGTTCGCAAGCGCCCGCCCGCGCCCGCCGCGCCGGTGATCTCGCCCGAGCTGCAGAAGCTGCTCAACGCCGCCCGGATCAAGCGCGACGCCAAGCGCGAGCAGGCGATCGGGCTCCTCCGCGAGTTCCTCGCGTCGAACCCGCTCGGCGAGTCCAAGGCCGACGGCATGTTCAAGCTGGCCGAGCTGCTCTGGGAAGAGGCGCGCCGGCAGTTCCTCGTCGACATGGACACCTACGATCGCAAGCTCGAGGCCTGCCGGACCGAGAAGGCGTGCAAGCAGCCGACCGAGCCGCGCATCCAGCTCCGCGAGGCCGAGGTCCTCTACAAGCAGATCCTCGCCGAGTTCCCCGGCTTCCGCCGCGCCGATCTGATCCTCTATCTCGTGGGCTTCGCCGCCAAGGAGGACGGCCGCGAGGACGAGGCGCTGGCCAGCTTCCAGCAGGTCATCAAGAACTACCCGCAGTCGCCGCTCTACGGCGACGCGTGGATGCAGGTCGGCGAGCACTACTTCGGCCAGCAGCAGTGGGCCGACGCGCGCGGCGCGTACGAGAACGTGCTCTCCAACCCCAACGCGCCGACCTACGACCTCGCGATGTTCAAGAGCGCGTGGTGCGACTGGAAGCTCGGCGAGCCCGAGGTCGCGGCCAAGAAGTTCAAGATCGTCCTCGACCTCGCGATCGAGGCCGAGCGCGCTGGCAACCCCGAGCTCGCGCGGCGCCGCGCCAACCTGCGCGACGAGGCCCTCGAGTACCTGGTCGTCGTGTTCACCGAGGACCGCGCGATCTCGGCCAAGGAGGTCTTCGACTTCCTCGCGTCGATCGGCGGCGAGCGCTACTCGCGCGACATCCTCATCAAGGTCGCCGACTCGTACGCGTCGCAGGGCGAGTACGAGCGCGCCGCCGACACCTATCGCTTCCTGGTCGCGATGGACCCCGATGCGATGGGCGCCGCCGCGTGGCAGCGCCAGATCGTCGACACGTGGATCGCCGCCGGCGACTACGGCACCGCGCAGCACGAGCTGGCCGCGCTGGTCGAGGGCTACGGCCCGACCTCGGCGTGGGCCAAGAAGCAGCGCAACAAGGACGCGCTCGCCAACTCGCTCGGCGCGACCGAGGCGCTCGCCCGCCAGACCGCGGTCAACCTCCACGCCGAGGCCCAGATCAAAGAGAAGCGCGACAAGAAGCCCGACCTCGCCGCGTACCAGGAGGCCGCGAGCGCCTACGGGATCTACCTCGGCGCGTTCGGCGACGCGAAGACCGGCGCGGCCGGCGCCGCCGAGCTGCGCTTCTATCGGGCGCAGATCCTGTTCTTCAAGCTCGGCAAGCTCGAGGAGGCCGGCGACGAGTTCCTCATGGTCGGCCGCTCGACGCCGGTCGGCAAGTTCCACAAGGACGCGCTGCTCGCCGCGATGGACGCGTTCGAGAAGGCGCGCCCCAAGGATACCGCCGGCAAGCGCCAGCTCCTGCCGGTCGACACCAAGTTCGCCGAGGCCGTCGATCTCTACGCGACCTTGTTCCCCGCCGATCCCAAGCTGGTCGAGGTCATCTTCAAGAACGGCCAGCTGTTCTACGACTACGGAAACTACGACGAGGCCATCAAGCGCTTCGGCCTGATCGTCACCAAGTACCCCGACGACCCCAACGCGGGCCCCGCCGGAGATCGCATCCTCAAGGGCCTCGCCCAGGCCCAGGACTACGAGAACATCGAGGACTGGGCGCGCCGGCTCAAGAAGGCCAAGGCGTTCGCCGCGCCCGATCAGCAGGCCCGCCTCGATCGGCTGATCGTCGACTCGATCGGCAAGAGCGGCGACAAGTACGCCGACGCCGGCAAGTACGAGCAGGCCGCGCAGTTCTACCTGCGCATCCCCAAGGAGTTCCCGAAGGACAAGGCCGCGCCGCAGAAGATGATGAACGCGGGCGTCATGTACGAGAAGGCCAAGCTGCCCGAGCGCGCCGCCGATGCCTACCTCGGGCTCGCCGATCAGTTCCCCGACTCCGACCTCGCCGAGAAGGCCGCGTTCTCCGCCGGCCAGGTCTACGAGCGCGTCGCGTACTTCGATCGCGCGGCCCAGGCCTACGAGCTGGTCGCCGAGAAGTTCGCGACCAAGAGCAAGTCGGACAAGATCGCCGACGCGCTCTACAATGCCGGCGTGCTGCGCCAGGCGCTCGGCCAGAACGACAAGGCCATCGCGCACTACCAGCAGTACGCGAAGAAGTACCGCGAGCGCAAAGACGCCGACGACGTGCAGTTCCGCATCGCCGAGGTCTACGAGGCCGGCGGCGACGACGGCCACGCCGATCAGGCGTTCCGCGCGTACCTGCAGAGCTACCCCAACGGCGCGCGCGTCGTCGAGGCGCACGTCCGCGCCGGCCGCACCTCGTTCCGCCTCGGCCAGCTCGGCCGCGCCGCGAAGTCGATGGACGACGCGCTGCGCATCTGGAAGCGCGCCGGCGGCAAGGAGAAGGACCGCATCCGGCCGTTCGCCGCCGAGGCCCGCTACTACCAGGGCGAGCTCATCTTCCGCGACTACGAGAAGATCACGCTCGACGTGAAGCCGAAGGACCTCAACAAGACGCTCAAGAAGAAGGCCGCGATGCTCGACAAGGCTCAGACCGCCTACCTCGACGTCGTCAACTACGAGGACCTCAAGTGGGCGACCGCCGCGCTCTACCGCGTCGGCCAGGTCTACGACGGCTTCGCCGAGGCGCTGACGTCGGCGCCGACGCCCGCGGGCCTGTCCGAGGCCGACCAGCAGGCCTACCGCGATGGCCTCGACTCCTACGTGATCGACATCCAGGACAAGGCGGTCGAGCTGTTCTCGACCGGGTACCAGAAGGCGATCCAGATGCAGGTCTACGACCAGTACACCGCGAAGATCCGCGAGGCGCTGGGCCGGCTGGCCGCCGACAAGTACCCGCCCGAGCGCGAGGCCCGCGGCAAGGTCCGCACCGGCGACCGCCCGCTCACCCTCGATCTCGTCGAGGAGGTGGCCCGATGACGGCGCGCCGATCGATGCTCGCAGCGCTGGTCGCGCTGGCGCTGGGCGCGTGCGGCGGGTCGAACGCCGCCTCGCGCATCCAGGCCCGCGGCACCGGGCCGCAGAAGCCCAAGCTCGATCCGGTCAAGCCCGAGGCGATGCGCGAGTTCGAGTCGGCGATGCGCGCGATGCGCCTCGGCGGCCCCGAGGCAGCGGCGACCGCGCGCGCGCGCTTCGAGGCCGCGGTGAAGATCGAGCCCAAGCTGTGGGAGGCCTGGCACGATCTCGGCGTGCTGCTCGATCGCGAGGGCGACGCCGACGGCGCGGTCGGCGCGTTCGGCAAGGCGCTGGCGATCAACCCGAGCCACGCGCCGACCCGGCTCGCGCGGGCCGAGTCCCAGCGCAAGGGCGGCCACGTCAAGGACGCGCGCGCCGACTACGAGGCCGCGCTCCGCGATCTCGCCGAGGACGATCCGCTGCGCAAGGACGCGGCCGCGCGCCTCGCGTCGATGCTGCGCGACGCCGGCAACTACGACGACGCGGTCGATGTGCTGCGCGACACGCTGCGCACCTCCGGCGCGAGCTCGCGCATCTACACCGAGCTCGGCCTGGTCTACCTCGCGCAGAAGCGCACCGATCTGGCGGCGCTCGTGCTCAGCAAGGCCGCGGAGCTCGGGCCGCAGGATCCCGCGGTCTACAACGCGGTCGCCCTGCTCGCCCTCGACCAGGGCAAGGCCCAGGAGGCCTTCGACCGGTTCGATTACGCCACCGGCCTCGACCCGAACTACATCGACGCGCGTTTCAACAAGGCGGCGGTCCTGCTCGACGCCGGCGACTACGTCCGAGCCAAGCAAGAGCTCACCGTGATCGTCGAAAAGAAACCCGATGACCTGGCCGCGCAGGTCGCCCTCGGGGTCGCGTGGCGCGGCATGAAGGACCTCAAGAACGCGGAGGCCACATGGGATCGTGTCGTCCAGAACGCACCTCGTCGCGCACCGGCCCGCGCGGACGCGCTCTACAACCTCGCGCTGTTGCACGCCGACTTCCTGTCGGACCCGGCGGGGGCGAAGGCGAAGCTGGAGCAGTTCATGCAAGACGCTCCGGGAGACCATCCGAAACGCCCGGCCGCCGAGGCCAAGCGCAAGGAGTTGGGGTTGTGAGCCCCGGGTTCAAGCCTATGCTCGTGGTGTCTCGCCCCCAATCGTTGCTGTTCGCCGTCGCCACGGCGGTGTGGTTCGCGGTCGCGATCGCGCCCACATCCGCGCACGCGCAGCCCCGGCGCAAGCCACCCGCGGGCACGCCCGCGACCCCGGCCCCGGCGCCCGCGACGCCGGCGGCCGATGCCAAGAAGCCGGCGGGCAGCGGCAAGCCCAAGACCTTCGACTTCACCGGCATCGATCTGTCCGGCCAGAACCGCAGCCCGCAGCTCCTGTACTTCCTCGAGCGCGCGAACGAGGAGCTCGAGCGCGCCTCGCTCGAGAAGCGCTCGTTCATGCCCGAGCTGGTCCGCTCGATCGAAGAGGACCGGCTGTGAGCAGGCTGCGCGCGGCCCTCATCTGGCACGACGAGGTCATGTCCGACGTCGTGCTCGACAAGCCCGGGCCGGTCACGCTCGGCAGCGTCGGCACGTCCACGTTCGTGATTCCGGATCTCGGGCTGCCCAACGACTTCGCGATCCTCAAGCCCGGCAGCCGCGGCTACCTGCTCAACCTCGGCGAGCGCATGCGCGGCACGATCTCGGTCGAGGGCAGCGAGCGCAGCGTCGAGGACTTCGTCCGCCGCGGCGGCGAGGGCGACGCGCCCGCCGGCTTCCGCGCGACCGCGATCGGCGGCAAGGACTGGGGCGTCGTCGATCTCGACGAGAGCGGCATCCACAAGCTGTACTTCCAGTTCGTCCCCAACGATCCGCCGCTGCCGCTGGCCGTGCTCGCGCTCGAGCTCTTGATGCCGGCGCTGGCGTTCTCGATCGTGCTGCACGGCATCCTGCTCGCGCTCACCTACAAGTTCGAGGTCGAGGGCGACGAGCAGGTCTGGCCGGGCCCGCGCGCGTTCACGAGCGCGTACCTGGTCACGCGCCTCGCGCCGCAGCCCGAGGAGAAGCCCGAGCCCAAGGCGGTCGGCGCGACCCAGGCGGCGCCGACCTCGGGCGAGGTCAAGAAGGTCAACACCGCGACCAAGGGCCGCGAGGGCAAGGCCGGCGGCGAGGGCAAGGAGCCGCGCGCGCGCGATCCCGACGCCAAGGATGTCCCGCCGGAGCCGCCCAAGGTCGCGCTCATGGAGGACAAGAACCGCGCGGTCCTCGACAACGTCATCAACCACGAGCTGGCGACCTCGCTCGGCAAGTTCACCGGTCTGCCCGGCGAGCGCCGCAAGGGCGGCGTCGGCTCGGGCACGGGCAAGGGCACCGGCTTCGGGCCCGGCGAGGGCACCGGCACGACCCGCGGCTCGAAGGGCAACGGACCCGGCGGCGGCGGCTCGGTCGAGGGCGACTTCCAGTCGCAGGGCAAGATCGACGCCGGCGATCCGCGCGCGCCGAAGGGCGCGGGCGGCACGGGCAGCGGCGTGAAGGAGGTCGCGGTGGTCGGCACCGGCACCGCGACCGGCGACTTCAACGGCCTCACCAAGGAAGAGATCGACGCGGTCGTGAAGAAGCGCGCCGGCCTCATCCGCACCTGCTACCAGAAGCAGCTCGACGTGCGCGGCAAGGGCCTCGCCGGCGGCAAGATCGTCATCCACTTCGTGATCTCCGCCGACGGCGCGGTGACCTCGACCGGCGTGCAGTCGAGCCAGGTCAACGACGACGCGGTCGAGAGCTGCATGCGCTCCCAGATCTCGCGCCTCAAGTTCCCGGCCAAGCCCGGCGGCGGCATCGTCAACTATCCGTTCATCTTCAGCCAGGGGTGACGCTCATGGGTCTCGATCGCACCAGCCTCGTTGGTCTCGCGCTCGCGCTCGGGTTCGGCATGACCGCGTGCGCCGACGATCCGGTGTACGTCGATCCGCACCAGAGCCTCGAGGTCAACCTCGACCCGACGATGGCGGGGCTGCCGGCGACCGCGACGATCACGCTGCCGATCGCGCTCGAGAAGCCCGCGGACGCGACCGCGCGCGCGATGATGGCGGCGGAGTTCGGCGTCGACGTGCCGTACGTGCGCGTCGGCGATCTGGCGGTGTCGGTCGAGTGGACGGTGAAGAACCTCGACAACGAGCCAGGGCTCGCGCGGGTCCGCCTGAACGGCGGCAACGAGTACTTCGACTACGTGCCGACCAACTTCGTCGTCGATCCCGAGGAGGACGAGGAGCCGCCGCCGCTGCTCGGCAACGTGCCGACGCCCATCCCGGCGGCGGGCGTGGTCTCGGGCGTGTTCCGCGAGGACGAGCTGCGCGAGGCCTCGATCGATCTCGAGCTGATCACCCGCGGCGGCATGAACCCGTTCGCCGCGGTGCTGCAGAGCCAGGCGAACATCACCTCGTACCAGCCGACGATGCTGATCGATCCGACGATGCCCGACCTCGGCTCGGTGCCGGTCGGCAACCCGATCCCGATCGCGGCGTTCGGCCAGCTGGTCAAGGTCGACATGTCGTTCGTCGCCGACAAGCACATGGTGATGGAGTACGCGGTCCGGATCCGGGACCTGCGCGGCATCGTCCACCAGGATCTCCTCGACGCGCCGGCCGGCGAGCTCACCGTGTTCAATCCGGTGGTGTACGTGCCCCCCGCCGCCGCGCCGATGTGATTTGATCCGATCGATGTCACGCTCCGCGCTCGTGCTCGGCACCCTCGTCCTGGCGGGTGCGATCGCGCTGCCCACCCGGGTCGCGCAGGCCCGTCCCGCGTCGACCGGGTTCTTCGCCGAGTTCGGCGCTGGCGCCGCGGCGTTCATCGGCACGACCGCCAGCGACGCGGCGATCGGCCCGACGCTCGCGACCCGCATCGGCTACGAGCCGTTCTCGTGGCTCGCGCTCGGGTTCCACCTCGAGGGCCAGAACCACGAGGAGACCGTGCCCGCGCCGCCCAGCGGCGAGTGGTTCCAGCTCTACCGCGGCAGCCTCGACGCGCGCCTCACCGCCCGCGTCGGCGGCTTCGCGATGTTCGCCGAGGGCGGCGCCGGCGCCGCGTACATCTCGTCGAACGTGCTGCAGAAGGTCGGCGTCCTCGATCCGGGCGAGCGCCTCAGCATGGTCGTCGACGCCGGCGCCGGCATCGAGTACCAGCTGCAGAACCGCCACTACGCGTTCGGCCTCGCCGGCGACTGGTGGCTGTTCCCGCAGTACGCGAGCACCCAGGGCGCCGGCGGACGGCTGTACCTGCGGTACACGTACTGACGTCGACGATCACGGCGACGTCGACGCCCACGCCCACGTTGTCGTGGTCGTTGACCTCCGCGTTGGCGTTGTCGTCATCGTGATCGTTGACCGCGACGGCGACGGCGACGTGAAACTTCGACGTTGACCTTTCCACCAGGGTTGCTCGCGTGCCGTCAAGGTCCAGGTGAAACGTCGCCGTCGCCGTCGCCGTCGCCGACAACGATCACGGCCACGTCGACGATCACGTCTTCGTCGACGTCTTCGTCAACGGGATCTCGCTGGCTCAGCGCAGCGCCGCCCTGCCCGTCCCGATCACGTCCTGCAGGATCTGCCGGAACGGTAGCGTGGGCTCGAGCATGCCGAGCACCGACGCGACGCCCAGCCGGGCGCGCCACAGCATGACCGCGCGCGCCGGCAGGCCGATGCCGCCGGCGGCGAGCGCGCGGCGCGTGGCGTCGGTGAGCTCGGCGGCGTACGCGCGGGTCCAGTGGAAGCTCTTGTCGCGGAACGGCGCGGCGACCGCGCGCTCCCAGTCGCGGTGCACCGTGGTCGCGAGCGACGCGGCCCGGCGCAGCACGCCCTGGCGCGCGAGCGCCATGCGAAACCGCTCGGCGCCGGACTGCCCATCGACGTCGAGCACGCCCCACCACAGCTCCCGATCATCGGCGGCGGCGCGCTCGTCGAGGGTCACCGCGCAGCCGAAGTCGAGGAACCAGACCCGCACGCCGTCGCCGTCGGCGTCGACGAGGTAGTTGCCGGGGTTGGGATCGGCGTTGAGCAGGTTGTGGCGCAGCGGCGAGCCCCACGCGAAGCGCACGATCGCGGTCGCCGCCGCGTTGCGCACCTCGGCCGACGCGCGGGCCGCCTCGACCAGGCTGATCCCCGGCGCCCGCGACATCGTCAGCACCCGCGCGCCCGAGCGCTCGGAGATCACCGCCGGGATGCGGATCGCAGGATCGTCGGCCCAGGCCGCGCCGAAGCGCGCGAGCGCCGCGGCCTCGGCGCGGTAGTCCCTGGCCCAGCGACGCCGCGGCCAGGGGCGCGCGGTCCCAGCTCGCGAACAGCCGTTCGGGCGAATCGCCCAGGTCGGCCTCGATCACCGCGGCGACCTCGGCGGCGTTGATCGCGGGCATGCGATCCCAGAGCGACGCCAGGGCCGCGCGCCCCGCGGCCGGTGCGCCCTCCTCGCGCGGCGCGAGCTGCCCGAGCGGATCGTAGGCCGCGAGCTGCGCGACCTTGGCGGTGCCGCCGCGCCGCTTGCGGGCCTCGTCGGCGAGCGCGGTCGCGCCGGCCTCCTCGACGACGAGGTCGTCCTCGTCGGAGCCGGTCGGATCGGTGGTCAGGACCTGCCGCGCCCGCGCCCAGAAGCGCGCGAGCCCGACGCGGCGCTCGGCCTTGCGTTCATCGGCCATGGCGCGAGCATGCCACAGCGCGCGCTCCCCACCGATCGTAACCCCCGCGCGTCGGCCCGCGTCCGATCACCATGCCGGGTCCGCGTTGATCGCCGAGCTGTTCCAGCGCAACCCACCGCTGGCGTGGTCCGGCGCCGCGTGCCTGGCGCTGGCGACGGTGTACCTCGCGCTGATCCCGTTCGACCCGCGCACGGTCGCCGGCGTCAGTCCGTGGATCAAGCCGCTGAAGTTCGCGCTGTCGCTCGCGATCCTCGCGTGGACCCTGGCCTGGTACCTCGACGCGCTGCGGACCCAGCGATTGTTCGGCGTGTTCACGTGGGGCATCGTGGCGATGATCGGGGCCGAGCTGGTGCCGATCACCGTGCAGGCGGCGCGCGGCGTGGCCTCGCACTTCAACACCGCGACCCCGTTCGACGCCGCGATGTTCGCGTTCATGGGCGTGGCGATCGCGCTGGCGACGATCCTGCTCGCGATCGTCACCGTGTCGTTCTTCGTCGTCGAGACCGACCTGCCCGCCGCGTACCTGTGGGGCATCCGGCTCGGCCTGATCATCATGCTCGCCGCGAGCCTCGAGGGCGCGTACATGTCGTCCGTGCTGCGGCACGCGGTCGGGGTCGCCGACGGCGGCCCGGGCCTGCCGCTGGTCAACTGGAGCACCACCGGCGGCGATCTGCGGATCGCCCACTTCGTCGGGCTGCACGCCCTCCAAGTTCTCCCTATGGTCGGCTGGCTCGCGGGCCGGACCGCACCGCGAGCCTCGGTGGCGGTGACCGTCAGCGCCGCCGCGCTCCACGCCGCGCTCGCGCTCGCGCTCTTCCTCCAGGCGTTGCGCGGCGCGCCGATGTTTCCGGCGACGCCCCGCGACGGACGCGACGGCACCCCACCGCCACCCCAGGTCAGCGGCCAACCGGCCGAAACCCGATGATACATTCGCGGCATGGGGGATGAGGACCGGATCGCGGCGCTCGAGCGCGAGCTCGCGGACGCGCGCGCCGCCGAGCGCCGGATGCGCGGCATCTTCGATCACGCGTACCAGTTCACCGGGCTGCTCTCGCTCGACGGCCACGTCCTCGAGGCGAACCAGAGCGCGCTCGCGCTGATCGGCGTGACCCGCGAGGCGGTGATCGGCCAGCACTTCGCGGACACGCCGTGGTGGGCGCACTCGGCGCCGCAGCAGGCGCAGCTGCGCGACGCGATCGCGCGCGCCGCCGCGGGCGAGCTGGTCCGGTTCGAGGCCACGCACCCGGACGCCGACGGCGTCATCCACACCGTCGACTTCTCGGTCAAGCCGCTGCTCGACGGCGATCGCATCACCCACCTGGTCTGCGAGGGCCGCGATCTCACCGACCGCAAGCAGGCCGAGGCCGCGGTCGCGCAGTCGCAGGCCATGCTCGCGCTCGTGCTCGACGCGATCCCGGTGCGGGTGTTCTGGAAGGACCGCGAGGGCCGGTACCTGGGCTGCAACGCGTCGTTCGCGCGCGACGCTGGCGTGGAGACGATCGCCAACGTGCTCGGCAAGACCGACGTCGCGTTCACGTGGCACCCGCAGGCCGCGCGCTACCGCCGTGACGACCAGACCGTGATGGCGACCGGTCTGCCGATCCTCCACTACGAGGAGCCGCAGACCTCGCCGCAGGGCAAGGACCTGTGGCTCCAGACCAGCAAGCTGCCGCTCCGCGACGCGCGCGGCGAGATCGTCGGCGTGCTGGGCACGTACCAGGACATCACCGAACGCAAGCTCGAGGAGCAGCAGCGCCTCGCGGTCGAGGTCCAGATGCAGCACGTCCAGAAGCTCGAGAGCTTGGGGCTGCTCGCCGGGACGATCGCGCACGACTTCAACAACCTCCTGACCACGATCATCGGCAACGTCGAGCTCGTGCGCATGCGCGTGAAGAGCGAGCGCGAGCAGCCACTCCTCGCCGACATCGCGACCGCGGCCCACCGCGCCGCGGATCTCTGCCGGCAGCTGTTCGTCTACGCCGGCCGCGGCGACCGGATCGTCGGCCCGGTCGATCTCAACGCGATCGTGCTGGAGATGAGCGGCCTCCTGCGCGTCTCGGTCCAGAAGAAGGGAACGCTCGAGCTCGCGCTCGATCCAGCGCTATCCGCGGTCCTCGCCGACGGCACGCAGCTCCGGCAGATCCTGATGAACCTGATCACCAACGCCGCCGACGCGCTGGGCGAACGCGGCGGCTCGATCTGGGTCCGCACGTCGCAGGGCGGGCGCGCCGCCGGGCCCCACCCGGGGGCCCACGTCGTGCTCGAGGTCGAGGACGACGGCTGCGGCATGGACGCGGCGACTCGCGCCCGCATCTTCGAGCCGTTCTTCTCGACCAAGGCGATCGGACGCGGGCTCGGGCTCGCGGCGATCCGCGGCATCGTGGACGATCACCGCGGCGCGCTCGAGGTCGACAGCGAGCCCGGGCGCGGCACGCGCTTCCGCGTGCTCCTGCCAGCCTCCGACGCGCGCGTCGCGACCGGCGCGCCCGAGGCCGCCGCGCCGATGCCGTCGACCGACCGGCGCCTCGGGCGCATCCTGCTCGTCGACGACGAGCCCGCGCTGCTGATGGCGGGCGCGCGGCTCGTGGCCCACCTCGGCTTCGAGGTCGACACCGCGACCGACGGGCGCGACGCGCTCGAGCGCTACGAGGTCGGCAAGTTCGCGCTGGTGATCGTCGACATGACGATGCCGCGCTTCGACGGCATCGAGACCACGCGGGCGCTCCGCGCGCGCGATCCCGAGGTCAAGGTCGTGCTCACCAGCGGCTTCGACGTCCGCGATCAGCTGGCCGCGCTCGGCCGCGGTCGGCCCGACGACTTCCTCGCCAAGCCGTTCTCGGCGGTGGGCCTGTCGGAGCTGCTGCACCGCTACGCCGGCGCCAGCGACTGACCGGCGCCTGCCCCGCTACCGCCGGCCGCCCTCGACGACCGCGATGACCGGCATCTTGCCGGTCGACGCATCGTCCCAGTACAGCTCGACCCGGTTCTTGCCGGTCTTCTTGGCGCGGTACAGCGCGCGATCGGCGCGGCGCACGAGATCCTCGGCGGTGGTCGCGCCGCTCTCGGGGTACGCCGCGATCCCGAACGACGCGGTCACGCCGATCACCGCGCCGGCGTCGGTCGCGACCCGGTGCTCGGCGATCGCCGCGCGGATGCGCTCGGCCTGGTTCAGCGCCGCGACCATCTCGGTGCGGGGCAAGACCAGCGCGATCTCCTCACCGCCGTAGCGCGACGCGGTGTCGACGCCGCGCATCTGGGTCTTCACGATCTGCGCGACCGCGCGCAGCACGCGATCGCCGATGAGGTGGCCGTGAGTGTCGTTGAGGTGCTTGAAGTCGTCGATGTCCATCATGACGACCGAGAACGGCGTCCCGAACCGCTTGGCGCGCTCGATCTCGTCCTCGATGCGCGCGTCGAAGTAGCGGCGTACGAACAGCCCGGTCAGGCCGTCGACCATCGCCATCTCGTAGAGCCGCGCGTTCTGCAGCGCCGAGGCGACCTGCAGGCTGATCGCCTCGAGCAGCCGGCGGTGATCGGCCTGGAACACGCCCGGCGAGCGGCTCTGGATCGCGAGCACGCCCTCGCAGCCGCCGTACATGAAGATCGGCACGCCGAGCCAGGCGCGCACGCCCTCGGTGCCAGCGGGCCCGAGGTCGATCTCGCTGTTGGCGAGGTCGGGGATCGTGAGCGCGGTCTGGTGGGTCATGACCCAGCCCGCCGCGCCCTCGCCGCGCCCGACCACGAGCCGCGAGAACTCGTCGCGGTCGCGATCGAAGCAGTCGACGACCAGGCGATCGTCGCCGGCGGCCGCGCGGTGCACCAGCGTGAGCGCCTCGGCCTCGGGGATCGCGCGGGTGGTCTCGCGCGCCGCGGTCTCGACCAGCTCCTCGAGCTCGAGCGAGGCCGCGAGCCGGCGCGCGGTGGAGTTGAGGATCTCGAGCTCGCCGACGCGGCGGTGCAGGTCCGCGCCGGTGCGCGCCAGCCGGCTGTAGACGAAGCTGAACAGCACGTAGGTGCCGCCGAGCAGCACGAACCCGAGCATGTGCTCGGGCTGGTAGAGCAGCACCATCACCGCGCCCAGCGGCAACAGCGACGCCTCCGACAGCATGCCGGGCGCGGCCAGCTCGCGCAGGTACGACCGCAGGCTGCGGCCGAACAGCACCGCGCGCGCGCCCTGCACCGCGTAGTGCGTGACGAGCAGCGCGACGCCGATGATCACGACCCGCACCGCGATCGCGCCGGGGGTCGCCGACGCCAGCACGAGGTCGTCGGCGCCACCCACCCGCGCACAGGCCATGAGCAGCGCCCCGGTCATGCCGCCGAAGTAGATGGCGTAGCCGACCTCGTCGACCCACGACACCGCGGCGAGCCGCCCGGAGCGGGCCAGGAGCAGGATGCGCAGCAGCGAGTCGACCGTCAGCGCGATCGCGACCATCCGGCCGGCGGGCAGCGAGCCCAGGCACAGGGCCGCGGCGACGAAGAACGCGGTGTCGAGCGCCAGCACGCGCTCGGGCACCGGGCGGAACGCGAACCCGCGGGCCGCCACGATCACGACCGAGAACAGCACCAGGGCCGGGAACCCGGTGTCAGGCGCGGCGGTGGGCGCCCACGACGGCACCGCCCACGGCAACAGGAGCGCCGCCCAGCCACACAGCCCCACCGCCAGGCTCATGCCCAGCGCACGTCGATGTGGGGTTGGTTGACTCACTTTGGTTTGCCAGCGGGGTGCTGCGGCGCGTCTACCACTGAAACGCGTAAGGGAGACAGCCCTTTCTCCTGGCAGGTAGTGAACCCAATTAAGGTCTTGCGACCTCAGGGACGCATCATCCTCCGTTCGGCCGGCGCGTCGGGCGCACCGAAAGCGAACGCGGCCCGCCACCATGGAAGTGGAACGGGCCGCGGAAGCAAAACACGCCTCGAAGGCGTGGGTAGGTTGTCAGATGTCGATCACGGTGACGCCGCGCTCGGCGGGCGCGGGAACTGGGAGCCTCGGGTCGCTATCGCGATACCGGTTCGGGCTCTCCAGGGGCATGTCGACGCGGGGGCGCTCCTGCTCGCGTCGCTCTTCTTCTCGGCGAAGAATCTCGTCGATGATCCACGGATCCAGCATGGGCTACCGCTCCTTTGCCTTTACGTAAGGACGGTGTCGGGTATTGGCAAATTTTCCGTTAGCGCTGAAAACTCGCTCTCGCTTCAGTCGAACAATCTGCAAGTCGCGGGCCCTGAAGCCCAACACTCGCCTCTGCATTGTAACGCACGAATACTGTGGGCGGTCCAGCAAGCGACTTCGATTTGCCCGCCGTCGGGGGACGACGCGTTCTGACACGGTACGGGGGCCCCACGACCCCAGCGGGACAACTCCCGGGGGCCAAGCGACCGCGATGACAATGGAATCGACCCAAACCGCGATGGGTTGACCTTTTTGCGTACCGGTGACCGTTCACGGCCTCCCGAGATCGCAACGCAGCACGCACATGTAGCCGCGGGATCGGCTCGCGCTGGGCGAGCCGCGTCAGCGCCGCGCCGACGGGGTCGTCAGTCGAGATCCTGGAGCTTCCAGGCACCAGCCTCGAGGACGAACTTCACCTCGTTGCGCTCGCCGTAGCTCATCCGCGCCTCGTTGCCCTTCTCGACGATCGTGGCGCCGATGTTGGCCTCGAGCATGTTCATGAGCACCGCCGACTGCTCCTTGCCGGTGCCCTCGAACTGATCCTTCATCTTGTCGGCGTCCATGTGCGCCCGGTACTTGTCCGGCAGGAAGCGCAGCATCACGTCCCAGCGCTCGAGCCGGTACGCCCGCAGGAACGACCGCAGGGCCGCCTGCGGCGTCGACTGGTCGTAGAACGCGAGCGGGTCGGTGGCGATGCGCCACGCGCCGTCTTCCTGGACCAGGCGCAGGTGATCGCCGAGGCCGTACTCGAGCTCGGCGGAGACCTCGAGGTGGTCGTGGCGCCCGTCGAGGCGCGCCGCGGTGTCGGCGACCTCGCGCGGGTTGTCGCGCATCATGCGGACGAACTCGTCCTTCGAGACCCGGGCCCGGAACGCCGACGACATCAGGCCGTAGGCCTTGCCGTAGTCCTGGCTGCGCAGCGCGTCGCTGTAGCTGCCGAGGGCGCGGCCGGGCGCGGTCTTGCCGCCGCAGCCGGCGGCCCCAGAGCCGAGCGCGACGCCGAGCGCGAGGCCGAGCGCGAGCAGGCGAGACAGGACGGGCACGGGGCGCATCGCGCTGGTTATAACGTCCGCGCGCCGGTGTCGCCAGTCGAGCGGGCCAGCACGGTCGCGGCGCGGACCATGAGCAGCGCCGCGATCACGACCATCGCCGTCGGCACCAGCATCGCGGTCTCGGTGGCGTGGCCGCCCTTGCCGATGACCGCGCCCATGATCCACGCCGAGGGCGCGGTGCCGACCAGGTGCATGATGAAGATGATCAGGCTCTGCGCGGTCGCGGCCCGCGCCGGCGGCGCGAGGTCGTCGACCGAGGCGGCGATCGGGCCGTGGTACCAGGACACGAAGAACAGGGTCAGGATGCTGCCCAGGTAGAGCATCGGCCCGGGCTGGCTGTAGATGCAGATGAGCGCGCACGGCGCGGTCATCGCCATGCCGATCGCGATCGCGATCAGCCGGCCGTGGCGCCAGCGCCGGAGCAGCGCATCCGCGACGCGCCCGCCGACGACCACGCCGGCCAGGCCGCCGACCATCGACACGCCGAGCAGCTGGATCGCGTCGTCGTGGGTCATGCGGGTCTGCATGAAGTCGAGCAGCCACGCGAGGTAGCCGCCCGACGCGAACGCCATCGCGGTCGCCGACGCGATGATCCACGGCAGCGCCGGGATGCGCAGCAGCGCGCGGGCCTGGACCAGGAACACGCTCGGGCCCTCGGCGAGGTCCGCGGCGCCATCGGCGCTCGCCACCCGGCGCGGCGGCACCGGCAGCCGCCAGACCGCGAACGCGAGCACGAGCCCCGGCGCCGCGAACACCAGGAAGGCGGTCGGGAACCCCAGCGCCTGGCCGATGCCGAAGCCGCACACGCCGCCGAGGAACAGCCCGAGGTTGAACACCGCGAACGCGGTCGCCTTGGACTTGCCCGCGAACGCCTCGCCGAGGATCGAGTTCGCGACCGGCACCACCGCGGCGGTGCCGAGGCCGGTCAGCACGCGCGCGAACGTGAAGGTGACGATGCCGGTGGCGAAGGTCGCGGCCACGGCGCCGATCGACGCGAGGCCGATGCCGGCGGCGATCACGCGGCGGCGATCGGCGCGATCGCCGATCCATCCCATCGGCAGGGTCACCGACGCGTGCGCGAACATGTAGGCGCTGCCGATGAAGCCGAGCTCGGGGTTGGTGAACTCGTAGCGCAGGCGCAGGTCGTCGTAGACCGGCTGCAGCACGTTGCGATGGGCGTAGTTGAGCAGGTTGACCAGCGCGAGCACGCCGACCGCGATCAGCGCGCCGCGCCGGATCGAGCGCAGCGCCTCGGGCGTGTCCCCTGCCCCCCCGCGCGGCGTCACTCGGCTCCGGCGTCGATGGTCGGCTCGCCCTCTTCGGGCGGCATCGGCGGCGCGGCCGGCGACAGGCTCCAGCGGACCTGGTAGTCGCGCGGCTCGGTCGGCGCGTGCTTGTCGGCCTTGGCGCTGACCTGGATGCGGACCTGCGCGCCCTTCGGCACGGTCACCGACAGCCGCTCGCGCACGCCCGCCTTGCCTGCGTCGACGGTGCCGAGCACGCCGGTGTCGGTGCGCGCGGTCAGCGCGAGGTCGACATCCGGCGGCGCCTCGACGGTGAGATCGAGCAGCAGATCCTCGGTCGCGGGCGCGAGCGTGAACCAGTCGACGTCGCTCGGCGCGAACGCGGCGCGCATCGTGCCCGAGGTCGCGGTCGCGTCGGTGGTGAGCATCGTCGCGCGCTCGGGTTGATCGTTGGGCTCGGCCTCCTCGTCGAGATCGAGCACGCGGCCCGCGACGGTCAGCGTGTAGCCCTCGGTCGGGTTCGAGCGATCGCCGGCGATCTTGATGTAGTGGTACGGCGGCTGGCCATCGGCGATCGCGGCCTGGACCCGACCGATCGCGACCGGCGCGCCCTTGGCGCCGCGCCGCGACAGGAGCGTGTGGCCGGCGCCGTCGAGCAGCTCGACCGTGAGCGCGACGCCGGGCACGCCAGCGACGTCGAGGTCGAGCGCGTTGCGCTGGCCGAGGCCCTCGAGCGACAGCTTCCAGAGATCGACGTCGCCGCTCCAGCCGACCCAGCCGTGGACGCTGTCGCCGAGGAACACCTCGGACGCCGCGCCGGTGTCGTCATCGGGCTCGCGCTCGGTCGCGTCGGCGGGCGCGACCACCGCGGCGGTCAGGTGATAGGCCGCGGACTCGATCACCGGCGGCGGCGCCGCATCGGGGGGCGGCGGCGGCGGCGGCTCGCCCCGGCGCGGCTTGGCCGGCTTGGGCGGCCTGGGCTTCTTCACCGGCTTGACGAACGCGCGCACGGTCACGGTGTAGTCGCCGCGCCCGAGCCCGAGGTTGGGCATGCCCTCGGCGGTCTTGGCCGGGCCGCGATCCGACTTCGCGATCAGCGTGCCGTCGGCGGCCGCGACCTCGAGGATGAGATCGGCGTCGATCGCGTCGAGCGCGAGCGCGACCATCGCGGGCTGATCGACGTGCAGCTTGTAGACGTCGCGATCGGCGTCGCCGGCCATCGTGCCCTGCGCGCCGCCGCCGAGAGCCAGCGGGCTGGCGTGGGCGCGATCGTCGTTGGGCTCGACCTCGGGGACGAGGCTCAGCTCGGGCTGCGCGGTGCGATCGACGACCGCGACTGGCCCGGCGGCGTCCTTGCCGCGGACCACGCGCTCGCTCTTGCCCTTGCACGCGGCCAGCGCGAGCACCAGCGCCGCGATCGATCGGGCGCGCATCCCCACCGCTCAGGCCTTCGGCCGCTCGGCGAGCGTGGCCATGAACTCCGCCGACGACACCACCGCGCCGTCGACCTTGCACTCGCCCTTCATCTTGAAGATCTTGCCCTTGCGCAGCGGCACGACCTCGATGATGAGCTGGTCGCCAGGCGTGACCGGCTTGCGGAACTTCACGTTGTCGATCGTCATGAAGTACATGACGTGGGTCTCGGGCGAGAACGTCACCGCCCGCGACGCGAGGATGCCGCCGGCCTGCGCCATCGCCTCGATCTGCAGCACGCCGGGCATCACCGGCATGCCGGGGAAGTGACCCTGGAAGAACGGCTCGCCGAACGAGACGTTCTTCAGCGCCACCACCTTGTCCTCCGAGACCTCGAGCACCCGGTCGATCAGGAGGAAGGGAAACCGGTGGGGCAAGATGGCGAGAATCTGCTCGGCGGACAGGCCCGCGCGCTCCGACATGGTGCTGGTGTACCACGCGGGCGCCGCCGGTCGCGGCCACCGATCACTTCATGAGCGCGTTGAGCTTGTCGGTCAGGTCGACCCGCTTCTCGGCCCACAGCACCGAGCTCTGATCGACGACCATCGTCACGCCCTCCTGCCGGGCGATCACCTCGATCTTCGGGGCGGCCGCCTGCAGCAGGTCCTGGATCAGCTTGGCGCGATCGCCGGCGAGGTCGCGCTCGAGCTTCACGTAGTACTGCTGGAGCGCGACGAACTTCTTCTCGAGCACGTCGCGCTTCTCCTTGAGGACATCGGGCTTGAGCACCGAGGCCTGCTTGTCGAGCTCGGCGGCGTCCTTCTGCAGCGCCTTCTGCTGCTTGTCGAGGTCCGCCTGCTTGGCCAGGCGGTTCTTGTCGAACGCCGCCGACGCGCGCTTGCCCGCCGGGGTGTCGTACAGCGTGCGCTCGATGTCGATGACGCCGACGCCACCAGGCGCGGCGGCGGGCGTGCCACCGCCGGCGAAGGCGGTCTGGACGATCGGGCTGACGACGATGCCAGCACCGAGGATGGCGGCGATCAGGGCGAGTCTCTTCATGGGGGCCTCTTGGCGTGTGTACTACGACGACCGCGCGTGGTCGTCAAAGCGAAACGCGCGCCACCGCGCCGGGCCCCGGCCGTGCTCAGGGCACGACGCCGATGCAGTTGTCGAGGCACGGCCAGTTCTCGGAGCACGCGCGATCGTCGACGCACTTCTGGCAGCTGTCCGCCTGGTCGGCGAAGGTCTTGTCGTCGCTCGCGTGGTTCTCGCAGCGATCGACGCAGGCGCCGACGTCGTAGTTGCTGTCGATGCAGTCCTTGTAGGTCTGGCAGACCGAGTGGCAGTCGTAGGCCTGGGCGATGGCGTCGGTGCAGCCCGACGACCCGAGCGCGACCAGGGAACCCGAGGACAGCGCGGCGAGGATAAGGATAGATGCCTTCATGCCCCTCGCCATTGCAGCGGGCATGCCGCGCGGCCCGGGCCGCGGTTCCGCCGAGATGCCCGCTCACGACCGTGCGATGGCGCGCGGTGTGCGAATGCCGCCGCGCGCGCGGTCCCGGCCGTGACCCACGATCAGAAGAAGTTGCCGATCGTGAACTCGAACACCAGCGGCTGCTCGCGACCATTGGGCCCGTTGTCCTGACGGTCGAGCGGGATGCCCCATTCAAACCGCAGCGGCCCGATGGGCGACAGCCAGCGGAACCCGAAGCCGACCGACTTGCGGAGGCCGGTGGTGAGCGAGGTGGCCGCGCGGAAGCACGGGTCGAACTTGGGCGAGATCGACGAGCTCGACCGCTGCAGACCCGAGCAGTACCGGCTCTCGAGATTGTAGGCGTTGCCCATGTCGTAGAACACGACGCCCGAGATGCCGACCTTCTTGAACAGCGGGAACTCGATCTCGCTGTTGAAGATGATCTGCATGTTGCCGCCGAGCGGCAGCGAGCCGAGCGACTGCCCGACGTCGCCGGGATTGGTGATGCGCAGCACCGGGCCGAGCGAGCGCGGCGCGTAGCCGCGGACGTCGTAGATGCCGCCGATGAGGTAGCGCTCGCTGATCGGGACGCCGTCGGGATCGCGGCTGGTGGTCACGCCGACCTCGCCGTTGACCTTGAGGGTGAACGGCCCCCAGAGGTTGCGGTAGTAGCGCATGAAGCCGCCGTACCGGACGTAGGTGTTGCCCGAGCCGGTGAACTTGTCGGCGACCTCGGCGAAGATCGTGTCGTACCAGCCGCCGGTCGGGAACAGGCGGTTGTTGCGCGAGTCCCACGACAGCGAGGCGCGCAGCGACGACGTGATGCCGCCGCGGAACAGGTTGTAGACGCTGTCGGACTCGATCGGCTTGGAGCTGGCGCCGAAGCCGGCGAAGCCGCTGGTCGCCTTGTCGATCGTCACGTCCTCGAGCTTGTAGGTCAGGAACGCGTGGGCCTCGTACGACAGCGGGTAGCCCCACGTGAGGTCACCACCGACCGCCTTGCGCGAGAACGTGCCGAGGCTGCGGGCCTGGTTGTAGATGTCGAACGCGAACGTCCACTGGGTGTCGAGGAAGTACGGCTCGACGAAGCGCAGGAGGAACAGCTGGCGCAGGCCCGAGAGCTGGGCCTGGAGCGCGAGCGTCTGGCCGCGGCCGAACAGGTTGTTCTGCGAGATCTGCGCCTGGGCGATGAAGTTCTCGACCGACGAGAAGCCGGCGCCGATCTGGAACGTGCCGGTCGGGCGCTCGCTGACCTCGACGTTGACCTCGACGAACTCGTCGGACGAGCCGCGCTTGGTCGAGATGTCGACCTTCTCGAAGAAGCCGAGCGCGTTGACGCGGCGCTTGGACTCGTCGAGGTTCGACTGGTTGAACAGCTCGCCCTCGGAGATCTTCATCTCGCGGCGGATGACCTTGTCGCGGGTCTTGGCGTTGCCGCGGATGTTGATGCGCTCGAAGTAGGCCTTCTTGCCGCGCGCGATCTCGAACGTGAGATCGATCGTGCGGTTGGTCAGGTTGACCTTCGTCATCGGCAGGATGTTCGCGTACGCGTACCCCTGGTCCATGTAGTAGGCCGATAGCCGATCGCGGTCCTCGGAGATCCGGGTCCGCGAGAACGGATCGCCGGTCTTGATGCTCATCCGCTTGGCCTGCGCGGCCTCGTCGCCGATGAGGTCGCCCTTGAACGCGAGCTTGCCGATCGTGAAGACCGGGCCCTCGTCGACGGGGATCGAGATGTACATGTAGCGCTTGTCGCGCGACAGCCGGAGCTCGGGGTTGCCGAGCTTGACGTTGGCGTAGCCGCGGTCCCAGTAGTGCGCGCTGATGATCAGCAGGTCGCGCTCGAACGCCTCCTGGTTGAACGTGCCCTGGTCGTTCATGAACGACAGCGCGCCGGCGCGGCGGGTCGCGATGATGTTGCGGAGCTCGTCGTCGGTGAACGCGGTGTTGCCGATGAAGTCGACCGAGCGGATCTCGACCTTCGCGCGCTCGTCGCACACGAAGTACACGTCGACCTCGGACTCGTTGACCGGCTTGATCTCGTAGTCGACGGTCGCGAGGTAGTAGCCCTTCTCGACGTAGAGGTCGGCGATCTTCTCGCGGTTCTTCTTGACCTTGCCGATGTCGAGGATGGTGTCGAGCTGGAGGTCGATGACCTCGTTGATCTTGTCGAGGCCGAGGCCGTCGTTGCCGGAGACCAGCACCTTGCGGATCGACGGCTTCTCCTTGACCGCGAAGGTCAGCGCCACGCCGCCGCCGGGCTCGATCGAACCGAGCACGGTGACGTCGGCGAAGAAGCCCATCTTCCACATCGCGCGGACGTCGTCGCGCAGCTTGGCGACGTCGAGCACCGCGCCGATGCGGCTCGAGAGGTTGACGCGGATCGCGTCGTCCTCGACCTTGCGGTTGCCGCGGAACTGGATGCGATCGATCGGCCGGCCGGCGAGCTTGGGCAGGGCGTCGAGCGGATCGACCGAGTCGACCGCGGCGCCGCGATCGTCATCGCCGGCGGTGTCGGGGTCGGGCTGGGCGATCGCGACCGCGCCGAGCGCCGAGAGCAGGAGCGCGATGGCGAGCGCGGACAGGCGGCGGGCGGTCACGCGACACCTCCGTCCGGGGCGTCGGCCGCGGGCGCATCGGCCACGTCGGGGGCAGCCTCGTCGACGGGGGCGCCGTCTGGCGCGATCACGGGTTCGTCTGCCGGAGTCGGCATCGGGGAATTGGCCGGGACCAGCACGCCGCCGTCCTCCATGCGCAGGCAACGCGGCATCATCGCGGCGAGCTCCGGGTTGTGGGTCACGACGAGGAGGGTCGACCCGCGCTCGCGATTGAGATCGAGGAACAGACGGTGGATCTCCTCGCCGGTCTTGCGGTCGAGGTTGCCGGTGGGCTCGTCGGCGAGGAGCAGCGCGGGCTCGAGCACCATCGCGCGCGCCAGGGCGACGCGCTGCTGCTCGCCACCCGACAGCTCCGACGGCTTGTGGGTGAGGCGGTGCGACAGGCCGACGCGTCCGAGGATCTCCCGGGCGCTCTTGCGCGCCTGGGCACGCGGCATGCGCTGGATCAGCGCGGGCATCATGACGTTCTCCTCGGCGGTGAACTCGGGGAGGAGGTGGTGGAACTGGAAGACGAAGCCGATGGTCTTGTTGCGGAACTCGGCCAGCTGCGCGGCGCCGAACAGCGTGATGTCCTGGCCGTTGAAGGCCAGCCGGCCCTCGCTCGGGAGATCGAGCGTGCCGAGGATCTGCAGGAAGGTCGATTTGCCCACGCCCGACGCCCCGACCACCGCGACCATGTCGCCGGGATCGAGGTGCAGGTTGACGTTCTTGAGCACGGTGAGGCGCTGGCCGCCGTGCAGATACGTCTTCGCGAGGCCCTCGACATCGACGCGCGCGCCGACGCCGCGGGGCGCCCCGGCAGGGGCAGCGTCACGATAGGGAGTGGATGCAGCGGTGATTGTCACAGGAAAGCCGAATCGGGGCGGGAACTTACTCAGGCGAGATAGACCTGTCAACGCGCTTGGACCGGCACCGCGGCCCCCTGGTTGCCTGGGGATCGGGGTGCAACTGCGCGCACCCGCGAGATTCGATCCCGGCGGGGCCGCGAATCGATCGCCGCGCGCGCCGCGATCGGCGCGATTCGCGCCCGCCGGGCGTCGCGCGATCCCGGGTTTCGCGCGACCCTCGGCCGCGATGGACCCTGCCCCCGCGATCGCCGTGCGCCCGGCCGCGCCCGCCGACGGCCCGGCCTTCCTCGAGCTCGTGCGCGCCCTCGCCGCCTACGAGATGCTGCCGCCGCCCGACGAGGCCGCGTGCGCCCGCCTCCTGGCCGACGCGTTCGCGCCGACGCCGCGGTTCGAGCTCCACGTCGCGACCCTGGACGGCGCGGTGGTCGCGTACGCGGCGGTGTTCATGACGTACTCGACCTTCCTGGCCCGGCCGACGCTCTACCTCGAGGACCTGTTCGTCGCGACCTCGGCGCGCCGCCGCGGCGTGGCCCGGTCCGTGCTTCGCTACCTCGAGGCGATCGCCCGGGATCGCGGCTGCGGCCGGTTCGAGTGGACGGTGCTCGACTGGAACGTCGATGCCCAGGCGCTCTACAAGGACATCGGCGCCGAGGTGCTCGGCGACTGGCGCGTGGTCCGCAAGCTGATCCAGTCACCCTAGCGGCCGAGCGCCGCCTCGACCCCGGGCATGACCAGCGCGCGGAAGTGCGCGTCGATCGCGGCGGCCGACAGCCGCGTGCGGTGATCGAGCCACCACGCCAGCAGCGCCATGAATGCGCCGACGACGTACTCGACCAGCGCGTCGAGCGGGATCGGCAGCGCGCGGCGCGGCGGGACGCGCGCGGCGAGGTCATCCTTGACCAGCGCGGTGAACATCCGCGCCATATGTTCCTGGACCGCGGCCCCGCTCTTGCGCCCGAAGGTGGCCCGGCCGAGATCGCGGTGCCCCTCGACGTGCGCGAACATCGCGGTGGTGAACGCGAGCGACCGGTCGGGGTCGCGGTGGCTCGCCAGGAAGCCGCGCAGGTTGCCGATGCCGGAGACCAGGAGCGCGTCCTTGTCGGCGAAGTGGCTGTAGAAGGTCGAGCGCCCGACGTCGGCGCGATCGATGATGTCCTGGACGGTGACCGCGTCGTAGCCCTTCACCAGGATCTCGGCGATGAGCGCGGCGTGCAGCGTCCGCTGGGTGCGCTCGACCCGGCGGTCGGGTCTGGTCGCCGTCACGGCGCGTTCCTGGACGTTTGGACGCGAAGTGTCCCGAACCGGACGGTCACCCCGCGGCCGTGCTGGGCCCGGGCGTTCCTGAACAGCATGTTCATAACCATACATGCTGACCACATCGAATGGATCGCCTGATCCGCTCTTGCGCCTGCGCCGGGTCACCAAGCAGTACGCGACGCCGAGCGGGCCGTTCACCGCGCTGCGCGCGCTCGACCTCGAGGTCCGCGCCGGCGAGCTGGTGGCGGTCGTGGGCAAGTCGGGCAGCGGCAAGTCGACCTTGCTCAACCTGCTGGCGGGGATCGATCGCGCGACCTCCGGCGAGATCATCGTCGCCGGCACGCCGGTCCACGCGCTCCCCGAGAGCGCGCTCGCGGCCTGGCGCGGCCGCGCGGTCGGCATCGTCTTCC
The DNA here is from genome assembly GCA_021413675.1 of Deltaproteobacteria bacterium. Classification (GTDB taxonomy): domain Bacteria; phylum Myxococcota_A; class Polyangia; order Haliangiales; family Haliangiaceae; genus JAIOQA01. The sequence continues at coordinate 1,590 of JAIOQA010000165.1, read as the reverse complement.
AGTCGTTCCAGCTGCTGCCCACGCTGACCGCGGCGGAGAACGTGATCCTGCCGATGGACTTCCTGGGCGCGCGGCCGGCGAAGGCCCGGCGCGCGCACGCGCTGGCGCTGCTCGCGCAGGTCGGGATCGCCGAGCAGGCCGACAAGCTGCCGAGCGCGCTGTCCGCGGGCCAGCAGCAGCGCGCCGCGATCGCGCGGGCGATCGCCAACGATCCGCCGCTGGTGCTCGCCGACGAGCCGACCGGCAACCTCGACTCGGCGACCGCCGACGCGGTGCTCGCGGTGTTCGCGGCGCTGGTCGCGCGCGGCACGACGGTCGTCATGGTGACCCACGAGCGCGACGTCAGCCGGTTCGCCAGCCGGACGATCGCGCTGGCCGATGGGGCGCTGGTCCCCGACGCGGTCGCGGGTGCGCCATCGGGTGCGCCGCGCGAGGTCGCCCATGCGTGACGCGCGCTGGACCAAGCTGTGGCGCGATCTCGGCGCCGAGCGCGGGCGCGCGCTGATCATGATCATCGGCATCGCCGCGGGCGTGTTCGGCGTGGGCACCGTGCTCGGCGCCCGCGCGATCCTGCTGCGTGAGATGCACCGCAACTACCTCGGCACCAACCCGCCGGGCGCGGTGGTCGAGCTCGCCGCCGCGCCGCCCGCGCTGGTCGACGCCGTGCGCGCGCGCCCGGGCATCGCCGCGGTCACCGCGCGCGCGACGATCCACGCGCGGGTCGAGAGCGCCCCGGTCGGGGCGCCCGGCCCGCGGGCGTGGCGGCCGATCGTGCTGTTCGTGGCGCCGGCGGATCGCATGCCCGAGGTCGGCAGCGTGACCCCGCTCGATGGCCCGTGGCCGCCATCACCCGGCACGGTCTGGCTCGAGCGGACCGCGGCGGCGCTCCTGGGCGCGCGCACTGGCGACACGCTGCGCATCCGGCTGCCCGGCGGCGCGCCGCGGGAGCTCGCGGTGCGCGGCCTGGTCCACGATCCCGCGCTCGCGCCCGCGGCGATGGAGCGGACCGCGTGGGCCTACGCCACGCCGGCGACGATCGCGGCGCTCGGCGGCAGCGGCGCGCTCGACGAGCTCTGGGTGACGTTCGCGCCCGCGGTCACCGACCTCGCCGACGCCGACGCGCGCGCCCGCGAGCTGGGCGCGTGGCTCGGCGCGAACGGCGCGACCGTGCACGCGCTGCGGGTCACGCCGCCCGAGCGGCACCCGCACGAGAGCCAGATGCGCGCGATCCTCCTCATGATGCTGGTGTTCAGCGCGCTGGCCCTCGGCCTGGGCGGCGTGCTCGCGGCGACGCTCATCGCCGGGCTGCTCGCGCGCCAGGTGCGCGAGATCGGCGTGATGAAGGCGATCGGCGCGCGCACCCGCCAGCTCGCCGCGATGTACCTGGTCCTGCTGGTCGTGCTGGGCGCCGCGGCGGTCGCGCTCGCGGTGCCGCCGAGCGTGCTGGCGGCGCGCGCGTTCGCGGATGCGATCGCGGCGCTGCTCAACCTCGAGCTGGCGTCGCGCGCCATCCCGCTCGGCATCACCGCGATCCAGGTCGCGGCGGGCCTGGTCGTGCCGCTCGCGATCGCGGCGATCCCGGTCGGCCGC
>JAIOQA010000164.1 GCA_021413675.1 Deltaproteobacteria bacterium | reverse complement strand
GCGCCCTGCGCCTGCTCCGGGCTCATGTACGCCGGCGTGCCCAGCACCGCGCCCGACGCGGTCGTTATTGCGGACGGCGACGCCGCGAGCTTGGCCACGCCGAAGTCGAGGACCTTGGCGATCGGCGCGCCTGCGGTCGCGACCAGGAAGACGTTGTCGGGCTTGAGATCGCGATGGACGATGCCGGCGGCGTGGGCCGCGGTCAGCGCCGCCGCGATGTCGGTGACGATCGCGCTGGTCGCCGACGCTGCGAGCGGGCCGTCGCGCTCGAGCCGCGCGCGCAGCGGCTCGCCGTCGAGCAGCTCCATCACGAGGTACGGGCGCCCGCGATCGATGCCGAAGTCGAGGACCTGGACGACGTTGGGGTGGCGCAGCTGCGCGGCGGCGCGCGCCTCCTGCAGGAAGCGCGCGTGATCGTCGCCCTCCGCGGCGTCGTCGTGCAGCACCTTGATCGCGACGCGCGTGTCGAGGTGGAGGTGGGTCGCGACGTGGACCTTGCCCATGCCGCCGCGCGATAGCTCGCGCTCGAGGCGGTACTTGCCGTCGAGGATCGCGGCCCGCGGCGCGTCGGCGCCGGGCGGCGGCGGCGCGGCGTCCGCGCTCCCCACCGGCAGCGATCGCTCGTCCATGACGATCCACGGTATCGTGAGGTGGTCACGCGCGCCACACCCATGCCGAATCCCAAGCTCACTCCCCGCAAGGCGCCGCGTCAGGATCGCGCCAAGGCCACCGTCGAGGCCATCGTGATCGCCGCGGAGCGCCTGACCCGCCAGGGCGGCATCGAGGCGTGGACCACCAACCACGTGGCGGAGCTCGCGGGCGCGAGCATCGGCTCGCTCTACCAGTACTTCCCGAGCAAGGAGTCGCTGGTGGTCGCGCTCTACCTGCACCGGCGCGAGGGCTACGTCGAGCGCCTCGCGGTCGCGCTGGCCGAGGTCGGGAAGCGCGGCGCGCCGGCCGAGGTCGCCGCCGCGATCGCGCAGGCCTGGTTCGCGGACGGCGCACCGGCGATCGACTGGGGCTTCGATCTGGCGCTGCGCGCGTACCTGGTGGCCTCGGGCGCGGCGCGCAAGCTGGTCGCGTCCGACGAGCAGCTCACGCGGCTGTTCGCGCAGCTGCTCGAGCGCCGGGGCTGGGCGAGCGCGGCGGTCGCGCCGGCGCGTGGCGCGGCGATCGTCGCGATGGTCGAGCGGCTGCTCGCGCCGCTCGCGATCGAGGATGCGCGCTGGACGACGCCGGCGCTGCGCGAGGCGCTGGTCGCGATGCTCGCGGGCGCGCTCGCGGGCGCATAGCGCCAGAATGTGAGCCGCGCGGCCCGCGATCGCACGATCACGGCCGCAACCGCGCGAACCCGATGGCGCCCGGGAGGCGAGTTTCCGGCGGATCGCGGGGCCACTAGGGTGAGTGGATGTCGCGCACCCTCGCGCTCGTGGCCGCGCTCCTGGCCATCCCGACCGCCGCTGTCGCGCGGCCGATCACCACCACGAGCGACCCCGCGCTCACCGGCGCGCTGATCGCGACCTTCGACAACCTGACGCCGACCAGCGCGATCAGCCTGCAGACCACGATCGGCACGCCGCCCGACACCGTGACGATCACCGCGACGACGACGCCGGGCACCGAGATCTTCTACGGCAACTGCCCGGCGTTTCCGGACGGCTGCGTCTTCTCGTGGTCGGCCGCGGTGCTCGGCACCGACGCGCCGGTGACGATCGTCTTCGATCAGCCGATCGCCGCGATCGCGATCGAGCGCGGCACCAGCTGCTACTCGCCGACCGCGATCGAGGTCACCTCGACCACCGGCGTCGAGACCGTCACCCAGCCGTGCGGCGGCGGCATGACGGTCTTCGGCGGCGTCGCCGACGTCGGGACGATCACGCAGGTCCGGCTCATCGGCGACTCGACCTGGGATGATCTGCGGGTCGTGCCGGGCTCGGGCACCGCGCCGACCGCCGCCGATCTCGCGCCGACCGCCAGCGGCGCGACCGTGGCGCTGCCGTTCGCGCACGTGCCCTTCGACGTGGCGATCGCGAACCACGGCCCCGGGCTCGGGCATGCGCCCGCGCTCTACGCGCTCGCGCCGCCTGGCCTCGAGGTCGCGGCGGGCGGCGCGTATGCGCAGTGGACGTTGCCCGACCTGGCCTCGGGGCAGGCGTCGACGACCGAGCGCGTCGAGTACGTGATGCCGAGCGCCGCCGGCTTCGGGTGCGAGGCGCTGCACCCGGTGACGCTGGTGGTGTCGAGCACCCAGGATCCGGTGCTCACCAACAACCTCGTGCTCTCGTCGATCCGGCTCGATCCATCGGCGATCGTGCCGCAGAGCTGCGTGCCGGGCGCCTACGACAGCGACTGCGATGGCCAGAGCGGATGCTGGGACAGCGCGTGCGTGAACGCCCCGGCGTGCGTCCCGGTCTGGCCTGAGCTCGGGCCCAACATCCCGCTGTTCGACTTCTGGCCGCCGATCGCGCTGCCGCTCGACGATCCGGACCAGGACCCGGGCGACTCGCCGGAGCGCCGCGATCCCGATCAAAACCCGCCGTGCGAGATCCCGATTGGCGGCGTGCTCCGCCCGGCGCCGCCGTACTGCTGCACGTCGCTGATCGTCGTACCCGAGGCGGTGCGCTGGCGCGACTGCCATGCGCTCGATCCCAACGCGATCGAGTCCGACGTGCCGACCGACTCGCGCGGCTACGGCCTGACCGCCGCGAGCGCGCCGTTCGCGTACACGATCCACTACGAGAACATCGGCGGCGCCGATGCCCACGACGTGCGGGTGTTGCTGGTCCTCGACGATGACCTCGACGCGAGCACGCTGGTGGTCGCCGACGGCGGCGCCTACGACCCGGCGACCCGCACGCTGCAGTGGATCGATCCCGTGGTGTTCCCGCACGATCCCCGGACGGTGCACTTCACCGTCGCCGCGAGCGCGGGGCTCCAGCCCGGCGCGCACGTGCGCAGCCAGGCGACCGTGGTGTTCCCCGATGCCTTCCCGCCGTCGCGGATGGACACCAACACGCTCGATCACGTCGTGCCGTTCCCGACGGTGCCGTTCGAGCCCGATCTCGCGGTGTTCGCGTGCGAGCCGGTCGGCGCGGATCGCTACCAGGTGCGGCTGACCAACCGCGGCTTCGGCTTCGCGCTCGCCGCGCACGCGACCCTCGTCGATCCGGCGCCCGGGATCGAGATCGTCGACGGCGACGCCGCGTTCGCGAACCCGCGGGATCTCGATCCGTCGACCCTGGCGACGGTGACGCCGATCTCGACGACGCGCTCGATCGACACGATCGAGGTCCGGGGCGGCGGCGAGGATCCGTGCGAGGCCGCGCGCTGGGAGATCCACTGGAGCGACGTGACCGGCGGCGCTCACACCACGCTCGTGCAGGCCTACGCCGATCGCGACGGCGACGGCATCGCCGACTACCGCATCGCGGCCGGCGACACCGGCTGCTGCGGCGCGGGCGCCGGCGGCGAGCGCGGCACGCTCGTGCTCGCGGCGCTGGCGATCGTGATGCGGCGCCGCCGGATCAGAAGCCGTTGAGCGCGTCGACGGCGGCCTGCAGATCGCCGGTCGCCGCGAAGTCGACGGTGACGAAGTTCGGCTGGCGGCCCGACGCGGCCATGCAGCTGCGCGCGCGATCGAGCAGGAACGGATCGGCGTTGACGGTCGCGGCCTGATCGGGAATCGCGAACGTGTCGGTCAGGAAGTGGTTGAAGATGAAGAGCGGGTTGGCGGCGCTGCCGCGGCCCATCGCGCACGTGAAGTCGGCGGTGGTCAGCGCTGCGAACGGCGTCTCCCAGGCCTCGGCCCAGACGTCCATGTACCAGGGGTAGGCGCCGCCGTCGCGATCGGTGAAGACCAGCAGCCGCTCGTCGGCGTCGATCAGCTCGCGCAGGGTCGGCCAAGGCGTGCCGGCGACGTGGGCGTGGGCGTAGCGATCGAGGCCGCTCGCGGCGAAGCCGGCGGCGATCTCGGGCGCGTCGACGTAGCTCTCGAAGATGATCGCGACGACCTCGCCGCGGTTGCGGTCGAGGAACTCGCGGATCGGGCGCAGGCCGTCGGCGAGCGGCACCTTGCCGAGCTGGCAGATCGCGTGGCACAGGTAGCTCGCGACCACGCCGCCGTCCTCGAACGGGTGGACGTCGAGCATGAGGCCGCGCACGCCGCGCTCGAGCTGGTGGCGGATCGTCAGCTCCTGGTTGGGATGGAGCCAGCCGTCCTCGGCGTTGGACATCGCGTTGTGCGTGGTCGCGAACGCGACCTCGTCGACGCGGCGGTCGCACAGCTCGACGTGGCCGTTGCAGGTGTCCGGAATCGGCACCGGCCCCGCGTCGCAGGCGGCGACGCCGAGCGCGGCGATGACGAGCGAGCGCGCCAGCATCGCCCGATGGTATCGGTCCGCGCCGATCAACGGCACCGCGATCGGCGCGCGGGGCCTGTCACGCGTCGTCGATCTCGATCTCGACCTCGAAGTCGTCCTCGGCGGGATCGTCGGGATCGGGGCCGGCCACCGGCGGGCGCGGCGGCAGCGGCGCGGCGCGCGCGGCGCCGACCGCGGTCTCCTCGCTGGCCTCCTCGTCGAAGCCCATCGCCTCGAGCGCGGCGAGCGCGGCGTCGACGCTCGACGCGCGGGCCGGGCTGCTGCTGGCGCGGCGCGCCGGCGCGGCCGGCGGATCGGCGAAGCTGGCGAGATCGGGGGCCGGGCCGCTCGGTGGGCGGCGGCGGCCTGGGTGCGGGAGATCGTCGAGGAGCGCGTCCGCCTCCATCGCCTCGGCGTC
>JAIOQA010000163.1 GCA_021413675.1 Deltaproteobacteria bacterium | reverse complement strand
GCCGAGGGCAACCACACGTTCGCGGTCCGCGCGCGTGACGCGGCGAACAACGTCGACGCCTCCCCGGCGACGTACACGTGGAAGGTCGACACGGTGGTGCCAGATACGACGATCGGCGCCAAGCCGAGCAACCCGTCGAGCGTCGCGACCGCGAGCTTCACGTACACCGCCAGCGAGGCCGGCGTGACCTTCGAGTGCTCCCTCGACGGCGCCGCGTTCGCGAGCTGCCCGACGAGCAACCCGAACTACAGCAGCCTGGCCGAGGGCAACCACACGTTCGCGGTCCGCGCGCGTGACGCGGCGAACAACGTCGACGCGACGCCCGCGAGCTACACGTGGAAGGTCGACACGCTGGCCCCGGACACGACGATCGGCGCGAAGCCGAGCAACCCGTCGAACGTCGCGACCGCGAGCTTCACGTACACGTCGAACGAGGCTGGCGTGACGTTCGAGTGCCAGCTCGACAGCGCCGGCTTCGGGGCGTGCCCGACTGGCAATCCGAACTACAGCGGCCTGGCCGAGGGCAACCACACGTTCGACGTGCGTGCGCGCGATGCAGCGAACAACGTCGATGCGACGCCGGCGACGTACACGTGGAAGGTCGACACCCTCCCGCCCGACACGACGATCGGCGCCAAGCCGAGCAACCCGTCGCCGGTCGCGACCGCGACGTTCACGTACACCTCGAACGAGAGCGGCGTGACCTTCGAGTGCTCGCTCGACGGCGCGGCGTTCGCGAACTGCCCGACCAGCAATCCGACCTACAGCGGCCTGGCCGAGGGCAATCACACGTTCCAGGTCCGCGCGCGGGATGCCGCCAGCAACGTCGACGCGACGCCCGCGAGCTACACGTGGAAGGTCGACACCCTCGCCCCGGACACGACGATCGGCACCAAGCCGAGCAACCCGTCGCTGGTCGCGACCGCGAACTTCACGTACACGTCCAACGAGAGCGGCGTGACGTTCGAGTGCCAGCTCGACGGCGCGGGCTTCGGCGCGTGCCCGGCCGGCAATCCGAACTACAGCGGCCTGGCTGAGGGGAACCACACGTTCGACGTGCGCGCACGCGATGCCGCCAACAACGTCGACCCGACGCCGGCCACGTACACCTGGAAGGTCGACACGGTCGATCCGAACACCACGATCACGTCGGGTCCCCCCACGCCGTGGTCGACGGTATCGACCGCGGTCTTCACGTACTCCGCGAGCGAAACGGCGACCTTCGAGTGCAAGCTCGATCTCGGGAGCTTCGCCGCTTGCCCGGCAGCGACGGTCACGCTCACTGGCCTCGGGGAGGGCGCGCATACGTTCTCGGTGCGCGCCATCGACACCGCGGGCCGCGTCGATCAGACCCCCGCGACGTACTCGTGGTCGGTCGACACCATCACTCCGAACACCAGCTTCGTGACGGGACCGGTCAATCCGAGCGCCTCGAGCTCGGCCTCGTTCACGTACAGCGCGACGGAGACCGCGACGTTCGAGTGCAAGCTCGACACCGGCGCGTTCGTGGCGTGCCCCACCGCCGGCGTGACGTACTCGTCACTCATCGACGGTAGTCATACGGTGCAGGTGCGCGCCACGGATCCTGCGGGCCGCACGGACGCGTCGCCTGCGACGTACACGTGGACGGTCAATGTCGCCGGTCCGGTGATCACGCAGGCGCCGCCGACGGGCTGGACCGTCAACTACTTCACGTTCCAGTACACGACGATCGCCGGCGCGCCGACCTACCAGTGCAACATCACCGCGGGCCTGCCGGCCGCGGGCTGGTTTGGCTGCAGCGCGGGCGCGTACGGCGCGACCAACGCGAGCTACGGCTTCGCCAACACGTTCGGCGTGCGGTGGGTCGATGCGGCGGGCGTGGCCTCGAGCTCCTCGAGCACGACCTGGACGCCCAACACCGGCCTGGTCCTCTACTACCCGCACGACGCCGACGCGAAGAACTACTCGATCCTCGACTTCCCGACGAGCTACTACGGCCACCACGGTGATCTCGACCCGGTCATCCAGGGCGGCGTCGCGGGCGGCGCCGGCTTCTTCCCGAGCGGCACCAACTACAAGGGCACCATCACGCCGCTGCAGAGCGGCGTGGCCTACACGGTCGGGGTGTGGATCAGCATGGTGGCGGCCAACTCGGTCGATCCGCTCTGGTCGAATCGCGGCCCCGACGGCGGCTGCGAGCTCGCGGTGCGCGACCTGACGGCGTTCCTGCGCTGCTACGACAGCGCGGGCCAGGTCGAGAGCACGGCCGCCGCGTTGCCCTCGGCCATCTGGACCCACGTCGCGTTCACCTACGCGGGCGCCGGTCATGGCGCCGGCAAGGGCGGCCCGGTGCAGCTGTTCATCAACGGCAACGCTGCCGGCAACACGCTCACGAACCAGAACAAGGTCGACTACTTCCCGGCCAAGCAGGCGGACGCGATGTTCAGCGGCAAGTTCGGCTCGGCGACCGCGCTGTCCGACGAGCTGCGAATCTACAACCGCGCGCTGTCGAACAAGGCGCTCTGCGAGCAGGTCGCGTTCGGCGTGTTCGATGGCACGCGCGGCACGTGCACGGCGGTGCCCGGCACGGCGATCGCGTTCGACAACTTCCCGACCACGACGCCGATGATCCAGCGCGGCCGCCACTCGTCGGTCCCGTTCTCGAACGGCAACAACGCGCCGGCGTTCCCGTCAGGCGTGTTCGGGCCGTCGCTTGAGAACCTGCTCTTCTCGTCGGTCATCCTCGGTAACTTCAACAAGGACATCAACAACGACGAGGATCACACGCTGTCGGTCTGGTTCTTCGACGACGGCAGCAGCTCGGCCGGAGGCACGATCTTCAACTTCATGGAGGGCAGCGGCATGGCGGCGACGGTCAACGGCGGGCTGCTGTACGTCGATGCCAAGGGAATCACGAACGTCAACACGGTCGTGTCGGCCGGGGACAAGACGCCGTACTCGACCGGGGCGTGGCACCACCTGGTGATCGCGATCGACGGCGTGACCGACGTGCAGGGCTTCCGCACGTCGCCGAAGGTAGACCTCTACCTGGACGGCAAGCTCTGGACGACGCTGTCGCTGCCCGGCGCTGGCGTGTTCGTGAACACCGCGCCGAACCTGAGCATCGGGCCGCGCAACTCGGGCCAGACCAACCTGGCGGTCGACGAGCTCAAGATCTGGACGACCGACCTGCGGCTCAACGGCGCCGCGGTGTTCTGCCAGGCCGCGAACGCGGGCACCTACGACTGGCTCGACGGGTCGTGCACGCTGCCGCAGCCGCCGAAGCCGTTCTGATCGATCGCTCGAGCCTGGCCTCGAGCCTGGCGGCGCGGTTCGCGAAGGCGGGCCGCGCCGCGCGGCGTTTCGGCGTCGGTCAGGCCGACAGCCGCACGAACGGATTTCCCTTGGCCTCGTCGCCCAGGGTGGTCGCCGGGCCGTGGCCGGGAATCACGATCGCATCGAGGTCGCGGGTGTAGAGCCGCTCCCGGATCGACCGGGCCAGCGTGCGGGAGTCGCCGCCGGGCAGGTCGGTGCGGCCGACCGAGCGCCGGAAGAGGGTGTCACCGGCGAGCATGATCGGCCGCTCGCCGGGCGAGGCGACCTCGAAGCAGACCGAGCCGGGAGTGTGCCCGGGCGTGTGGATGACGGTCGCGACGCGCTTGCCGAACGCGATGGTGTCGCCATGCTCGACGAAACGCTCGACCGGGACGGTGCCGGGGACCTTCCAGCCGAACATCGCGGCCTGGGCGGCGAAGCCGTCGTAGAGGAAGAGGTCGTCGCGGTGGAGGCACACCTCACCGCCGTGGGTCTCTTTCACATCGCGGGTGCAGTAGATGTGATCGAGGTGGGCGTGGGTGTGGATGATCGCGCGGACGGTCAGGTCGTAGTGCGCGATGAGCTCGGCGATGCGCTCGAGCTCACCGCCAGGGTCGACGACGATCGCGTCCTTGGTGTCGCCGCAGGCGAGGATGGAGCAGTTGCAATCGAAGGGGCCGGCGGGGAACGTCTCGCGGAGCAGCACCCGCCGGTTGTAGCTGGTGTCGCCCGTTCATGGCGATCCGGTGACGAGGGGTCCCCGGAGATCGAACCAGTGAGGCGGCATCATGTTCCGTAGAATTTTGAATCTATTCAGGAAAAAGTGTGGTCTCCACACCCCCGGGCCGGAACTTGACTAGCGGCCGGAAAAGGCAATGCTCGGGTCCGTGACGCAGTCCAGCACCACTCGCCCGGCCCAGGCCGATGTCAGCCTGAGTACGATCGCCATGTCCCTCGCCGCGCTCTCGATGGCGCTCTTCGCGTACTTCCTCTGAGCGAAACCGAAGGTTTCGCGGTGCGGGGTCCGGATGAGATCGGAACCCGCGTCCTCGCGGGGCCCGATCGATCGAAGAGAGCCTGGTCCTCCAGGCTCTGATGCTCCCGAGAGGGCGTTCGCGTCCTCTCTTCTTCGCCCCGCCCGGTCTGCGCCCCTCGCGCGACCTTCCCCAACCCCGGCGCGCGCCGCGATCGATCCTGGACCCCGCGTCCTCGATCTCGCCGCCGCAGCGGCCGCTGCATGGCCCCGTCAGCCGAGCGACGCTTCCCAGTAGCGCACCCAGTCGCCGTCCGGGATCGGGTCGCCGAGGGTGATCGTCAGCGGGTCGGCGAGCACGTAGCACCAGGCCCAGTCGGTGGTGCCGTCGGCGCGCTGCACCTGCTTGAGCGTGCGCTTGAAGTCCTCGCCCTCGTAGGCGTCGAGCAGCGCGAAGGCGGCCGCGAGGTCGCGCAGCCACACCAGCTCGCCCACGACCGGCGCCTCGCCCTGTTCGACGATCCCGGGATAACCCATCGGGAACGCGAACATCTGGCCGCGGGTCGTGGCTGGCTCCCAGCGCACGACGTGGTTGGCGATGAGCGACCGCGCGGTCTGCCCGGTCCGGAGCGTGCCGTACACGAACAGCCGGTCGACGACCGCGTGGATCGCGCTGACATAGCCAGGCTTCCGCCCCCGATCCTTCACCCTGACTTTGTAGCGCAGGGTCCGGCGGCGCGCTCGTCAGGCGAGGAGCGCGGCGGCCGCGTCGACCATCGACAGGCCGAGCGCCGCGCCGGTGCCCTCGCCGCGCGCGAGCCCGAGCTCGAACAGCGGGACCAGGCCGAGCGCGGCCAGCGCCTTGCGATGCGCGGGGTAGGTGCCGCCGTGGGCGGCGACGAGGTAGCCGAGGGCGGCGGGCGCGAGCCGGGTCGCGACCAGCGCCGCCGCCGAGGTCGCGTGATCGTCGAGGAGGATCGGCACGTCCATGGAGGCGGCCGCGAGGATGAGCCCGACCAGCACCGCGGTGTCGCCGCCGCCGAAGGCCGCCAGAGCGTCGAGGGGGCCGAGGCGGCCGGCGGTGGCGAGGGCCTCGGCGACGCACGCGATGTCGTCGGCGCCGCGCGCGACCGCGCTGGCCTCGCTCCCGGTCAAGGCCGCGACGATCGCCGCGGAGGCCAGCTCGGCGCCCAGCCCGACCTGCCCGAGAGCGAGGACGTCGAGGCCGTCGTCGGCGAGAGCGGTCGCCAGCGCGATCCCGGCGTCGATCGACATCGCGACCTCGACCGGCGTCTGGGCCGCGGCGGTGCGCAGATCGGCGCTCGGCCCGCGGCCGACCCGGATCGCGGAGACCGGCACCAAGGCCGCCGCCGCCATGCCGGCGTCGATCAGCACGATCTTGGCGCCGACCCGGCGCGCGACCTCGGCCAGCGCGGTGTCGCCGGCGCCGAGCGCCCGCGCGGCGACCGCGGTCGGGTGCGCGACGCCGAGATCGATGCCGGGATCGGCCACGCCGTGGTCGCCGAGCACGACGACGACCGCCTTGCGCCCGATCCGCGGGCGCGGCGCGTGGCGGGCGGCGGCCAGCCGGATCGCGAGCGCGGCGACCGACCCGGGCTCGGGATCGCCGAGGCGCGCGGCAGCCGCGGCGGCCTGGGCTTCGCTCGCGGGCGAGATCGCAGCGATCACGTGATCGAGCACGGCGGTCATGGCATCCCCCACAGCCCGGCGGAGCGCTTGGCCCGCACCAGGATCAGCACGAAGAACGGTCCGCCGAGCAGCGCGGTGATCACGCCGACCGGGATCTGATTGCCCGGGGTGAGGATGCGCGCGAGCGTGTCGCAGGTCACGAGGAACCCGCCGCCGGCGAGGATCGATGCCGGGACCAGCACGCGGTGATCGGGCCCGACGACCGCGCGCAGGGCGTGGGGCACCATCAGGCCCACGAAGCCGATCGGCCCGGCCACCGCGATGCTCGCGCCGACGAGCAGCGAGGCGACCGCGAACACGATCGTCTCGGTCCGGCCCGCGTCGACGCCGACCGACGCCGCCGCCTCGGGCCCGGCGGCCAGGGCGTTGAGGTCGCGCGCGAACCACACGAGCACCGCCAGGCCGGCGGCGATCGCCGGGGCGGCCATCGCGAGCTGGTCGTAGGTCACCGCGCCGACATCGCCCATCATCCAGCGGACCATGTAGCCGATGTCCCGGAAGTCCGACGTCATCTGGACCAGCATCGAGGCCGCGCCGCAGAACATCGAGATCGTGACGCCGGCGAGGAGGAGCGTGGCCGGCGGCAGGCTGTCGCCGACCTTGCCCAGCCGCCAGACCAGCGCGATCGTCACCGCCGCGCCGATCAGCGCCGACACGCCGATGGCCGCGCCGCCGAGGGCGCCGGCCAGCCCGAACCGGATCGCGATCACCGCGGCCAGCGAGGCGCCCGACGACACGCCGAGGGTGAACGGCTCGGCCAGCGGGTTGCGCAGCACCGCCTGCAGCGCGCTGCCCGCCGCCGCCAGCGCGCCGCCGACCACGAAGCACGCGAGCACGCGCGGCACGCGGAACCGCCAGACCAGATCGCCGTCGGTCAGCCAGTCGTCGAAGGTGAGGTGCCAGCCGCTGCGGCCCTGATCGGTGCCGACGAGCGGCGCGAGGATCGCCAGCACCGCGCACGCGCCGCCGATCGCGAGCAGCGCCGCGACCAGCCGGCCGCGGGTCAGGCGCGTGCGCCCGCCGACGAAGCTGCTCACGCCGGCACCGCGAACCACGCCCCGGACGGCAGCACGCCGACGTGCAGCTCGAGCTCGAATGCGCGCGCGACCGCCGCCGACGCCAGGATCTCCGCGGGCGCGCCATCGCCGACGACCGCGCCGTCGGCGAGCGCGATCAGGCGCGTCGCGTAGCGGACCGCGGCGTTGAGATCGTGGGTGACGACCGCGGCCGCGGCGCCGCGCGCGCACTCCGCGCCGAGCGCGGTGAACAGCGCCCGCGCGTGCGCCGGATCGAGCGCCGCGGTCGGCTCGTCGAGGAGCAAGAGCTCGGCCTCCTGGCACAGCGCCTGGGCGAGCAGGGCGCGCCGCTGCTCGCCGCCGGAGCTCGCGTCGACGCGGCGATCCTCGAGCGCGGCGACATCACAGCGGGCCATCGCGGCGCGCGCCGCGACCAGGTCCTCGGCGGTCTCGAGCCCGGGCCCGCGCCGGCGCGCGTAGCGGCCCATCACGACGATCTCGCCGACGGTGAACGGGAACGCGACGTCGTAGCGCTGCGGCAGGTAGGCCAGCCGGCGGGCGAGGTCGCGGCGCGGCGCGCGCGCCGGATCGAGGTCGAAGCAGCGGATGCGCCCGGCGGTCGGCGTGACCAGCCCGGCGATCGCCCGCAGGAGCGTGGTCTTGCCCGCGCCGTTGGGGCCGACGATCGCGACCAGCTCGCCGGCGGCGATCGTCGCCGACACGCCGCGCAGGACCTCGTGCGGCCCGTAGCCGACCCGGACGTCCTCGGCGGAGACCAGCACGCGAGTGGCGTACCACGCTCGCGGCCGTGGACGTTAGTGCGGCGGGTAGAGCGCGGCCTCGAGGTCGGCGAGCGCGGCCGCGACCCGCGGCGAGGGCGCGAGGAGGTACGGCTCCTTCATCACGATCACGCGGCCATCGCGCACCGCCGGCACGTCACCGAGCGTCCGCCAGGCGGCGAGCGGTTGCGCGGCGTCGGCGCCGTAGGCCGCATCGATGATGATCGTCGGCCGCGCGTGCAGCACGTCCTCGGCGGACATCGTCGGGTAGCGCACGCTGGTCGCGGCGATCGCGTTCTCGGCGCCGAGGATCGCGAGCAGCTCGTCGATCCAGCTGCCCGGCCCGGCGGCGACCAGCCCGCCGACGCCGCCGGTCTCGTGATCGATGACCGCCAGCACCCGGGGCCGCGCGCCGGCGCCGCGGTGGCGCGCGGCGGCCTTGTCGATCGCGTCGTCGATCGCGACCACCGCGGCCCGCGCGGCCTCGCCCCGGCCCAGCCGCTCGCCGATCCGCCCGAGGGCGGACTTGACGTCGGGCAAGGTGTGCATCGGGCACTCGATCGTGGCGATGCCGGCGTCGCCCAGCTGCTTCGCGGCGCCGCCGTGGATGTCATCGACGATGACCAGGGATGGGCGCAGCCGGGCGATGGCCTCGAGGTCGGGCTTGAGGAAGGATCCGACCCGCGGAAGCTGGGTCACCGCCGGTGGGTAGGTCGAGAACTCGTCGACCCCGACCAGCTGTGGGTCGGCGCCCAGCGCCGCGACGATCTCGGTGGCGCTCGGGGTCAAGCTGACGAGCCGCGTTCCGCTCCCGGGATCTCTCCGTCCACAGGCCGCAAACACCATCAGTAACAGCCCTGTAGCGGCCGTTACCAGCAGCCCCGAAACCCTCCCTTTGAACCCAATCCGGAGGCCGCGGCAATTTTTTTTCAGGAGGGAGATCTGCCCGTTACGCACCGCGTTATCGGGCTTGGCACGCGGTCCACAGCCTTGTCCACAGGGCTCCACAAACTCAGAGAACCACGCCGGATTTGCCGGGTTGTTCGACGTTGTCCACAAACAGTTCAGAGGCGCGACCACAGTTTGTCCCCCTTGTGCCCACACTATGGCTGGTAGTCATCCGGATCTGGACCCCTAAATCTAGTGGAGAAGATTCTTGCCCAGGCATGGCGACCTGAGTAGAACGGGACCTCGCCGACAGCTGCTGCTGAGCCGCGCCGTCCCGTTTGTCGTTTGCATGGGCACGGGCACCGAAACTGACTCTCGCGACCGCGCTTCTCAGCTCTCTGCCGACCGATTCTGACGACGTATCCCAGGGGAAACAAGGAGATGGAAACATCTCCTGAGGGTCGAGCCTTGCCTCGAGCTCCCCAAGACCAGCCGATGACGCTACACAAGGAGGGGGCCATGCACGTCAACAAGAGCACCGCCGGAACCAAGATGCCTGCCCAGAAGAACACCGCCGCTGTGAAGACAGTTCGGGACCACAAGGGCAGCCGCGTCATCAAGGACGTCCGGCCTGGCCTGACCGTCGAGCGCTACTTCACCCGCGAGGGCGTGGACCCTCTGGACGAGGTCGAGTGGGAGCTCCGGGACGCGGTCATCAGCGGTGCTGACGGCAAGGTCTTCTTCGAGCAGCGCCAGGTCGAGTTCCCCAAGACCTGGTCGCAGACCGCGACCAACGTCGTGGTGCAGAAGTACTTCCGCGGGACCCTCGGCACGCCGGAGCGCGAGCGCTCGGTGAAGCAGATGGTGTCGCGCGTGGCCGACACGATCTACGGCTGGGGCAAGGAAGACGGCTACTTCAAGTCGGACCGCGACGCGCTCGCGTTCCGCGACGAGCTGCTCCACCTCCTCGTCCAGCAGAAGATGGCGTTCAACTCGCCCGTCTGGTTCAACGTCGGCGTCGAGGCCGAGCCGCAGTGCTCGGCGTGCTTCATCAACTCCGTCTCGGACTCGATGGGCTCGATCCTCGACCTCGCCAAGACCGAGGGCATGCTCTTCAAGTACGGCTCGGGCGCGGGCTCGAACCTGTCGTCGCTCCGCTCGAGCCAGGAGAACCTGAACGGTGGCGGCACCGCGTCGGGCCCGGTCTCGTTCATGAAGGGCTTCGACTCGTTCGCCGGCGCGATCAAGAGCGGCGGCAAGACTCGCCGCGCCGCGAAGATGGTCATCCTCAACGTCGAGCACCCCGACGTCGTCGACTTCATCGATTGCAAGGCGATCGAGGAGAAGAAGGCGTGGGCGCTGATCGACGCGGGCTACGACGGCGGCTTCAACGTCGTTGGCGGCGCCTACGACTCGGTCAGCTACCAGAACGCGAACCACTCGGTCCGCGTCACCGACGACTTCATGCTCGCGGTCCAGAAGGACGGCGAGTGGAAGACCCGCGCGGTGCTCGACGGTCGCGTCGTCGGCACGTTCAAGGCCCGCGACGTCATGCGCAAGATGGCCGACGCGGCCTGGGTCTGCGGCGATCCCGGCATCCAGTACGACACCACGGTCAACGACTGGCACCCGTGCATCAACACCGCGCGGATCAACGCCTCGAACCCGTGCTCCGAGTACATGTTCCTCGACGACTCGGCGTGCAACCTGGCGTCGCTCAACCTGCGCAAGTTCCAGCAGGCCGACGGCGAGATGGATCTCGAGGCGTTCCGCCGCGCGGTCCAGGTGACCACGACGGCGATGGAGATCATCGTCGACAACTCGCGCTACCCGACCGAGAAGATCGCGCAGAACTCGTGGGCGTTCCGCCCGCTCGGCCTCGGCTTCGCCAACCTCGGCGCGCTGCTCATGTCGCGCGGCCTGCCGTACGACGGCGACTCGGGCCGCGCCTACGCCGCGGCGATCACCGCGCTCATGTGCGGTGAGGCCTACCGGACCTCGGCGCGGATCTCGTCCGACGCGACCGGCCCGTTCAAGGGCTACGACGAGAACGAGGCGCCGTTCCTCCGCGTCATGCGCAAGCACCGCGCGGCGGTCGACCGGATCGACGGCGCGTACGTGCCGTACGACATGATGCAGGCGGCGAAGGACGCGTGGGACGACGCGATCGCGATCGGCCAGAAGTACGGCTTCCGCAACGCGCAGACCACCGTGCTCGCGCCGACCGGCACGATCGCGTTCCTCATGGACTGCGACACCACCGGCGTCGAGCCCGACATCGCGCTCGTGAAGTACAAGCGCCTCGTCGGCGGCGGCATGCTGAAGATCGTCAACCACACCGTGCCCGAGGCGCTGGCCAAGCTCGGCTACGACGCGAAGCAGGTCGAGGACATCGTCGCGCACATCAACGCGCGCGACACGATCGAGGGCGCGCCGCACCTGAAGGACGAGCACCTGCCGGTGTTCGACTGCGCCTTCCGCTCGTCGAACGGCGAGCGCTCGATCCACTACATGGGCCACATCCGCATGATGGCGGCCTGCCAGCCGTTCCTGTCGGGCGCGATCTCGAAGACCGTCAACCTGCCCAACGACTGCACGGTCGAGGACATCGAGGACGCGTACATCCAGGCCTGGAAGATGGGGCTCAAGGCGATCGCGGTCTACCGCGATGGCTGCAAGCGCACCCAGCCGCTGTCGACCTCGCTCAAGCAGGCGACGACGAACGGCAGCGCGCAGGCGGTCGAGGTCGATCCGCTGAGCCAGCTGTCGACGGAGGAGCGGATGATGGTCGAGGCGCTGCGCGCGAAGAAGCTGCGCAAGCCCGGCCCGCCGATGGCCGTCCGCCACAAGCTGCCCGACGAGCGCGCGTCGTTCACGCACAAGTTCTCGATCGGTGGCCACGAGGGCTACATCACCGTCGGCATGTACCTCGACGGCACGCCCGGCGAGATCTTCGTGCGCATGGCCAAGGAGGGCTCGGTCATCGCCGGCCTCATGGACAGCTTCGCGACCGCGATCTCGCTCGCGCTGCAGCACGGCGTGCCGCTCCAGATCCTGATCGAGAAGTTCAAGGGCACGCGGTTCGAGCCGGCCGGCTTCACCGGCAACCAGGAGATCCCGATCGCCACGTCGATCATGGACTACCTGTTCCGCTGGCTCTCGCTGCGCTTCCCGACGGACGGCTCGGTCGTCGAGCGTCACCCGGCGGCGCGCGAGGCGCAGCTCGATCTGCCCCGCGTCCCGCTGCTCGCGAAGGACATCGTCGCCAAGGCCGAGACGATCCCGGTCGAGGTGAAGGATCGCGCCTGGGTGCAGGAGACCGACGCGCCGCCGTGCCACGAGTGCGGCACGCTGATGGTCCGCAACGGCGCCTGCCACAAGTGCCCGAACTGCGGCAGCACGAGCGGCTGCTCGTGACCGACGGCGGACGCTGATCCGCCGACTGATTCCTCCCCGCCGGGTGGTGGGGCGCTGGTGACAACGCCGGCACAACGAGCCCAGCACGCCACCCGGCGCGCTGGGCTCGCGCCGTTTCGGCGGCTGACGCGATCCGCGGGATCTCGCCAATGGCTCGTGGGCTCGCGGAGTTGCAGCGACGAAGGTCGTGC
This sequence comes from Deltaproteobacteria bacterium, assembly GCA_021413675.1. Classification (GTDB taxonomy): domain Bacteria; phylum Myxococcota_A; class Polyangia; order Haliangiales; family Haliangiaceae; genus JAIOQA01. The sequence goes on along the minus strand of JAIOQA010000163.1, from coordinate 6,348 downwards.
TCCGCACCGATGTAACGCGGCGCGATCGGGCGAGGTCTCGATTGCCCCGCAGATGGTCAGCGAGTGTCACGACGGGCGCGTGCGGTCGTCGGAGCAGCTGGCGTACAAGAGCCTCGGTCGCAGGCAACGCACGCGATCGCAGCCGTTCCCCCCGGCTGATCCAAGCTATCCCCGCCGCGGTGTGGTGGGGCGCCGGTGACAACACCGGCCAACGAGCTCAGCGCGCCACCCGGCGTGCTGGGCTCGCGAACCTTTCGGAGCACGATAGAGTGGTCGGCGATGGCGAGCGCCCCTGCATCCGATCCCCGCGGCCGCGCGGCGCTGTGGCGCATCGTCGGCGGCGGGTTGATCGCGGTGGCCGTGGTGCTGATCCTCGCGGTGATCCCGGCGCATCACCCGCGCGACGGCCTGAAGGAGATCCTCGTCGACGGGGTGATGCGGCAGACGCCGGCGTGGACGTTCTCGCCGGCGGCCTACCCGTGGATGTACGTGATCGCGGGCGCGATCGCGGTCGTCGGCATCGAGCGCCTGGTGCGCGGCGGTGGCGTCGGGCGGCGTGGTACGTCTCGGGGATGACCACGCGCACGTTCCGCGGTGTGCTCGGCGCGCTGGCGATCGCGAGCGCCGGATGCGGCGCCGCGACCCCGCCGGCATCGCCAGAGGCAGCACCCATGGCCAAGCACGATCACCACGACCACGATCACCAGCACCACGAGCACCACGGTCACGGCGGCATGGCCGAGATGCCGCATCGGTTCGAGCACGCCGAGGACTGGGTCGGGGCGTTCGATGACCCGGCGCGCGACGCCTGGCAGAAGCCCGACGAGGTCGTCGCGGCGATGGCGATCGCGCCGGGCATGACGGTCGCCGATATCGGCGCCGGCACCGGCTACTTCGAGGGCCGGCTGAGCGCCGCGGTCGGCGCGAAGGGCGCGGTCATCGCGACCGATCTCGAGCCCGACATGATCCGTTACATCACCGAGCGCGCGCACAAGGCGGGCTGGGCCAACATCACCGCGCAGCTCGGCGGCGCGACCGATCCGGGACTCGCGGCCGCGAGCGTCGATCGGATCTTGATCGTCGATGTCTGGCACCACCTCGCCGATCGCGTCGCGTTCGCGCGCGGCCTCGCGGCGGCGCTGCGGCCGGGTGGGCAGGTGATCGTGGTCGACTTCGAGCTCACCTCGGATCGCGGGCCGCCGAAGGAGCACAAGCTCGCGGCGACCGCGATCGCGAGCGACCTGGCGGCCGCCGGGCTCGTGACCTCGATGGCGAGCGAGTCGCTGCCGGATCAGTACATCGTCGTCGCGCGCGCGAAGTAGCGCCACATCGAACGCATGCGCCGATCATGGCGGCAGTCACTCGGTGCGGTTCACCTGGACGCGCAGCTTGCCCATCGTGCGCTCGACCGTGACCGCCCACGGTCGGCAGCACACCGCGCAATCCTCGACGAGCATGCCGGTGGTGTCCGGGTCGACGTAGAAGTCGATCCACTCGCGGCAGTACGGGCAACGGACCCGGACGGTGTCCTCCATGGCTCACCGTAGCCGGCCGCGGCGCGATGCGCATCGGCGGCCGCGGCGCACGCAACGGCGAATACGTACCTGGTGATCAGCGGGAGTGGCGCGCCGCGCGAGTGCCGCACGCGCCAACGGGCTGTATCGTTACCCGGCTGGACCGCGTCCCAGCTTCAACCGCCATGTCCGATCCGACCCGCGCCGTGTGGCGCGACACCGTCATCGCTGTCAGCGACCGCGTCCAGGTCGTCGACGGCTACACGTACTTCCCGGCCGACGCGGTCGACGCGACCCACCTGCGCCCGTCGGCGCACACCACCGTGTGCAGCTGGAAGGGCACGGCGAGCTACTACGACGTCGTCGTCGGCGATCAGCAGAACGCCAACGCGGCGTGGTCGTACGTCGCGCCGAAGCCCGAGGCCGCGCACATCGCCGGCTGGATCGCCTTCTGGCGCGGCGTCGAGATCCGCCGGTAGGACCACGGATGAGCGCGGACCTCGATCTCACCGCGCTCCGCGCTCGCTTCCTGCGGGTCCGCGCGCGCACCGAGGCCCTGGCCGCGCCGCTCTCGCCCGAGGATCAGCAGCTGCAATCGCAGCCGTCGTCGAGCCCCACCAAGTGGCACCGCGCGCACACGACCTGGTTCTTCGAGACCTTCGCGCTGGCGCCGCGCGGCATCGCGCCCGTCGATGCGTCGTGGAGCTATCTCTTCAATTCGTACTACGAGGCGGTCGGGCCGCGCCACGCGCGCCCGCAGCGCGGCCTCCTGTCGCGCCCGAGCTGTACCGAGATCGCGGCGTATCGGCGCGCGGTCGACGCGCGCGTGCTCGACGTGATCGATCGCGGCGCGGATCCCGCGCTCGCCGAGGTGCTGGCGCTCGGGCTCGCCCACGAGGAGCAGCACCAGGAGCTGCTCCTGACCGACGCGCTGCACGCGCTGGCGCAGCATCCGTTCGCGCCGCGCTATCGCGAGGCCGCGCCGGCGTTCGGCGCGGCGCCGGCGTCCGCGCTGACCTTCACGCCCTTCGATGGCGGGCTCGTGACCATCGGCCGCGACGCCGGCGGCGGCTTCGCGTTCGACAACGAGGGCCCGGCGCACCGCGTGTGGCTCGAGCCGTTCGCGCTCGCGGATCGCCTGGTCACCGTCGAGGAGGCGCGCGCGTTCGCCGCCGACGGCGGGTACCGGACGCCGTCCTTGTGGCTGGCGGAGGGCTGGGATCGCGTGCGGGCGCAGGGCCGCACCGCGCCCGCCTACGTCGACGATCGCGATGGCGCGTGGCGCGTCTTCGGCCTCGATGGCGCGCGCGCGCCCGAGCCCGCCGAGCCGGTCGCGTTCGTCGACTACTACGAGGCGGACGCGATCGCGCGCTGGCTCGGGGCGCGGCTGCCGAGCGAGGCCGAGTGGGAGGTCGCGGCGCGCGCCTGTCCGATCGCGGGCAACACGCTCGCCGACGATCCCGCCGCCTGCGCGCTGCGCCCGCGGCCCTCGCCGGGCGGCGCGCTCGCGCAGCTCTTCGGCGATGCGTGGGAGTGGACGCAGTCGAGCTACGCGCCGTACCCCGGCTACGTCGCCGCGGCCGGCGTGCTCGGCGAGTACAACGGCAAGTTCATGGTGAACCAGGTCGTGCTGCGCGGGGGCTCGTGCTTCACGCCCGCGGAGCACCTACGCGCCACGTACCGCAACTTCTGGCCCGCCGACACCAGCTTCCAGGTGACCGGCGTGCGGCTAGCGCGTTCACCGTGAGAGGCGCGACGCGCGCACGAGGAGCAAGCATGATCGCTACCGCCCGACGTCGTGTTCCCACCGCGCGGCCCGCGCCGAGCCCCGAGATGGTCGAGGTCGTGCGCCGCGGCCTCACCGCGACTCCGCGCGCGCTGCCGCCGTGGCTGTTCTACGACGCGCGCGGCTCGGCGCTGTTCGAGGACATCACGCGCCTGCCCGAGTACTACCTGACCCGCGCCGAGCGCGAGATCTTCGCGACCCAGGGCGGCGCGATCCTCGACGCCGCCGCGCCCGATCCGCGGACCGCGATCGTCGAGCTGGGCGCCGGCACGGCGAGCAAGACCCGGCTCTTGCTCGGCGAGCAGCTGCGCCGGCACGGCGCCGCGCGCTACGTGCCGATCGACGTGTCCGCGAGCGCGCTCGCGATCGCGACGGCCGAGCTCGCGGCCGAGCTGCCGACGCTGGAGGTCGAGCCGTGGGCGTCGAGCACCGAGGCGGCGATGCCGCGGCTCGCGGCGATGGCGGGGCCCAAGGCGGTGCTGTTCATCGGCAGCTCGATCGGTAACTACGATCACCCCGAGGCGATCGCGCTCCTGCGCGGCGTGCGCGACGCGGTCGCCGCGGGCGATACGCTCGTGCTCGGCACCGATCTGCGCAAGGATCCGGCGGTGATGGTGCCGGCCTACGACGATCGCCGCGGCGTCACCGCGGCGTTCAACCTCAACCTGCTCGCGCGCCTCAACCGCGAGCTCGACGCCGACTTCGACCTCGCGCGGTTCCGTCACGTCGCGGTGTGGAACGCGGCGCGCTCACGCATCGAGATGCACCTCGAGAGCGTCGTCGAACAGCGCGTGCACGTCGGTGCGCTCGAGCTGGTCGTCGAGTTCGCCGCCGGCGAGCGCCTCCACACCGAATCGAGCGTCAAGTACGACCTCGGTCTGGTCGACGAGATCGTCGGCGCCGCTGGCTTCGGCCGGATCGCGACCTTCACCGACGGCGGCGGGCGCTTCGCGGTGCACGTCGCGCGCGCGCGGTAGCGGGTACGCGGGCTGACCGACGTCGATCATGGCAGCAGGTTCGCGGTGCAGTCGAAGCCATCGGATGCGACCGCGCCGCCGCCGCCATCGACGGTGAGGTCGGTGATGCGACCGGTGATCGCGGCGCTGGTGCCCTCGCGCAGCCCGATCCCCAGCTGCAGATCGCCGGACGCGAAGGCCGACTGCTCGAGCACGACGGTGCCTGCGGTGCCGGTCGCGGTCAGCGTGGTGCCGACGCGGTGCAGGCGCAGGGTCGCGCGGGTGGTCGAGGCGGCCGCCGACCACGACGTGTTGCCGTGGCGCCACTGGAGATTCGCGCCGTGCTCGGTGCCCGCGATGATCAGCTCGGTGTTCGCGGCGAAGCCGTTGGTGACGAAGAAGTCGACGCCGCCGAAGGTCGTGCCGCCCTCGACGCTCTCGACCTCGAGCACCGCGTCGAAGTCGCCGACCAGGCCCGCGCTGGTGTAGACCTTCACCGCGGTGCACGGCTCGATCGCCGAGCCGCAGGTGCCCTGGCCGTCGCCGGTGCTGCTGAGCTCGAGCAGGCCATCGTGGACGGTCGCGCCGAGGGTCGCGCCGGCGGGGCGCTGGTTGTCGACGTCGGTGAGCCACGGGGTGCAACCCGGCGCGGCATCGCCCGGGGGACGCGCGTGCGAAGCGAGGCGAGGCAGCATGCGTCGGGCAAGAGCAGCCCGCGTGCCAGCGCGGTCGCGATCGCGCCTCCGCGGAAGCACGCCGTCGAGGAATCGCGCAGCGAGGCCGCGCCGCGGCGATCGCGCGCGTGGCGATCGGTTCACACCACACCGGACCGGCGTCGACGAACCGAGGTTGTCGACGGTGGCACGACCTGGCATTGGCGAGCCCACGCGTGCGGTACGCTCGGTCATGCGCGCGCCTCGCGATCCTCGAGCTCGTCGATGATCTACCTCGATCTGCCGCGCCGCGATCTGCTGGGCGTGCTGGCGCAGGTCGAGGGGCTCGCGCAGCTCGCGCCGATCGACACGCTGCCACTCCTCGGGACCGCCCACGCCGCGGCGCAGGCGCTGCCGACCGACGACGCGCGGTGCCAGCGCTTGCCGCGCGGCGCGGCGCCCGATCAGCGCGCGGCGTGGACCGGCGCGGTCGGCGCGATCCTCGGGTCGGCGCCGCTCGCGATCGCGGCCGGCCTCGGCTACGGCTTTCGCACCTGGGTGCGCGCGACGGGCGACGGGCTCGGGTGGCTCGACGCGCTGTTCGCGCAGCGCGCGCCCATCGTGATGCTCGCGCGGCTCGACGGCACCGCGGCGGTCCGCCTGCGCCGCCAGGCCTTCACCGATGGCACCGACGAGCGCTGGGCCTGGGGCTATCCCGATGTCGTCGCGCACGCGGCGGCGTGGCACGAGGTGGCCGCGGCGCGCGTCCGCGCCGCGATCGCCGCGCACTGGGACGAGGGCGAGGCCGCGCTGCGCGAGGCGGCGACGCGGGTCGCGCTGCGGTGGGCGCGCGTGGAGCCCGGCGCGTCGTCGGTCGCGCTGCCCACGCCCGCGGCGGTGCATCAGCGGACATCTGGGACCGCCCGCCCGCGTCGCGCGCTCAGCGCTCGCGACCCTCCTCGCGCGACGACCGGGCCATCGACGATCGCGGACGCGAGGCCTGGCTGCGCGAGCTCCTCGCGCGCCTCGGTCCGAGCGAGCGCTACTGGATCGCCCTCGACCCGTCGGCGCCCGGCTGGTTCGCGCTCGAACCGATCGACGACGCCGGCGCGTGGCTGTCCGCGCTCCACCGCGCGCCGCTGCCCACCGGGTCGCGGCTCGCCAGTGGCTGGACCCACACGCTGTCGAACCTCGTGATCGTGCGCGACGATGCCCGCCGCGCGCTCGCGATCGGCGAGGCCGAGTCCGACGATCAGGCGCTGTTCGTGGACCTGTAGTCAGGCGTCGGCGTCGGCGTCGGCGTCGGCGAGGTCGGCCTGCGCCGCAGCCGCCTGGGTCTCGGCCGCCGCGAGCGCGGCCTCGGCGGTCGCGAGGCGCTCGCGCGCGCGCAGCACCGCGGCCTCGGCCAGCGTCAGCTCGCCGCGCAGCTGCCGGACCTC
>JAIOQA010000128.1 GCA_021413675.1 Deltaproteobacteria bacterium | reverse complement strand
CGCAACCGATTCGCGTGCTGGTGGTCGACGACTCCGCGCTGGTGCGCGCGATCCTGACCCGCGGCCTCTCTGCCGACCCGGCGATCGAGGTCGTGGGCGCGGCGCGCGATCCGTACGAGGCCCGCGATCTGCTGGTCAAGTTGCGGCCCGACGTGATGACGCTCGACGTCGAGATGCCGCGCATGGACGGTGTGACCTTCCTGCGCAAGTTCATGACCGTGCTGCCGACGCCGACGATCGTGTTCAGCTCGTTGACCACGCGGGGCTCGGCGCTCGCGCTGTCGGCGCTCGAGGCCGGCGCGATCGACGTGCTCACCAAGCCCGCGGCCAACATCGCCGGCGGTGTCGAGGCGCTGATGGTCGACCTCGTGCGGCACGTCAAGGTCGCCGCGCAGAGCCAGGTCAAGCGCCGCGCCGTCGCGACCACCGAGGTCGAGGCGCCTTCGACCGCCGCCCTCGACCAGACCACCGACCTGGTCATCGGCCTGGGCGCGTCGACCGGCGGGGTCGCGGCCCTCGGGCGGATCCTGCCGGCGTTCCCGCCGTGGGCCCCGGGCATCGTGATCGTGCAGCACATGCCCGCCGGCTTCACCGCCGACTTCGCGCACCGCCTCGATGCGATGTGCCAGGTGCGCGTGGCCGAGGCGGTCGATGGCGATCGCGTGCTGCGCGGCCACGTCCTCGTCGCGCCCGGCGGCGATCGCCACCTCGAGATCCACCGGGTCGGCGGCGAGTACCGCGTCCGGCTCTACGCCGGCGAGCTGGTCTCGGGCCACCGCCCATCGGTCGACGTCTTCTTCCGATCGCTCGCGCACCACGTCGGGCGCAACGCCGCGGCGTGTCTGCTCACCGGCATGGGCGCCGACGGCGCCGAGGGCCTGCTCGCGATGCGCGCGGCCGGCGGTCGCACGTTCGCGCAGGATCGCGAGACCTGCGCGGTGTGGGGCATGCCGGCGGCGGCGCAGCAGATCGGCGCGGCCGAGCGCACGGTGCCGCTGCAGGACGTCCCGGCGACGCTCTTGCGCGGCATCTCGAGCCGGTAAGCGCCGACACGCGTCGCGCGCGCGTCGACCGCGAGGTGCGGTGCGCGCGCCTCGCTCGATCCGGATCCGGATCCGAACGCGGGCTCGAGCTGGAGCTCGAGCCGCGAGCGTGTCAGTGCGCGTGGGCGGCGCCGAAGCTCTTCACGACGCGCGTCAGCGCCGCGCCGATCTTCTCCTCGAGGTCATACGAGGTCGACCCCGAGGGCTTGGCGATGACCGCGTTGGCGCCGAGCTTCTTGGCGGTCTCGACGTTGGGGTTGCCCATGTTGGCGACCGACGAAAGGATGATGATCGCGGCGCGCGTGCGTAACCGACACTGGCGCAGGAACGTCAGCCCATCCATCACCGGCATCTCGATGTCGGACAGGATCACGTCGGGGGCGGCGGTGGCGAGTTGCTGCAGCGCGACCATGCCGTTCTCGCAGACCGCGACGACCTTCGCGCCGGGGATCTTGGTGACGATGTTGCTGGTGATCATCCGCATCATCGCGGAATCGTCGACGATCATCACGCGGAACTCGGGCACGTCGCACTCCTCGGAAACGGTCTCGTGTGCTGGGCGCGGTGCGCGGCATGCGCGCACGGTGGTCGGTTCGACCGGATGCGTCGGCCGTGAAGGGGACGCAGGACCGGGGCCGCGCCGTGCGCGATCCCCCACGCCGCGACCGACCTGCCCACCGCGGTCGGCAATTCCTGCGCCGGAAGCCACCGGCTGCCAGACGCCCGGACTGGTGCCGGTGTGCGCGCAGGTCGAGACTGCACCCCGATGATCCGTACCCACCGCACGCTCGCCGCTGCTCTGCTCCTCACCGCCGCCGCCTGCGGCGAAGACGCGACCACGCGCACCGCGCCCGCCGCCGCGCCCCAGGCGCGCGCGACCGCGCCGGCGACCCCCGCGGTCCGCGCCACCGCGCGCCACGCCGCGATCGGCGTCGACGCGACCGCGGTCGCCGCCGATGGCACG
>JAIOQA010000127.1 GCA_021413675.1 Deltaproteobacteria bacterium | reverse complement strand
CGGGCGGCTGCGCCAGCGCGCCGCGGGTGGCAGCCGGGCCGCGCGACGGGCCGAGCGGCTGGTGCAGCGGCCGCAGGTCGCGCTCGCAACCACGCTGGTCACCGCCCAGGTCGCCTCGATCGGCGCGGTGCTCGCGACCGCGCTGTGGCTGCACGCGCGCGGCACGCCCATGGCGATCGCCGTGGCGATCGTCCCGCCGATGCTGGTGCTCGGCCAGGTCATCCCCAAGGCCGTGACCCAGGCGATCGCCGATCGCGCGGTGGTCTGGCTCGCGGTGCCGCTCTGGTTGCTGTCGTGGATCCTGCGGCCGGTCGTGCTGATCGTCAGCGGCTTCGCGAGTCTCATGACCCGGCTGCTCGGCACCGATCGCCGGCGCACGTTCGTCACCCGCGACGAGCTGACGCTGCTCATCGAGAGCGATCCCGAGACCGACAAGCCCGACATCTCCGCCGACGAGCGCGAGATGATCGCCAACGTCTTCGAGCTCGGCGAGTACGACGTCGCCGACCTGATGGTGCCGCTGTCGGAGGTGACCGCCTTGCCCGAGGACACGACCCTCGGCGAGGTCGCGGCCGAGGTCGCCGACAAGCGCCACTCGCGGCTGCCGGTCTACCGCGGTCGCGTCGACGACATCGTCGGTATCGTCCACGTCTTCGACGTGCTCCAGGCCGCCGGCGAGCGCAAGTCGCAGCCGGTGTCGGCGGTGGCGCGGCCCGCGGTCTACGTGCCCGAGCGCATGAAGGCGACCGAGCTCCTCGTCGAGCTCCAGGCCCACGGCCAGCACCTCGCGGTCGTCGTCGACGAGTACGGCGGCGCGGTCGGCGTGGTCACGGTCGAGGATCTGCTCGAGACCATCGTCGGCGAGATCGATGACGAGTACGACGACGAGCCGTCGCCCCTGCGGGTCGAGCGGCCCGGCGTGTGGCGGGTCGAGGCCAAGACCGCGGTCGCGCGCATCAACCAGGAGCTCGACCTCGGCCTGCCCGAGAGCGACGACTACGAGACGCTGGCCGGCCTCCTGATCGAGCGCTTCCGCCGGATCCCGGACGCCGGCGAGAAGCTGACGATCGCGGGCGCCGAGCTGGAGATCGTGGCGGCCTCGGACCGCGCGATCGAGATCGTGCGGATCACCAAGAAGCGCAAGTAGCGCACGGCGCGCGAAACCCTGCTAGGAACCCTCCCGTGGACGAAGCCCGCCTGATCGAGCTCCTCGACCGCGTCGCCCGCGGCCTGGTCGCCCCCGCCGATGCCGCGCTGGCGCTGCGCGACCTGCCGTTCGAGGCCCTGCCCGAGGCGGTGATCGATCATCACCGCGAGCTGCGCACCGGCGTGCCCGAGGTCGTGCTCGGCGAGTGGAAGACCGCGGCCCAGATCGCCGCGATCCTGACCGCGCTGGCCGCGCCCGGCGGCGGCGCGCTGGCGACCCGGGTCGATGCGGCCAAGGCGCTCGAGGTGGTGGCCGCGGTGCCCCACGCCGAGCACGTGCCGCACGCGCGGATCGTGCGGATCGCGCCGGCCACGCCGCGCGCGGTGCGCGGCCGGATCGCGGTGGTGTGCGCGGGCACGAGCGACGGGCCGGTGGCGGAGGAGGCCGCGGTCACCGCGGAGTTCCTGGGCTGCACGGTTGTCCGGATCTCGGACGTCGGGGTCGCGGGCCTGCACCGGCTGCTGGTCCGGGTCGGCGAGCTGCGGAATGTCGATGTCGTCATCGCGGTCGCCGGCATGGAGGGCGCGCTGCCGTCGGTGATCGCGGGGCTCATCGACCGGCCGCTGATCGCGGTGCCGACCAGCGTGGGCTACGGCGTCGGGGCGGGCGGGCTGGTCGCGCTGGCATCGATGCTCACGAGCTGCGCGCCGGGCGTGGTGACGGTGAACATCGACAACGGCTTCGGCGCGGCGGTCGCGGCGGCGCGGATCGCGCGGGCGGTGACGCGATGAGCGGCGCGGGCGAGGCGCTGCGCGGCAAGCACCTGCACCTCGATTGCGTGAGCGGGTGCGCGGGCGACATGACGCTGGGTGCGCTCATCGATCTCGGCGTGCCGGTGGCGGTGATCGGGGATGCGCTCGATGCGGTCGGGGCGGGGCGGGCGCGGTTGAGTGCGACGAGGATCGTGCGCGGCGGGATCGCGGCGATCGACGTGAAGGTGGATACGCGGCCGGAGGTGGGGCAGGGCGGGCACGCGCACGCACATGCGCACGATGCGGGCGAGGCGCTCGATCACGGGCACGGGGATGAGCACGAGGCGGTGCAGGTGCACGAGGCGGCGCATGCACATGGGCACTTCGAGCCGGACGAGGCGCCGGAGATCGGGCACGGGCACGGGCACGGGCACGGGGAAGGCGCGCACACGCATGCGCACGACGACCACGCGCACGATCACGACGACCACGCGCACGATCACGGAGAGCACGCGCACTACCATTATGCGGATATCCGGCGGCGCATCGTCCTTGCGCCGCTCGACCCTGCCACGCGGGCGCGGGCGCTCGACATGTTCGATCGGGTCGCGCGCGCCGAGGCCCGGCTGCACGGCAAGTCGGTCGACGACGTCGCGTTCCACGAGGTCGGCGCGATCGACTCGATCGTCGATATCGTCGGCACGGCCGCGGCGCTGGCCTGGCTCGCGCCGGTCGGCGTGACCTGCACCGAGGTCGCGATGGGCCACGGCACGCTGCGCTGCGCGCACGGCGTCCTGCCGGTGCCGGCGCCGGCGGCGCTCGAGATCCTGCGCGAGGCCGGCGGCGTCATGGCCTCCGGTGGCCTGCCGCGCGAGCTGTGCACGCCGACTGGCGCGGCGATCCTCGCCCACGCCGTGACCGCGTGGGCCCCGGCCCCGACCGGACGGGCGCGCGCGATCGGCTGGGGGGCGGGCGACATCGAGCTGCGCGATCGCGCCAACGTCGTCCGCGCGACGCTCATCGAGCCATTGGCCGTCCCGGTGGTTGCGATGTGGCGGATCGAGGCCAACGTCGACGACATGAACCCCGAGCTCTGCGCCCACGCCGCCGAGGCCGCGTTCGCCGCCGGCGCGGTCGACGTCTGGTGGACGCCGATCACGATGAAGAAGGGCCGGCCGGCGCTGCTGGTCGGCGCGATCGCCCCGACCGCGGCGAAGGATGCGGTCGCGCGCGCGCTGTTGACCGAGACCACGACCATCGGCGTGCGCTTCGATCCGGTCGAGCGCCGGGTGCTCGATCGCCACACGGTCGAGGTCGAGACCCCCTACGGTCCGATCACCGTGAAGGTCGGATCGCTCGAGGGTGCGCCGGTCAACGCGGCGCCCGAGTACGAGACCTGCCGGGCCGCGGCGCAGCGCACCGGCGCCCCGCTGAAGGCGATCTACGCCGCGGCGATCGCGGCGTGGTCCGCGCGCCCCAGCAGCCCCTGACCGCCCGCCGCGATCCCGGGGCCGGACCCCGGCGCGCGCGTGGTAAGCTGGCCGACACGTGGACACGTCCGGGGAGATCGCGGTCGTCGGCGGGAGCGAGGCCGATCGGGCCGCGCTCACGACGTCCCTGCACGCCGCCGGGCTGGCCGCGCGGGGCACCGCGGCGCTCGCGCTCGACGGCCCCGAGACCGTCCCGCCGCTCCTGATCGTCACCGGGCCCGACGTCGTCGCGCTGGTCTCCGCGGCCCGCGACGTGCCCGTGCTCGCCCACGTCGGCATCCTCGCGGTCGTGCCGTCGGTGCCGCCGACCGCCGCTACCGACGCCCTCGCCGCCGGCGCGAGCGACATCGTCGCGCCCAATGCCGGGACCGCGGTGCTGGCCGCGCGCGTCCGCAGCCTCCTGCGCTCGAACCGCGGCGGCGACGGCTGGGGCGCGGGCTCGCTCGCGCCCGAGCTCCTGCGCATCCAGGAGCTCTTGAGCGAGGGCGGCGATGATCCCGAGGCGCTGGTCGGCGTGCTCGAGATCTGCGCCCACGCGCTCGGCTTCCCGCGCGCGTCGCTGGTCGCCTACGTCGATGGCTCCGAGCACGCGATCGTGATCGCCGCGACCGACGATCCGACCCGCAGCCAGTTCGTCCTCAAGATCGCCGAGTACCCCGAGGTCGCCGCCGCGATCCGCGACAACGCGCCGGTGCTGCTCGACGACGCGCAGTCGGATCCGATCACCGCCGCCGTCGCCGCCAAGCTGGTCATCCGCGAGGTCCGCGGCATCGCGGTGCTGCCGGTGGCGTGGCGCCGCCGCGCGATCGGCGCGATCCTCCTGCGCAAGAGCACGACCGGCGCCAGCCACCTCGTCGGGCGCGGCACCGAGTTCGGGCGCCTCGCCGCCGGCCTGCTCGGCGGCCACCTCCGGCACGGCCGCGTCTTCGAGAGCCTGCGCGAGCGCACTCACCGGCTGTCGCGGGTCAGCTACGAGGCCGAGCGCCGGCTGCGCGGCATCGAGTCGCTCAAGGAGCACTTCGACTCCGCCGCCGACGGCGTCGTGATCCTCGACGCGGGCGGCCGCATCCTGTTCGTCAACCCCGCGGCCGAGCGCATCACCGGCTTCGGCAAGGACGGCCTGCTCGGCCAGGCGCTCGGCGATCTGGTCGTGACCTCGCACCAGTCGCTCATCGCCGACGCGGTCGCGCGGGTCCTCGGCCAGACCAACGTCGAGCCGTTCGATCTCGAGCTCGCGACCACCAGCGGCGCCTCGGCCTGCGTCTCGGTGTCGACCTCGACCGTGCTCGCCGACACCGGCGCGGTGATCCTCACGTTCCGCGACGTCACCGCCGAGCGCGCGCTCGAGACCGAGCTGCGCTCGACCAAGGAGTTCCTCGAGCGCCTGATCGACTCGACGGTCGACGCGATCATCGCCGCCGACATGCGCGGCACGATCATCCTGTTCAACCAGGGCGCCGAGCGGCTGTTCGGCTATCGCGCCGACGAGATCGTCGGCAAGACCCGGGTCTGGGAGCTGTACCCCGAGGGCGTCTCGCGCCAGGTGATGCGCATGCTGCGCTCGACCTCGTACGGCGGCGTCGGCCGGCTCGAGCAGACCCGCCGCGAGATCCGCACGCGCAACGGCGAGGTCGTGCCGGTCACGATGACCGCGTCGGTGGTCTACGAGGGCGATCAGGAGGTCGCGACGGTCGGCATCCTGTCCGACCTGCGCGAGCGGATCCGGATCGAGCAGCGGCTCCTGCAGGCCCAGGAGAAGCTGCAGCTGACCGAGAAGCAGGCGCTGGTCGCCGAGCTCGCCGGCGCCGCCGCCCACGAGCTCAACCAGCCGCTGACCTCGATCATCGGCTACTCGCAGCTCATCCAGCGCCAGAGCCCCGCCGACGCGCCGCACCTGCGCGCGGTCGGCGTGATCCTGTCCGAGGCCGAGCGCATGGCTGGCATCGTCAAGAAGATCGGCCGCATCACCAAGTACGAGACCACCGAGTACGTCGGCTCGGCGAGCATCATCGATCTCGATCGCTCGACGACGCCGTCGGATCCCGGGCTCGTGATTCCGGCGAGCGACGTGCGGCACGAGGAGTCGGTCGACGACGAGGGCCTGACCCGCGAGTTCACCGCGGTCGTGCCGGGCCGCGCGCTCGCCGATGTCCTCGGCGAGCTCGGCGACCTGCTCGACGATCCGGCGCTCGATCGCCCCGCGTTCGTGAAGGCCGCCGCCGAGCGCCGCTCGCCGCTGGTGCCGTCCCTGCGCCCGGCGACCACCCCGCCGCCGACCGGCGAGCCCGCCGCCGAGCCGGCGCCGCCGGCCGGCGAGCCCGCGCCCGGCGCGAAGGGCACGCCGTGAGCGCGCCCGACGATCCGCGGCTCGCGCCGCTCGAGGTCCCCGAGGCGCCGGCGCTCCTGGCCGCGGTGCTCGAGCTCGGCCGCGAGCTACACCTGGAGAAGGGCGAGCGCGAGCTGGTCGACACCTTCCTCGAGGCGCTGGTCCAGCTGTTCCCGCGCCGGGCCCTCGCGATCCGCGTCGTCGACGCGCGCTCCGTCGACGCGGCCCGCTGCTACGCGTTCTTCGGCGTGCTGCGCGACGGCGTCGAGCACGATCGCGTCGTGGTCAAGGAGTCGTCGGTCATCAAGACCCGGCTCAAGAGCGCGGTCGCCGCGTCGGCGCGCCTCAAGATCGATCCGCGCTGGGACTCGCCGTTCCGCAACATCGCCTCGGGCTTCGCGGTGCCGCTGGTCGCGTCGGGCGAGCTCTACGGCGTCCTCGATGTCGGCTACCCGCTCGGCCTCGACGCGACCGCGACCGACGAGCCGCTGGTCCTGCCGATCGCCAACCAGCTCGCGGTCGCGCTGCGCAACCTGCGGCTGCACGGCGACACGATGGCGCTGCGCGACTACCAGGCGCGGCTCATCGATCACGCCAACGCGCTGATCGTCGGCATCGATCGCGGCTGGCGCATCACGGTCTGCAACAAGGCGCTGCTCGAGCTGACCGGCTACCAGCGCGACGAGGTCATGGGCTCCGACCTCCGCGACATCCTGCCCGCGGATCAGCGCGCGCGGCTGACCCGGGTGTTCGCGGCGGCGCTGCGCGGCGCTCACCACGACGCCGTCGAGGTCATGCTGCACTCGCGCCGCCTGGGCCGGGTGCGCACGGTGTGGAGCATCGCGGCGATCGGCAGCGGCGGGCGCCAGGTCGAGGCCGTGGTCGCGATCGGCCAGGATCAGTCGCGGCTGCACGAGCTCGAGCGCCAGATCATCCAGGCCGAGCGGCTCGCGACCCTGGGTCAGCTCGCCGCCGGCGTGGTCCACGAGCTCAACAACCCGCTGACCTCGATCACCGTCTACGCCGAGTACCTGCTGCGCAAGCTCGAGCGCGCGCTCGCCGACAACACCGGCGCGGTGCCCGAGGCCGCCGACATCGAGAAGCTGCGGCGCATCGCCGCCGGCGCGCAGCGCATCCACCGCTTCGCGCGCGAGCTGGTGCAGTACGCCAAGCCGGTCGGGACCGAGGTCGAGGTCGTCGACGTCAACGCCGTGGTGCGCCAGGCGCTGTCGTTCTGCGAGCACCTGTTCGAGCGCGCGCGCATCGAGCTGGTGGTCGAGCTCGACGAGCACGTGCCCGCGCTGCACGCGGTGCCTGGCCAGCTCGAGCAGGTCGTGATCAACCTGGTCACCAACGCCGCCCACGCGGTGGAGGACGGTGGCCGGATCCGGGTGCGGACCCGGCGCGAGGGTCCGGACCAGGTCGCGATCGAGATCGACGACTCGGGCCCGGGCATCCCCGTCGACGATCGGCGGCGGGTGTTCGAGCCGTTCTTCACGACCAAGACCGACGGCAAGGGCACCGGGCTCGGCCTGTCGATCGTCAAGAACATCATCGAGCAGCACCGCGGCACGATCGAGATCGAGACCTCGGATCAGCTCGGCGGAGCGCGGATGCTGGTCCGGCTGCCGCCCGCGCAGTAGCGCTGGCGCGGCCCGGGATCTTCCCGTCTCACGCCAACAGTCCGGGCCCCGGACGAGATCCCGGAGTGATCTCGTCGGCTTGTTTACCTGGTTGAATAAGTTGGCCCGATCGATCGAGTCCGTTAGTGTGGCCGGGCGATGAAGGTCGAAGTTCTCCTGGAGCGACTCGAAGCTGTGGCTGACGCCGTCGGCGTCAAGGTCAGCTACGAGCAGCTCGCGGCGTCGGTCGGTCACGGCGGCCTGTGCCGGGTGAAGGGCCAGTTCCGCTGCATCATCGACAAGCGCGCCACCACGGGTGAGCGCATCCAGATCCTCGCGACCGCGCTGGGCCGGTTCGACACCGCCTCGATCGAGATGGCCAAGGAGGTCCGCGAGGCCCTCCACACCTACTCGCCGACGCCGACGCCGCTCCGCCGCGCGAGCTGACCACCGCGCTGCGCCGTGACGGCGCCGCTCCGAGGGGCTATCGTGCCGACGTGCGCGCCGCCCTCGCTCTGGTCCTCGTCCTCGGCGCTTGCCGTTCCTCCGAGCCGCCGCTCGCCGCCGACCCGAAGCTGATCGCGATCTCGCCGATCGTGACCGTGCGGACCGACAGCATCGACGGCTCGACGACCTCGGCCACGTTCGTCCTGGTCGACGCCGACAGCCGCGCCGCGACCGAGCTCATGGTCACCCTCCACGGCGATCTCGTCGACGGCACCGGCGCGGTGGTCGGCCCGCTGCGGCGCGAGTCGCTGCGCATCCCGGCCGGCGGCCGGCGCACGTTCGCGCTGGTCGACGACGCCCTCAAGGGCCACCCCGAGGCGACCGGCGCGCGGGTCTCGGTCGACGGCGCCTACGTGCCCTCGACCGCGGCCCGGATGCGCATCGCCGACGGCAACGCCTACGCCGACAACGGCCGCGCGGTCGCCGCCGGCAACCTCGTCAACGACTCCGACGCGCCCGGCAAGGCGGTCGTGATCGCCAGCTTCCACGACGCCGACGGCAAGCCGATGACCCGGCCGTTCGACGTCGTCGAGATCGGCGCGCACGTCACGCGCTCGGTCCGGTTCGTCGGGCCGCCGGGCTCGCGCTCGGCCCAGATCTTCGTCGGCGACGTCACGTACTGACGCGCGCGCTCAGAAGCGCAGGATGACCGCGCCGCACGAGTCGGCGCCCGGGCACCGCGGCTCGGCCGGCCCGCGCTCGTGGATCGCGAGCGGCACGAGGACCCCGACAGCGAGCGCGGTCCCGACCGAGGCCCAGAACCAGCCGCGCCGCCAGAACGGCCGGCCGTGCCGCGCGATCCGCGGCGGTGGCGGCGGCGGCGGCGGATCGAACGAGACCTGCTTGTAGAGCGAGGTCGCGAGCGTCGCCAGCGCGTCCTCGAGATCGCCCTGATCGGGGCGGAGCTCGGCCTGGGCCAGCCGCTGGCCGCCGAGCGCGTTGTAGACGTAGGCGCGGTACGGGCGATCGCCGGTGCGCGGCGCGACCAGCACCGCGACCTGATCGACGCCGAGCAGCTCGCTGAGATCGCCGAGCGCGCCCTGCATCTCGGCGGGCGCCTGCGCCGCGCCCAGCCCGGCGCGCAGGGTCGCGATCGCCTGTTGCAGCTCGTCGGCGCGGGGCGAGGGCGCGAGCTCGGCCTCCGCGGTCGCCGGTCGCTTGTCCGAGACCCGGACCGCGCGCACGACCTTCTGATGGCCGTACTTGCGGACGGTCAGGTAGTGGGTGCCGACGGGCAGCGCCTCGATCGTCGTCGGGGTGAAGCCCACGAACCGGCCGTCGATGTAGGCCATGCCGCCCGACGGCGCGCTGGTGACGTCGATCGAGCCGCCCGGCAGCTGCCGCGCGCGGGCCTGGGCCTTCTCCCACAGCGGGATGACCACCGCCGGCGCGATCGTCGGATCGGCGGCGAAGTCGGGCCGCCACGCGAGCAGCGACACGAACTCCTCGATCGCGGCCTTGTCGTCGCCGAGCACGGCGTGGGCCGCGCCGCGGAGGAACTGCGCCTGCGCCAGCTCCTGCTTCTGCGCCCAGGCCAGGACCCCGGCGAGCGCCTCGGCGACGGCGTCCTTCGGCACCAGCCCGGCGCTCGCGGCGAGCGCCTCGTCCTGATCGACGACCTCGAGCCGCGCATCGCGCGCGACCGCGCGCTCCATCGAGACCTGGATCGTGGCCTGGCGCGCCGGCGCGAGCTTGTCGTCGTCGGCCGAGACCACGACGACCGCGACCTTCGCCTTCGCTCGATCCGCGCGCGCCGGCATCGCCACGGCGAGGAGCGCGAGCGCGATCAACCCGCGCGCGAGGCGGGCCCTGCGTCCGCCGCGGTTCACCCGTCGTCGCCGCCCGGCGCGGCCACACCGAGCCGCGCCGCGAGCTGCGCGAGGTGCGGGGCGGACGCCACGAGATCCATCATCATCGCGCGCAGCTCGTCGCGGTCGCCGATCGCGAGATCCGGAGGCAGGGCCTGGTCGACCAGCCGATCGAGGGCCTGGTCGCCGGTGATCCGGCCAGCGTCCAGATCGGCGGCGAGCTGGTCGATCGGGTCGGCGCCGGCTGCGCCCGCGGTCCGCGCTGCGCCGCTGGCGGCGGCACCGCCGCCCACGGCATCGGCGCCATCGACCTCGTCTGGACCGTCGGGTCCCTCGGGTCCGCCGATGCCGCCTGGGCCGCTGGGGCCGCCTGCTCCTGAGATTCCGCTGGTCATTAGGTCTTCTCCGCGCGCCTCGGAGCCCTCGGAAACGATACCGGAGTTCCGGGGCGCGTGCGACTCGCTGGGGTGGGTACAGCCGGTCGTGATGGGTCTCGGCGCGGCTATCGACCACCTCATCGCAGCGGTTGCGTACAAATGTCGCGATCGCGGGGCCGCGCGCGGAACGCCGCATTTTCTGCCGCTCTCTGCGATGCTCGGGCCGTGCCATCTCGCGCCCTTCGATCGCTCGGCTGTGTCGTCCTCTTCGCGCTCGTCGCCTGCCACGGCGGCAAGGGCGCGTCGCACCCCGGGGCGCCGCTGGCGTACCCCGCGACCCGCTGGATCCCCGGCGACGCGACCTACGCGGTGACCGCGCGCCGCAGCCGCGACGCCGCGATCGTGCTCCGCGATCTGGTCGCGGTCGTGGGCATGATCGGCGACTTCGACGAGCGCGACGCGAGCCGCGGGGCCATGAAGGAGCTCGGCTTCGACCCGTTCGATCCGACCACCTTCGGCGCGGTCGGCGTCGACCCCGACGGCGGACTCGCGGTGTTCTCGCAGGGGCTGTCGCCGACGTTCGCGATCGCGCTCACCGATCCGGCGACCACGACCGCGGCCATCGATCGCCTGCGCCAGGGCGGGATCGCGGTCCAGGTCGGGCGCGAGCAGGGCGTCGAGGTCTACACGTTCGCCGGCGATCGCGAGGTCCACGTGCACTGGGCGATCGCCGACAAGTGGCTGTTCGTGCACATCGAGATCCGCCCCGAGCACGAGGCCGAGCTGGCGTGGTTCCGCGCGCTGCGCGCCGCCGATGGCGCGTGGGCCGGCAGCCCCGATCTGGCGGCGTCGCTGGCGGCGGCGCGGACCGGCGGCCCCGACGCCCCGACGGTGATCGGCGCGGTGCGCCTGCCCGCGGTGCTCGCCAAGATGGTCGCGCTCGGCGCGCCCCGGGGCTGCGCTGACCAGCTGGGCGCGGTCGGGCGGATCTTCGTCGCGGCGCGCTCCGACGCCCGCGACGCCCGCGGCTCGATCGCGGTCGAGCTCGCCGGCGGCATCCCGGCCGACGCGACCTTCGCGGCGCCCGCCGGCTGGGCAACCGCTCGCGACCAGGCGCCGCTCCAGGCCGAGTGGGGCATCGACCTCGATCGCGTCGTGCCGCGCCTCCTCGCCTGCGACGCCGGGCTCGGCCGCGAGCTGGCCCGGCTGCCGGTCAAGGCCGGCCGCGCCTACGTCCACAGCCTCGACCTCGATGACCTCGATGGCCGCGGCGCGGCCTGGGTCGCGACCCGCGAGCCCCGCATGGTCGCCGACATGCTCGACGAGATCCCGGCGCGCAGCCTGGCCGAGCACAAGCGCACCGCGCACGGCGTCCCGGTCGTCGATGTCTCGGTGCCGATGCTGCCGAAGTTCAGCTACGTGCTGGGGCAGGGCACGTTCCTCGGCGCGGCCGGCGGCGGCGAGATCGATCGCGTCATCGGCGATGGCACGACCCAGCCGGCCGCGCTGGCGCGGATCGCGGTCGCACCCCAGGCGTGGCCGGTCGAGCTCTGGGACGAGCTGTTCAAGGCCGCCGGCCTGTCGCGCGAGGGCGCGCGCGGCCGCACGATCGCGCGTCTCCGCCGCTGGACCCTGGGCGAGATCGAGCTGTCCACCACCGCGACCGGTGTGATCCTGACCGCGCACGGCGCCCGCAAGTAGCCGTCCAGAACACGAGACTGACGCCGGCCGCTGGCGCAACCGCCCCGAGGCTCGTGTTAGGGTCCGGGCCAGTGGCCCAAGACCCGGTCATCCGTCTACGCGACGTCACCAAGAGCTACGGCAAGGGCGACGCGCGCACACCCGTGCTGCGCGGCGTTTCCTTCGATGTCGTGCCAGGCGAGTTCCTCGCGCTGGTCGGCCAGTCGGGCTCCGGGAAGTCGACCCTCCTCAACATCATTGGCGGCCTCGACCTCGCCGACGACGGCGTCATCGAGGTCATGGGGCACGACTACGACAAGACCCCGGAGCGCGAGCTCGCCGGGCTCCGCAACGGCCCGATCGGCTTCGTGTTCCAGGCGTTCAACCTGCTCGACCACCTGAGCTGCTTGAACAACGTGACGCTGTCGTCGCAGTTCGCGAAGACCGCCAAGAGCATCAACGAGCGCGGCATGGACGCGCTCAAGCGGGTCGGGCTCGCCGACTTCGCCAACCGCCGGCCCTCGGAGCTGTCGGGCGGCCAGAAGCAGCGCGTCGCGATCGCGCGGGCGCTGTTCGGCTCGCCCCGGCTTCTGCTCTGTGACGAGCCCACAGGCAACCTCGACTCCGAGACCGGGCGCGAGGTCATCGAGTTCTTCCAGGAGCTCAACACGCGCGACAAGGTGACGCTGATGATCGTGACCCACGAGCGCCGCGTCTCCAGCGTCGCCAAGCGCGTCATCGCGATGAAGGACGGCCTGATCGTCGAGTCGATCGATGCCGACCACCCGGGAGGCCCGGCATGATGCCCACACGCAACCTCGTCCGCATGGTGATCGCGAACACCGTGCGGAGCCCGCGCCACTTCGTGCTGTCGGCGTTCGGCATCGTCATCGGCATCTCGGCGTTCGTGTTCCTGATCGGCCTCGCCTCGGGCGTGTCCGAGGTCATCGGCAAGATCTTCCCGATCGAGCAGGTCGAGGTGCGCGCGCCGCACGCGTCCTTGCTCGGCAAGGACATCTCCAAGAAGCTCGACGACTCGGTCGTCAAGCTCATCAAGCAGCGGCCCGAGGTCGCCGAGGCCCTGCCGCGCATGAACCTGGTGTTCCCGGCGTCGGGCTACGGCACGTTCGAGGGCCAGGAGCTGAAGTTCGAGGTCGGCGGCTTCGCCGATGGCATCGATCCGTCGTTCCTGGCGGGCGACCCGAAGATCGGGAAGCTGTTCAAGGACTGGGAGGCGGTCGAGAAGACCGGGCGGCAGAAGTGCACGCCGCCGTCGCGGTTCGACTATGTGGATGATGTGCCGGCCGCGCCGAAGGGCGGGGCGGGTTCGGCGGCTGGGGCCGGATCCGCGGCGGGGTCGGGATCCGCGGCGGGTTCCGGATCCGCGGCAGGGGCGGGATCCGCGGCAGGTTCCGGATCGGGCACGGGCACGGGCACGGGTTCGGACGCCGGTACGGATGCGGGTTCGGATGCGGGTACGGTCGCGGCTGCGGGCTCGGATGCGGGCGCGGGCTCGGATGCGGGCGCAGTCGCTGCAGCGGCGATCGACGCGGGCGCGCCGGACGCGGCGGTCGTCGCCGCGGGTTCGGGCTCGGGGGCGGGCAAGGGCTCCGCGGCGCCGGGCAAGGGCTCGGGCGCGGTGGCTGCCGCCGGTTCGGGTTCGGGCTCGGCCGTCGCGGCCGCGCCGCCCAAGCGCCGCAAGACCAAGGCGCACTCCCTCGCCGACAACCCGTGCGCCGATCCGTCGCTCTACTACTGCGACGAGGGCGATCACACCTGCCACCACCGCGTGCCGGTCATCCTCTCGCCGACGATGATCGAGTTCTACAACACGCAGTTCGCGCCGTCGCACAGCCTGCCGCAGATCGGCGAGCTCGAGCAGTTCGTCGCCGAGCGCGGCGGCTTCGGCCAGATGAGCTTCGAGATCGGCCTGGGCGACACGATGGTCGCCGGCTCCAACGACATCATCGACCCGTCGCGCCGCCGCCGCATCCAGGCGGTCGTCGCCGGCATCAGCCCCAAGGCGCTGCCGATCGGCATGACGATGCCGCTCGAGTACATCCGCACCTGGAACCAGGAGTTCGTCGGCGACGACGCCGCGAAGCAGTACTCGAAGATCATCGTGACCCTGTCGAACAAGAGCCGGCTCACGATCTTCGAGCAGTGGATCATCGACAACGGCCTGCGCCTCGAGGACTCGCTGGCCGGCTCGTTCGCGACCGCGATCTTCGTGATCACGATGCTGTTCTTCCTCGTCTCGTTCCTGATCGTCACGATCTCGGCCATCAACATCGCCCACAACTTCTTCATGCAGGTCTCCGACCGGCGGCGTGAGATCGGCGTCCTGCGCGCGGTTGGCGCGACCCGGACCGACGTGCGCCTGATCGTCCTGGGCGAGGCGGCCCTCATCGGCATCATCGCCGGTGCGATCGGCGTGGCCGTGGCGATCGGCGCGGCCTCGGGCGTCGACTACCTGTTCGTCCACTACGCCCCGCGGTTCCCGTTCAAGCCCGACACGCTGTTCGAGTTCAAGTGGTGGATCATCACGGGCGCGATGGCGTTCTCGACCACGTTCTGCGTCCTCGGCGGGTTCCTCCCGGCGCGCAAGGCCTCCTTGCTCGAGCCGGCCCAGGCCCTGGCCGCGCAGTAGATCGCTCCTGGACGCTCGGTCAGTAGCTAACACCAGCACAGGACTAGGTTTCTCTGGCCCAAGGAAACCACTTGAGTTACGGTCCAACCCACGTGGGGCGGCCGTAACCGGCGTCCCGATCCAACCGAGGTTCGTAGCCGCCGTGAAAAAGCCGGTCCCGTTCGGCAAGTACTACCTGCTGGAGCGCATCAACGTCGGAGGCATGGCCGAGGTCTTTCGGGCCAAGGCCTTCGGCGTCGAGGGCTTCGAGCGCCTCGTCGCCGTGAAGCGCATCCTGCCGAACATCGCGGAGGACAAAGAGTTCATCAAGATGTTCATCGACGAGGCGAAGATCGCGGTTCAGCTGAACCACGCGAACATCGCCCAGATCTTCGATCTCGGCGTCGTCGATAGCAGCTACTACATCGCGCTCGAGCACATCCACGGCCGCGACCTCCGCAACATCTTCGACCGCTGTCGCAACGGCGGCGAGCCGATGCCGATCGCGCAGGCGTGCTTCGTCTCGATGAAGATGTGCGAGGGCCTCGACTACGCGCACAACAAGCGCGATCAGGCGGGCCGCGAGATCAACCTCGTCCACCGCGACGTCAGCCCGCAGAACGTCCTCATCTCGTTCGAGGGCGAGGTGAAGATCATCGACTTCGGCATCGCCAAGGCGGCGGGCAAGGGCTCCAAGACCCAGGCTGGCATCCTCAAGGGCAAGTTCGGGTACATGTCGCCCGAGCAGGTCCGCGGCCTGCCGATCGATCGCCGCAGCGACATCTTCTCGTGCGGCATCGTGCTGTACGAGCTGCTGACCGGCGAGCGGCTGTTCGTCGGCGAGAGCGACTTCTCGACGCTCGAGAAGGTCCGCAACGTCGAGATCCTCCCGCCGTCGACGTACAACCGCAAGATCCCCGACGAGCTCGAGCGGATCGTGCTCAAGGCGCTCGCGAAGGACGCCGACGATCGCTACCAGAACGCGATCGACCTGCACGACGAGCTGCAGGCGTTCGTGTACACCGCCGGCGAGTTCTACTCGCGCAAGGATCTCGCGAGCTGGATGAAGCGCAGCTTCGCCAAGGAGATCGAAGAGGAGACGGCGAAGCTCGAGCAGTACCGCCAGCTCAAGCCGCCGGCCGAGGTGGTCGCGCCGCGCGCCGCCGCGCCC
>JAIOQA010000126.1 GCA_021413675.1 Deltaproteobacteria bacterium | reverse complement strand
CGTCGCGATCTTCGCCGAGGAGGGCGCGGTCTGGACGCCGGCGGAGCTCACCCGCCGCGCCGCCGCGAACCCGTTCCCGGGCCGCACGTACGCGACGCCGCCGTGACCGCTAGTGCCGGGCGATCAGCGCCAGCACCTGATCCGCGCCGCTCGGCAGCGCCGCGACCCGCGCGCGATACGCGGCCTGCCG
Organism: Deltaproteobacteria bacterium; assembly: GCA_021413675.1. Lineage (GTDB taxonomy): Bacteria > Myxococcota_A > Polyangia > Haliangiales > Haliangiaceae > JAIOQA01. The sequence continues at coordinate 8,734 of JAIOQA010000126.1, read as the reverse complement.
CGCCCGCATCGCCTCGGCGGCCGCCGGCTCGAGCAGCGCCGCGCACGCCGCGGTGAGCGCACCGGGCGCGAGCGGATCGGCGATCGCCATCGCGTCGTAGAACGGGTTGCCCGCGATCGTCGGCGCGAGCACGCCGTCGAGGCCGAGCGGCCAGGCGCGCAGCGGCGGCAGCGCGCCGAGCTCGTCATCGACCCGCGCCGCGCTCTGCCCGAGGACGATCGGGACCGACGCGGCGACCGCGGTCGCGAGCGAGGTCGCGACCGCGTTCACGCTCAGCAGCAGATCCGCTGCGGCGATCAGCGCCTCGTAGCGTTCCGGCGCGACCTGCGGCAGGTGGCGATAGCGCGTGTCGTCCGGTCCGAACGCGATCGGCCCGACGTGGATCACGCGCACGCGATCGATCGCCGCGAGCGCCGGCAGGATCCGCTCGGGCAGCGCCGCGGCCCGCGCCGCGAGCACCGGGTCGTCGTGGTTCGCGGCGTGCTGCCAGGCCGCCGTCGGCCAGACGATCATCCGATCCTCCAGCGAGATGCCGAGCTCCGCGCGAACCTGCGCGCGCGCCGCCGCGCTCACCTCGACCACCGGCAGCGCGGCGAACCCGCCGGCCACCTCGGGCGGCGCGATCGGCACCGCGACCGCGCGCGCGACCGCGTGGAACTCCGGTGCGAGGATCTCGGAGGGCCCGCCGTAGTCCCACGCGATCGGCACGGCCGGCAGGTTCCAGCAGTCGATCGCGACCACCGGCACCGCCGGCCGCGTGAACGCGCGCGGATCGAGGCCGAACACCCGCACGACCTTGCCGACCGCGGCGGCGTCGACGAGCACCAGCGCGTCGCAGCGCCGCTTCGCGAGGATCGCGGTGACCTGCGCGTCGAGGGCGGGCAGCGCGTGATCGATCCGACCGAACGCGACGGGCGCGCCCTCGACAACCGGCGCGAGCGCCTGCGGCGACAGCCACACCACCTCGTGCCCGCGCGCGACCAGCGCGCGCGCGATGCGCACGCCGTGCAGCGCCTCGCCGAACGCCGCGCCGAGCGGCGCCAGGAACAGGAGCCTCATCGGAGCAGCCTCGGACCCCATGATATCATCGCGAGTCGATGAGCACCGACAGCCCGCCGCCTGCCGCGGCTCACGAGCCCGGCGTCCTCCTCGAGCAGGACCGGCGCCTTTCCGAGTCCGTGCTCTGGACGATGATGCGGACGTACTACGACGCCAGCGGCCCCAGCGCCTGGCACAGCGGCGATGTCCCGTCGTACGCGACCTGCAACACGTTCATCGCGCAGAGCTACGCGCACGTGATCGTCGCGTACCTGCGCGACGCGCTCGCCGCCGGTGCGATCGACGCCGCCGCGCCGATCTACGTCGTCGAGCTCGCCGCCGGGGTCGGGCGGTTCGCGTTCCAGCTGCTCAACAAGCTGCACGAGCTGCTGCAGACCTCGTCGATCAAGCACCTCGACGTGCGCTACGTGATGACCGACTTCACCCCGACCAACATCCGGGTGTGGAGCCAGCACCCGCACCTCGTGCCGTTCGTGAAGGCCGGCCTCCTCGACTTCGGCACCTTCGACGCGATGAAGAGCGATCACATCGCCCTCGTCAGCGGCGGCACGCTCTCGACGAAGACCGTCGTCAACCCGATGGTCGTGCTCGGCAACTACGCGTTCGACACGTTCCCCAACGATCTCTTCCGGATCGCCGGCGGCAAGCTGCACGAGGTGCTGCTCACGACCCGCGCGCCCGGTGATCGCGCGCCCGATCCCCACGACACGTCGATCGTCAGCGAGCTGCGCGTGCAGTACACGCCGCGGGTGATCGGCGACGCCTACTACGACGACCCCGCACTCGACCAGGTGCTCGCCGGGTACCGCGAGCGCCTGGCCGAGACCACGATCGGCATCCCGATCGGCGGCCTGATCGCGCTGCGCCGGCTGATCGCGATCGCGCGCGGCAAGCTCCTGCTCCTGTCGTCGGACAAGGGCTTCACCCACGAGGACGAGCTGTATCACCCCGAGCAGCACGCGATGCAGTTCCACAACGGCGCGTTCTCGATGATGGTGAACTTTCACGCCATCGGGCAGTACTTCGCGGTGCAGGGCGGCCTCTACGCCGCGACCTCGCGCCGGTTCATGAACCTCAAGACGGTGGGCTGCATCCTCGGCGGCGACGCCGCGCAGTACGCCGACACGCTGTCGATGTTCCGCGAGCGCATCGACAACTTCGGGCCCGGCGAGTTCTTCGACTTCTTCCAGCAGGTGCGGCAGGACCGCAAGCAGATCACCGTCGAGCACTTCCTCGGGCTCCTGCGCCTCAGCCACTGGGATCCGGGTGTGCTCTGGGACTACGCGGCGATGCTGCGCGGCGCGGTCGCCACCCTCGCCGAGGGGCTGCAGCTCGAGCTGCGGCTGGCGCTCGAGCGCACCTGGAAGAACTACTATCCCGGCCCGCAGAACCTGCCGTTCGAGCTGGCGCGGATCTTCATGGCGATGCGCCGGCCGCTCGAGGCGATCCGCTTCAACCAGGTCGCGATCGACTGGTTCGGCGAGACCCCGGCGACGTTGCTCAACATGGGCATCTGCGAGTACTACGCCGAGCACCCCGAGCTGGCGCTGGCGTGCTTCGCGCGCGCGACCGAGCTCAACCCGGACTTCGGCCTGGCGCGCGAGTGGACCGCGCGGGTCCAGGCCGAGCGCGCGCGCGGCGCGACCGGCGGGCCGATCCTGCCGATGCCGGCGACCGCGAGCGGGCCGATCGCGGTCGGGCCCGCCGCGCCGGCGTCACCGAGCGCGCCCGCGGCGGCGAAGCAGGCGGTGCTCGCGACCGCCGCGCCCGCGCCCGCGTCCTCCAGCGACGGCAGCGCGCGGCCATCGTAGACTCGCGGCGATGACGCCCAGCCGCGACGTGTTCCAGGTCGAGATCAGACCCGCGACCTCGGCCGCGCCGCCGCCTTCTACGCCGCGGTCTTCGACTGGACGATCTATCCGTCGGGCCCGGCCTACGCGCTCGTCGACGCCGGCGCGATGCCGGTGATCGCCATCCTGCAGGTGCCCGACGCGCGCTTCCCGCTGGGCCTCTGCACCAACGTGCTGGTCGACGACTGCCAGGCCGCGGCCGATCGCGCGGTCGAGCTCGGCGGGAGCCTCGGCGTGCCGCGGGTCGAGATCCCGCGCTCCGGCGCGTACACCGGCACGTTCGATCCGTGGGGCAACGAGCTCTACTTCTGGCAGCCGTTCGCCGCCGGCCGCCCGATCCTCAGGGGCTCGGGCGCGAACCCGATCGCGTACCTCGAGATCGCGAGCCCCGACATCAAGGCCGCGACCGCGTACTACGCCGCGCTGGTCGGGTGGTCGTTCTGGTCGATCGTGTTCGCCGACAACTACGCGCTCACCGAGGGCTGCGGCCTCGCGCGCGGCGTCGGCATGCGCGGCGTCGGGCCCGGCAACCACGGCACCGTGCACCACGTGCAGGTCGCGGATCTCGAGGCCACGCTCGCCAAGGTCCAGGCCGCGGGCGGCGCGATCCGCGCGGAGCCCGCCGACTTCGCGGGCGAGGGCCGCTGCGCGGTGTTCGAGGATCTCGACGGCAACCGGGTCGGCCTGCTCGCGCCGACCTGACGCGGCGGCCGCGCCTATACGCCCAGGCTCGCCGCGCGGGCGCGCCCGGCCGCGACCAGCTGCACGATCGCGCGCACGACCTCGTCGAGATCCGCGGGGCGCAGCCCGACCAGCGGAAGCGCCTGGCGGACCGCGAGCTGACCATCGCGCGTGCCGTACGCGCCGATCGCGCCGCGCCCGCTGGCCGCGAGCACCGCCGCCGGCGACTGGTGCCGCAGCGAGCCGATGATCGCCGACACCGTCAGCCACGCATCGCCCGCGCGCCGCCGGAGCTCGACCACCACCGCGGTCGCCGGCTCGGTCGGGGTCGGCGGCAGCGTCACGGTGACCTCGATCGCGTCCTCGCGCGTGCGGATCGCGCGCCCGAAGGCCGCCGCGGCGTGGGCGTGCAGCGCGGCCCAGGTCGTCAACCGCATCGCCGAGCTGTCGACCATCTTCGCGGATGCCAGTGTACCATCGCAGATGCGATGGATCCGACGGAGCCGGTGACCGCGTTCGCGCGCGTGCCCGCGTGGCTTGCGCAGGCCGGCCGCGCCTGCGAGGTCGCGCCCGGCGGCGAGCTCGCGCACTGCCGCTACCACGACGATGGGCTCGGCGCGCTGGTCGCGCTGCGCGCGGTCCGCACCGCCGCCGGCAGCCCGTGGATCGCGCTGTCGATCGCGCTCGGCCCGGCGCCGTCGTTCCGCGTGCGCGCGGCGCTGGTCGCCAACGACGCGCTGGTCATCGGCGCGCTCGTCGAGGCCGAGGGCGTCATGCTCCTGCGCGAGACCCTGCCGCTCGCGAGCCTCACCTTCGCGCAGCTCGACCAGGCGCTGCGCGCGCTGGTGCACACCGCGGCCCGCATCGTCGTCGCGTCCCGCGGCCAGGATCCCGCCGACGCCGCCGACGGCGGGCTCGGCTACCTGTTCACCTGATGGCCACGATCGAGGCACCCGCGCGCGGCCTGACGATCGCGATGATCGTGCCGCCGGTCTCCGACCTCAACACGATGTACGCCGCGGCGCCGCGCCTGACCGGGTGGCTGCGCGCCCAGGGTCACACCGTGACCCCGATCGATCTCAGCCTCGAGGTGTTCCTCGCGATGTTCAGCCGCGCCGGGCTCACCCGCCTGTTCGCGGCGATCGATCCGCGCGCGGTCACCGGCGAGTACGAGGACGTCTACCAGAACCGCGATCGCTACGTCCGGATCATCGACGACGTCGTCGCGTTCATGCAGGGCAAGGATCCGGCGCTCGCGCACCGCATCGTGCGCGGCGACTTCATCCCCGAGGGGCCGTACCTGCGCGAGGAGACACCGGCGGCGCGGCGCGAGCGCTTCGGCGCGTGGGGCAAGGTCGACCACGCGCGCCACCTCGCGACCCAGATGCTGCTGGATCTGACCCACCTGCTCCAGACCATCAGCCCGCACTACGCGCTCGTGAACTACGCCGCGAAGCTCAGCCGCACCTCGGCCAGCTTCGACGAGATCGCCGGCGAGCTGGCGCGGCCGCCCAACGCGATCGAGCAGCTGATGGAGGAGGCCGCGGCGCGGGCGATCCCCGCCGACGTCGACCTGGTGTGCCTCACCTGCCCGTTCCCCGGCATGCTGATCGGCTCGCTGGTGATCGGCCGGTGGCTCGCGACCCACCGACCGCGCGCGGCGCGCGCGCTCGGCGGCGGGTTCCCCTCGACCGAGCTGCGCGAGCTATCCGACCCGCGGTTCTTCGACTTCGTCGACTACCTGGTCATCGACGACGGCGAGCGCCCGCTCGAGCGGATCTGCGCGCGGGTCGCCGCGCGCGGCGGCGACGATCGCGACGGCGCCGCGATCACGCTGCACAAGACCGCGACCCGGCAGGGCGATCGCGTGGTCTGGCACGAGGACACCGCGACCGCCGCGCCGCGCTTCCGCGAGCTGCCCGCGCCCGACTACGAGGGCGTGCGCATGGATCGCTACGTCCACCTGCTGCCGGTCGGCGCCAACGTCTTCCACCGCCTGCTCAACGACGGTCCGTGGCTGAAGCTCACCGCCGCCCACGGCTGCTACTGGAAGAAGTGCACGTTCTGCGACGTCCACCTGGCCTACATCGACGACTTCGATCCGCTGTCGGCGGCGCAACTCGCCGACCAGATGGACGCGATCCACGCCCAGACCGGCCTCTCGAGCTTCCACTTCACCGACGAGGCCGCGCCGCCGCCGCTGCTGGTGAACCTCGCGCTCGAGCTGTTGCGCCGCGATCGCAACTACCAGTACTTCGGCAACATCCGCTACGACACCGGCTTCACGCCCGATCGCTGCCGGCTGCTCGCGGCGTCCGGCATGATCGCGGTGACCGGCGGCATCGAGGTCGCGAGCGACGCGCTGCTGCCGAAGATCCGCAAGGGCATCACGATCCCGCACGTGACCAAGGTGCTGCAGGCGTTCCGCGGCGCGGGCATCCTGTGCCACGCGTACCTGATCTACGGTTTTCCCGGCGAGGCGCTCGCCGACACGATCAACAGCCTCGAGACCCTGCGCCAGCTTTTCGGCGCCGACCTCCTGCAGTCGGGCGTGTTCCACAAGTTCAGCCTCACCGCGCACGCGCCGATCGCGAAGGCGCCCGAGCTCTTCGGCATCCGCATCAAGGACGAGCCGTTCCGCGGCTTCGCGCGCTACGACCTCGCGTACGACTCGGTCAGCGTGCCCGCGCCCGACGACGCGGTGTTCGCGGTCCTCGACAAGGCGCTCAACGCCTTCGTCCACGGCAAGTTCCTCGACACCGACGTGCGCCAGTGGTTCCGGCCGAGCCCGGTGCCCGCGCCGACGGTGGCGCGCGACTTCATCGCGCGCGCGATGGCCGAGCCGCACCCGAGCAAGGACGCCGACCTCCGGGTCTGCTGGCTCGGCGGCGCGCCGCGCTGGTCGGGCGGCATGCTGCAGGTCGCGAGCGCCACCGGCGAGATGATCGCGCGCACCGCGCCGCGCGCGCTCGCCGACCTGATCGCGCGCTGTCACCCGAGCGGCTGGGGCAAGGCCACGCCACCGCGGGCGAGCGAGCTCGTCGATCTCGAGCTCGCGGCGAGCCTGCGCGCCCACGGCCTGGTCAGCGTCTGACGATCGTCGCGATCACAGCAGCCACGGATTGAGCAGCCGCCGCGGATCGTGCTGGTCCTTGAGCGCGCGCAGCCGCGGCAGCGCCGCGCCGAACTGCTGCTCGAGGAAGCCGTCGGCCTCCAGCTCGATCGACATCAGGTAGACGCGCGCGCCCTCGCGCATGGCCTGGCGGCCGAGCTCGCGCAGGATCGGCACGACCCGCGGCGCCTCCGCGGGCGGCAGCTCGAGGCGCAGCGCGCCGAACAGCGCGAGGCCGCCGGGCGGCACCGGCGCGAGCGGCAACCCGACCGGCGACTTCACGACCATCACCGACGAGCCGCGCGGCATGAACCGCTGCAGGCCGGCCTCGGCGACCCGCTCGACGAGCCGGTACCAGGTCGCGAGGCCATCGGGCAGCGGCAGCGCCAGCTCGAGCGCCGGCGACGCGAAGTCCCAGCGCGCGTGCGGATCGTCCTCGGCGAGCGCGGCAAGATCGAGCTGCTCGAGCGGCGACGCGTCGTCGGGCCGGATGCGCGCGAGCGGCGTGATCGGCGCGTCGAGATCGCCGGCGACCGCCGACACCGGCAGGCCGGGCTGCCACGCCATGCGGGCGCGGAAGACGTCGTAGTGGCCGCCGTCCATCGCGCGGATCGCGCCGTCGATGTACGCCGCCAGCGAACGCCAGTGCAGCATGCGGCCGTGCAGGATCGCCGAGCGCCGCACGGTCGTCAGCGTGGCGTCGGCGATCACCGCGAGCTGGCCGCGACCGCACAGCGCGTGGTCGAACAGCGCGTCGCCCGGCCGCACGATGTGTCGCGTGCCATCCACGGTCACGACCGTCATCGCGCGCACCTGCTGGGCCTGCAGGCCGTGGCGATGGGTCGCGTCGCCGAAGCCGCCGACCGCGAGCGTGCCGCCGATCGAGCTGCGCAGGTTGTCGGTCAAGACCGGTGGTCGCCGGCGCGCCGGCGCGAGGTGCCGCGTCACCGCCAGCCACCACGCGCCGCTCTCGACGGTGATGGTCTGCGCCGCGGGATCATCGGCGACGATCCGATCGAGGCCGCGCAGATCGATCACCGCGCCGCCGTCGGAGAGCACCTGGCCGCCGGCGCTGTGGGCCGCGGCGCGGGTCGTGAACGGCACACCCTGCGCCGCGAGCTCGCGCATCACCGCCGCGAGCTGATCGACGTCGGTCGGGTGCAGCACGCAGCCCGGGGTGCGCTCGAGCCAGCGGCCGAAGTCGATGCGCGGATCGGTGCGGAAATCGCCGCGCGGCCACGCCTCGCGCGTCGTGCAGCGCACGCCGTGGGCCGAGGCCCACGCGATGATCGCGTCAGGACTCAATCGACCCAGAACGCCATGGCGCTGACGTCGGCCTCGATGCGGGCGCGGCGCTCGGGGAGGCGGCGGAACGACGCGACGACGCGCTCGAAGACGTGCATCGAGTCCTCGAGGCGATCGGGATCGCACTCCATGCGAATCGGATAGACGTAATCGTCGGTGACGATCACGCCGTCGAGCACCTTGAGCGGCGCGGCGCGGTTGGGCAGCTGCGCGCTGTAGACCGAGACCCGGCACTCGAGCTCGTCCGCGGTCCAGTACGACACCGGGCCCTTCGACGGCTCGCGATCGAACTCCGCCGACAGGGTCTCGAACATGCGCGCGCCGTGCGGGCGCTCGTTGTCGGCGGGCGGCCGCGCATCGAACACCCGCATGACCTGGTAGTGGCGCGGGCACGCCGGCGAGATCCACAGCGCGCCGCGGTGGCGCGCGACCGCGGTCCAGCCCGGCGGCGGCTCGTAGTAGAAGCGGCGCCAGCGCCCGGCGCCGAGGCCGAGGGTCGCGGCGAAGGTCAGCTCGTGCGTCGCCGCGCGGAACCGGGCGAACAGCGCGGGGTCGGTGCACCGCGCGTCGATCCGCGCGACGTGGGTGTCGCCGAACACCACGCCGAGCGCATGCAGCCCGGCGGGCCCGCTCGCGCTCGCCAGCGCGAGGTACTCGCCCTCGTCGGTCGCGTCGAGCAGCAGCGGCTCGATCGTCTGGTCCGGCGCGGGCGGATCGAGGAACGCGC
>JAIOQA010000207.1 GCA_021413675.1 Deltaproteobacteria bacterium | reverse complement strand
GGTTGGTCGTCGGGCAGCTCGCGAACGCCGCGCCGTCGAGCGCGCACTCGAACGTCACGCCGCTCTCGTTGGACGTGTACGTGAAGCTCGCGGTCGCCACGTTCGACGGGTCGGTCGGCTTGGCGCCGATCGTGGTGTCGGGCGGCACGGTGTCGACCTTCCACGTGTACGTGGCCGGGGAGGCGTCGACGTTGTTGGCGGCGTCGCGGGCGCGGACCTGGAACGTGTGCGAACCCTCGGCCAGGCCGCTGTAGTTCGGGTTGCCGGTCGGGCAGCTCGCGAACGCCGCGCCGTCGAGGGCGCACTCGAACGTCACGCCGCTCTCGTTGGACGTGTACGTGAAGCTCGCGGTCGCGACGGTCGACGGATCGGTCGGCTTGGTCACGATCGTCGTGGTCGGCGCCAGCGTGTCGACGAGCCACGTGTACGTCGCGGGCGACGCGTCGACGTTGTTGGCGGCGTCGCGGGCGCGGACCTGGAACGTGTGCGAGCCCTCCGCCAGGCCGCTGTAGGTCGGGTTGCTGGTCGGGCACGCCACGAACGCCGCGCCGTCGAGCTTGCACTCGTAGGTGACCGCGGCCTCGCTGGACGTGTACGTGAAGGTCGCGGTCGCGACGTTCGATGGATCGGTCGGCTTGGCGCCGATCGTCGTGTCCGGCGCGATCGTGTCGACCGTCCACGTGTACGTCGCCGGGGAGGCATCGACGTTGTTGGCGGCGTCACGGGCGCGCACCTGGAACGTGTGCGAGCCCTCCGCCAGGCCGCTGTAGGTCGGGTTGCTGGCGGGGCACGCCGCGAACGCCGCGCCATCGAGCGCGCACTCGAAGGTCGCGCCGCTCTCGTTCGAGGTGTACGTGAACGTCGCGGTCGCGACGTTCGACGGATCGCTCGGCTTGGTCACGATCGTCGTGGTCGGCGCCAGGGTGTCGACCAACCACGTGTAGCTCGCGGGCGTCGCGTCGACGTTGTTGGCGCCATCGCGCGCGCGGACCTGGAACGTGTGGGAGCCCTCGGCGAGGCCGCTGTAGGTCGGGTTGCTGGTCGGGCACGCGGCGAAGGCCGCGCCGTCGAGCTTGCACTCGTAGGTGACGGCGGTCTCGTTGGAGGTGTACGTGAAGGTCGCGGTCGCGACGGTCGACGGATCGGTCGGCTTGGTGGCGATCGTCGTGTCAGGCGCGATCGTGTCGACGGTCCAGGCGTAGCTCGCGGGCGTCGCGTCGAGGTTGCCGGCGGTGTCCTTGGCGCGGACCAGGAGCGTGTGCATGCCGTCGATCAGCGAGGCGTAGCTCTTGGGCGTGGCGCACGCGGCGAAGGCCGCGCCGTCGAGGGCACACTCGAACGTGCCGGCCTCGGTCGAGGTGAACGTGAAGGCCGCGGTCGTGGTGCTGGTCGGCGACGCGGGGCCCGTGACGATCGTGGTGTCGGGGAGGCCGGTGTCGATCGAGAAGGCCTGCGCGTCGGTGCCGACGTTGCCGGCGGCGTCGGTCGCGCGCACGGTCAGCGTGTGCGCGCCATCGGCGAGCGCCATCGAGAACGGCGACGTGCACGCGGCGAACGCGCCCGTGTCGATCTTGCACTCGACGGTCGTGGGGTTGCCGGTCGCGGTGAAATCGAAGCTCGGCGTGCTGTCGTTGGTGACGCCGGTCGGGCCGCTCGTGATCGTCACGACCGGCGCCGTGTGGTCGACGTTCCAGCCCTGCTGCTCCGGCGTCGGGTCAGGCGTGCCGGCCATGTTGGTGACCCGGACGGTGAAGGTGTGGTCACCCTCGGCCAGGCCGGTGTACGTGATCGTCGAGGTCGAGCCGCAGGGCGCGAGCGCGGCGGCGTCGAGCGCGCAGTCGAAGGTCGCGCCGGCGCCGGCGTTCGGCGAGCTGAAGGTGAAGACCGCGGTGGTCGCCTGGACCGAGCCGACCGGGCCCGAGTCGATCACGGTGTTCGGCGTCGACAGATCGATCGACCAGTCCCAGTGGGCGGGCGTCGGGTCGACGTTGCCGACCGCGTCGATCGCGCGGACATCGAAGGTGTGCGCGCCGTTGGGCAGGCCGGTGACGTCGTGCATCGTCGCGCACGCGGCGTAGGCGCCGCCGTCGAGCGAGCACTCGAACGTGCCGGCCTCGGTCGCCGTGAACGAGAACTGCACGTCGGCGGCGTTGTCGAGCGCCGGCGGCATGTCGGTCAGCGTCGTGTCGGGCGGCGTCAGATCGGTCGTCCAGGTCGCGGTCGCCGGGGTCGCGTCGGTGTTGCCGGCGTGATCGGTCGCGGCGACCGTGAACGTGTGGTCGCCATCCGCGCTGATCGCCAGATCGATCGGCGACGCGCAGGGCGTCACCGGCGTGCCGTCGAGCGTGCACGCGAAGGTGACGTCGAGCGGGATCGCGTCATCGGTCGCGGAGAACGAGATGTGAACGGTCGCGAGGTTGTTGGGGCTCGCGGGAGGCGTGTCGATCACCGTCTCGGGCGCGGTGGTGTCCACCGTCGCCGCATCGGTGCGGTCAGCGTCCGTGTTGTTGGCGTCTGGAAAGTTGTCTCCCCCGCCACCGCACGCCGCCATCCCCAGGGCCACCGACGTCAGTACCAGCGCAAAGCGATAGCTATAGGTCACGCATGTCCTCCCACATTTCTATGTACCGCCGGGGGGTCTAAAAGATCCCGAACAAAAGCCGGCACGACCTGGCAACGGGGCCGGACTGCGCGCTCATTGGCAAATCATTCAGTGCACTTGTGTCGATTCCAGCGACGCCGTCGATTCGCTTCCAGTGACGGCCGGGCGTCCCGAGGACGCCGAGGCTCACCCCGGTAGAGGCATGTCGACGCTCCTGTGACCGAGCAAACCGCGACCCGAAAAAGCGCGCGCCCCGCGCGGGTCAGGCGCAGGGCGCAGCGGACATCGAGGTTGGAGGTCAGAACGGCGGTGCTGGCGGCGTGCACTTGAAGAGCGCCTGGTTGAACAGGCCGCCCCAGCCGAGCGCGCACGACTCCTCGTCGCTGTCGACCGGGGTCAGCAGCTTCGACCAGATCTTGAGCTCGTCGATGTACGCGCCCAGGCCACTGGAGCCGATCACGATCGCGGTCGCGTTGCTCGCGAACACGCTGCCCTTCGAGAAGAAGTCGACCATCCCGACCTGCACGCCGTCGACGTAGGTGATCACCTGCCCGGTCGCGACCACGCCCTGCGCGCTGACGATCTGATCGGAGGTGATCAGCAGGTGATGCCAGACGCTCGGGGTGTAGCCGATGTTGCTCATGCACTTCTGCCCCGACTGCAGGGTCGCGGCGCAGACCGTCAACAGTCCCTGGGCGACCGTCGCGCTCATGCCGGTCGCGCCACCGGTCGGGCATCCCGGCAGGCCCGGGCACGCGAAGTTGAAGAGCGTGCCGGCGCTGCCGCTGTCGTTGAACCACAGCGACACCGTGCGATCCGAGAAGTCGGTGGAAGCGGAGACGGCGAGCGTCGTCGGCGTCGTCTGGCCGCTCCAGCTCTGGTTCGACTTGCCCCACATGCCCGCGGTGGTCGCGGCGATCGCGATCGCCGACAGGCCGTTGCTGCCGAGGTTGCGGGCCGATGCCGCGTCCATGCCGTAGTGCACGTACAGCGGGATCTCGCAGGTCTGCTTGGGCGCGTACCAGTTGCCGAGCGCGACCGCCTCGCAGTCGGTCTGCCCGTCGAAGGTCGTGTTGTAGATGCGGAGCTCGTCGATGATCGTCGCGCTCGAGGTCGGCGCGGACGTGCGCAGATCGGGCTGCGTGAGCGGGAAGAAGTCGACCTTCGCGGTGTTGGTGATGACCTTCGCCTGGGAGCCAGAGAAGTACACCGTCACGTCACCGCCGTTGCCGTCGCCGTGGCCGCTGCCGGCGTAGCTCACCGTGACGTTGAACCAGTGGTTGCTCGCGATGGCCGTGCCGACGCTACCGACCGCGGTGCCCTGCGCGTTGTAGCAGGTCAGGATCGCCGAGTACGCGGCGGCCGGCTGTCCGACGGTCAGCGTGCAGCCAGCGCCGGTCGTGCGGTTGGTCCAGATCGTCGCGGCGTCGGGAGAAGCGGTCGCGACCCACACCGAGATCGTGTACGCGGTGCCGCTGGTCAGGGCCTGCGCCGAGCCGGTGAACGCCGAGCCGTTCGCGAAGTAGCCCGCGCCGCCGGCGTAGCCGCCGACGTAGGCCGGCGCGGTCGCGGCGTCGTTGACATAGAACGGCTTGGGATAGCCGAGGATCGAGCGGTTCGCGGCGCTGTTGTCGAGCGGGTAGTAGAGCGCGAGGCCGGGGTTCGGCGTCCAGGTGGTCGAAGTCGCGCTCGACGTGCCGCCCAGCGCATCGACCCAGCGGACCGCGAACGGGTTCGCCGCACCGTAGGTCGCGCCGGTCACCTGCGCGCCGCCGGGCACGCACGCCGCCCAGCCTGCCGCCGGCAGACCCGGCGTCGAGTTGCACTGGTAGCTGGTCGCGCCGGTGACCGCGCCGAACTTGAAGTTGAAGTAGTTGACGGTCCAGCCAGCCGGGGGGACCGCCGCCAGCGTCGGGCCCAGCGTGTTCACGATCCAGGTGAACGACAGCGTGGACGACACGTTGGTAGCGGCGTCGCGCGCCCGCACCTGGAACGTGTGGCTGCCCTCGGCGAGGTTGGTGTACGACGCGGTCGACGCGCACGCGCTGAACACCGGCGCGGTGTCGAGCTTGCACTCGAAGGCCGCGGACGCGTCGTTGCTGCCGTACGCGAAGGTCGCGGTCGCGACAGCACTGGGGTTCGCCGGCGTGCTGATCATCGAGATCGATGGCGGGGTCGTGTCGACGACCCACGTGAACGTCGCCGCCGCACCGGTGTTGCCGGCGAGATCGATCGCCCGCACCCGGAACGTGTGGCTGCCGTCGGCGAGGCCGCTGTAGCTCGCCGGACACGTCGTGAAGGTCGCCGCGCTGTCGAGCCGGCACTGGAACGTCGCCCCGGTCTCGTTCGCGGTGTACGCGAACGTCGCGCTCGCGCTCGTCGACGGGTTGCTCGGCGTCGCCGTGATCGTCGCGACCGGCGCGACCGTGTCGATCGTCCACGTGAACGTCGCCGCCGCGCCGGTGTT
>JAIOQA010000206.1 GCA_021413675.1 Deltaproteobacteria bacterium | reverse complement strand
GCAGGGCTGTTCGCGGCGGCCGATCAGGGCACGCTGTTCCTCGACGAGATCGGCGAGCTGCCGCTCGAGCTGCAGCCCAAGCTGCTGCGCGCGCTCGCGCTCGGCGAGGTGCGCGCGGTCGGCGACACCGACGCGGAGATCGTCGACGTGCGGATCGTGGCGGCGACCCTGGTCGAGCTCGACCGCGCGGTCGCCGCCGGCAAGTTCCGCGGCGATCTGCACGCGCGCCTCGCGGGCTGGCCGGTGACGATGCCGCCGTTGCGCGCGCGCCGCGACGACGTGCTCGGGCTCGCAGCCGCCTGGCTCGCGGCCCACGGCGCGGGCGCGAGGCTGTCGTCGGGCGCCGCCGAGGCGCTGGTGCTGCACGACTGGCCGTACAACGTGCGCGAGCTCGAGCACGTGCTCGCCGCCGCGGCGGCGCGCACCACCGACGGCGTGCTCCGCGCCGAGCACCTGCCCGCGCCGATCGCCGCGCGGCTGCGCGAGCGCGGCCGCGGTGAGCCGGTCGCCGCCGAGGCGCCGCTCGCGCTCGCGGTCGACGCCAGCGCGGCCAACCCGAGCGCCGCGGATCTCGTCAAGGTGCTGCGCCACCACCGCGGCTCGGTCGCGCTGACCGCCGCGTTCTACGGCCGCGATCGCCGCCAGGTCTATCGCTGGCTCGAGCGCCACGGGCTCGACGCCGAGGCGTTCCGAGACCCATGAGCGATCCGATCGGTGACGACGCGACCCTGACCGCGGCCGATGGCCCATCGCGGGCCGGTGAGATCGCCGCGCCGACGCGGCTCGCGCCGATCGGGCGGTTCGTGATCCTCGAGCTGCTCGGCGAGGGCGGCATGGGCGTCGTGTACGCCGCGTACGATCCGACGCTCGATCGCCGGATCGCGGTGAAGCTGGTGCGCGCGCGCGTGGACTCGGCGAGCGCGCGCGCGGATCAGGCGCGGCTCCTGCGCGAGGCGCGGGCGCTGGCGCGCGTCGCGCATCCCGGCATCCTGACGATCCACGACGCGGGCGTCGTCGGCGATCAGGTGTTCATCGCGACCGAGCTCGCCGGCGGTGGCACGCTGCGCGCCTGGCGCGACGCCGCGCCGCGGACCTGGCGCGAGATCGTGGCGGCGTACGTCGAGGCCGGCCGCGGCCTGGCGGCGGCGCACGACGCGGGCCTGGTCCACCGCGACTTCAAGCCCGACAACGTGCTGCGGACGACCGACGGCCGCATCCGCGTCGCCGATTTCGGCCTGGTCGGCGGTGACGGCGCCGTCGCCGATGACGCGCGCGCCGATCTGCCGGCGCACCAGACCTCGACCGGCGCGATCGTCGGCACGCCGCGCTACATGGCGCCCGAGCAGCACCGCGGCGCCACCGTGGGCCCGGCCGCCGATCAGTTCGCGTTCTGCGTCGCGCTGTGGGAGGCGCTGGCCTCTCCGCCGTTCCCGGGCGCACATCGGGCGGCGATCGCCGCGCGCATCGAGGCCGGGCCGCCCGAGGGAGGCGCCGTGCTGCCGCCGCGGATCGCGGCGATCCTCGCGCGCGGCCTGGCGATCGATCCGGCCGCGCGCTGGTCATCGATGCACGCGCTGGTCGACGCGCTCGCCGACGATCCCGACGCGCGTCGGCGCCGGCGCTGGCGGCTCGGGCTGGTCGCGGCGATGGGCGCGGGCCTGATCGCCGCGGTGATCGCGCTCGCGACCCGTGGCGGCGCCGAGGTCAGCTGCGACGGTGGCGCCGCGGCGATCGCGAGCGTCTGGTCGCCCGCGCAGGCCGACGCGCTGCGCGCGGGCTTCGCGCGCACCGGCGCGCCGTACGCCGGCGCGATCGCCGATCGCGCCATCGCCGCGCTCGACGCGCGCGCGGCGAGCTGGGCCGTCGCGAGCAAGGGCGCATGCGTCGCGACCCGCGTGACCGGCGAACAGTCGGAGGCCCAGCTCGATCGCCGCACCGCCTGCCTCGCGCGGCGCAAGAGCGAGCTCGGCGCGCTGGCACGCGCGCTGGTCGCGCCGGATCGCGACCTCGTGGACCACGCGATCCAGGCGATCGCCGTGCTGCCGGCGATCGAGGTCTGCGCCGATACCGCGCGGCTCGCCGAGCTGACCCCACCACCGGCGGATCCGGCGACCCGCACCGAGGTCGAGCGGCTGTTCGCGCGCATCGACCAGGCGGTGCCGGCGGGCGCGATGGCGATGCGCCCCGACGCGGTCACCGCGAGCTACGCGGCGCTCGCGGCGCTCGCGCCCGAGGTCGCGGCCGTGCGCCACCCGCCGCTCGCCGCCGCGCTCGCGCTGCACCAGGCCGAAGTCGCGCCGCCAGGCGCGCAGGAGCGCCACCTCACCGAGGCGCTCCGCGCCGCCGCCGCCGGTCACGACGACGCGGCGGCCGCCGACGCCTGGGCCGAGCTGGTGCTCGCGATCGGCGTGGAGCAGCACCGCCACGGCGAGGCCGCGCTGGTCCAGGCGGCGGCCGAGGCCGCCAGCGCGCGCGCCGGGCGCGGCGGCGACGCCGACCCCGAGCTCCTCGAGAATCTCAGCGACGTGGCCAATGACGCCGGCGACTTCGCCGGCGCCCGCGACCTCGCCGCGCGCGCGCTCGCGGCCGCCGAGCGCGCGATGGGCGAGGAGAATCCGCGCTTCGGCCGGTTCGTCACCCATCTCGCGACCGCCGAGCGCTTCGCCGGTCACTACGAGCCGGCGCTCGCGCTGCAGCGCCGGGCGCTCGCGATCCACACGCGCGTGCTGGGGCCCGATCACCCGGCGACGATCTACGATCAGGCGCTGATCGTGACCTTGCTCGGCTTCCTCGGGCGCGGCGAGGAGGCGCTGGCGGTGGCCCAGGCCAACGCGACCCGCGCGCCGCAGGTGCTCGGCGGCGACCATCCGTACACCGGCGCGGCGATGTTCGTGCTGGCACAGACGCAGAGCGACGTCGGTCGGCACGCCGACGCGCTCGCCGGCCTCGAGGCGGCGCTGCCGGTGTTCGTGCGCGCCAACGGCGCGGCCCACGTCGAGACGCTGAACCTGCGCGGGCAGATCGCGTCGGAGTTGACCTCGCTCGAGCGCTACGGCGAGGCGATCGCCGCGTACCGGACGCTCTTGCCCGAGTTACAGGCCGCCGTCGGCGCCGAGCATCCGCGCGTCGCGCAGGAGTTGCTCGATCTCGGGGTCGCGCTGATGTTCGACAAGCAGTACGACGAGGCGCGCAAGGTGCTCGCGCGCTCGCTCGCGATGTTCGAGAAGACGCTCGGCGCCGACCACGTCATGCTGCTCGGGCCGCTGGTCGCGCGTGGGCAGGTCGAGCTGACCGCGGGACGCACCGCGGCAGCACTGCCCTGGATCGATCGCTCGATCGCGTTCGCCGACAAGACCCTCGGCCCCACGCATCCACGCGCGCTGAACGCGCACTGGAACCGGGCGCTCGCGCTATGGGATCTCGGCCGCCGCGACGACGCGCGGACGCTGGCGCGCGAGCTCGTCGAGCGCTTTCGCGCGGCGGGCGCGGCGGGCGTGGAGTATGTGGCGGTGGGCGAGCGCTGGCTGGCCGAGCATCCGTAGCCCGCCGCGCTGCGCGGCGTAGACTGCGCGCGACATGAAGATCATCCTGTTCGGCGCGAGCGGCATGGTGGGGCAGGGCGTGCTGCGCGAATGCCTGCAGGCGACCGACGTCACGCGCGTGCTCGCGATCGTGCGCCACCCGCTCGGCACCCACACCGACGCGCGCGTCCACGAGCTGGTCCGCGATGATCTCGCCGACCTCGCGCCGGTCGCGGCCCAGCTCACCGGCTACGACGCCTGCTTCTTCTGCCTCGGCGTGTCGTCGGCGGGGATGTCCGAGGCCGACTACACCCGCGTCACGCACGACCTGACGCTCGCGGCCGCGCGGCTCCTGGTCGAGCGCAACCCGGCGATGGTGTTCATCTACGTCTCCGGCGACGGCACCGACAGCAGCGAGCGCGGCCGGTCGATGTGGGCGCGCGTGAAGGGCCGCACCGAGAACGCGCTCCTCGCGCTGCCGTTCCGCGCGGCGTACATGTTCCGGCCCGGCTACATCCGGCCGATGTACGGGGTGGTGTCGAAGACCCGGCTGTACCGCGTGCTGTACGTGGTCGCGTGGCCGTTCTATCCACTGCTCCGCCTGATCATCCCCGGCCGCATGACGACCTCGGAGAACGTCGGTCGCGCGATGCTCGAGGCCGCGCGCCGCGGCGCGCCCGGGCCGATCCTCGACAGCCGCGCGATCAACGCGCTGGCGCGGCCGGACCGCTGATCGCCTGCACCTGCCGCGTCTCACGCCGCGTAGCGCGGCAGCGGCACCTGCCTGTGCTCGCGCCCAACTGACTGGATCCACTCGGCCCGCGCGTGGCGTGCAACTTGCTGTCTCTCGTCGGATGGACAGCAGGGGACGACGTCACGCGAGGCACGGCGGCGGCGATGACGAACTGGCGCACGGGCCCGCGCCCGGGCGTCGGACGCTGACCGCGTCCCTCGCGCCGGTGCAGCGCAAGGCGGCGGCTCGATCGGCGTCGAGCGGCGCGCGCGACCTGGATCTGGCCCCGCGCGACGCCGCGCCCGCCGCCGCCGATCCGTTCGGCCTGCACCTCGACGCGCAGGCGGTGGCGCAGGCCGGGCTCGCCGACGGCCATCAGGCCATGCCGCACGCCGCCGCGATCCAGACCGCGTTCGGCCACCACGACATCGGCGGCATCACCGCGCACGTCGGCGGCACGGCCGCGGCCGCGGCGGCGGCGCTGGGCGCCGAGGCCTACGCGACCGGCAGCCACGTCGCGTTCCGCGCGGCGCCGGACCTCCACACCGCGGCGCACGAGGCGGCGCACGTGATCCAGCAGCGGGCCGGCGTGCAGCTCAAGGGCGGGATGGGGGAGGTCGGCGATCGCTACGAGCAACATGCCGACGCGGTCGCCGATCGCGTGGTCCGCGGCGAGAGCGCGCAGGGCCTGCTCGACGAGATGGCCGGCGATCGCGCGAGCGGCGGCGCGAGCCCGGCGATCCAGTGCTACCGCGAGCTGCCGGTGCGCGGGGCAGCCTCCCCGTGGCGGCTGTCCGACAACAACCGCATCCTGGTCGGCTTGCCGGTGAATCGCTCGAAGGATCTGTTCGCCGATCCCGCGCTGATCGCCACGGCCAACGGGCTCTTGCTCGCGGCCGGCTCGTACATCCGCCTGGAGAACACCGGCGAGGCCAAGCAGGTCAAGGTGCGCGAGGGCGGGATCAACGCGACGCTCGAGGACGATGTCCTGGCCCAGGCGCACGCGAAGTCGGGCGGGCGCGACGATACGTCGCGCGCCGAGATGGAGCGGCACTACTTCGAGGCCAACAACGAGCGGCTCGAGCGCAACGATCCGAGCGGCGTGCAGGAGCGGGCGCACGCGAAGTCCGGTGGCAAGCGCGACTCGACCGAAGAGGAGATGCGCCAGCACTACTTCGAGGCGCTCGAGGAGCGGCGCCGCGAAGCGCGCGGCACCGATCAGACCCTGGCGTTGATGCGCGTCGCGCCGCGCATCAGCGACGCCACGCCGGACACGCGCAGCACGCGGGCGTTCTACAAGAACCTGCGCAACAACGGCGGGCAGATCAAGATGCCGTCGGACTGCAACGAGGCGGCGCGCCTCATCATGGGCGTCCCGTTCGCCCCGAAGGACGAGGATGCCGAGGTGCCGGTGACCCGGACCGACCAGGGCGGGCAGGTCCACGGCCTCGACGACTTCAAGCTCGGCAAGAGCGGCGGCATGTCCACCAAGTCGATCCTGGTCGAGCGCGGTGGCTTGACCGCGCTGCGCAACAAGCTGCTCGAGTACATCCCGCTGCTGATGGAGGAGAGTCCCGAGAGCGAGGACGCGCTGTACCTCGCCAGCCGTCACGGCGCCCTCAACGGGCACGAGGGTCACGGTGAGGCGTGGGGCGTGCTCCACGCGCTCAAGACCCGCTTCCCCGGGCGCTACCAGGCGTTCGTCGCGTGGTCTGGCATCGACGCGATGGCGACGCCCGAGGTCGGCGAGGCGCTGGTGACCTATCGCGCCGAAGGCAAGGTCCCCGACGAGATCAGCAAGACCCAGCGCCTGTTCGAGGCGATCGTGACCATCCTGCTCCGGATCCTCGAGCTCCAGCCGAGCAAGCCCGTGGCGCTGGAGGCCACGAAGTGGCTGGAGCTCGCGCGCAAGGTCGGGCCCGACGGGCGGTACGTCGACCTCGCCACGATCGCCGACGAGGTGAAGGGGGTGATCGGCGAGGCGTTCGGCGAAGAGTCGGTGAGCCAGAAGGAGGGCGCCGAGATGACCACCGAGATCGAGGACAAGAAGCTGTGGAACAAGCACTGGGGCGGCGTCGTGATGACCGACGGCGGCGACTACGCTACGCTCGAGAACGACGCCTCGACCGAGAAGCACGGCACCCTGAACGAGGCGTGGGGCTTCGGGCTCTACGGCAGCCTGCGGCCCGAGCAGTCGTTCCACGAGCAGATGCTCGAGAGCGGCGACTTCGGCAACTTCGCCTCGACGACGCGGTTCAAGAAGCCGTAGCTACGGAGCCAGGGTCGGCGCGGCGTGCATCGCGAAGCGCAGGAACTCGCGCGCCACGCCGGTCGCGCCGCCGGCGGGCAGCGCCCACGAGAAGCCGCGCGCGATCGCGAGGTCGCGCAGCGGCAGCGCGCGCAGCGTGCCGAGGGCGAGCTCGGTGCGCGCAGTCCAGCGCGACAGGAACGCGACGCCGAGCCCGGCCAGCGCCGCGCCCTTGACCGCCTCGGTGCTGCCCATCTCGACGTCGCGCGTGAGCGGCGCGCGCTTGCCGATCGCGTGGCGCAGCGCGCGCTCGACCACCGCCCGCGTGCCGGAGCCGGGCTCGCGCCAGATGATCGGCGCGGTCCGGAGATCGGCGGCGCGCCGCACGCGCAGGAGCTCGGCGGGCGCGTCGCTCGCGACCAGCGCGACCAGCTCGTCCTCGAGGAACGGCTCGAGCCGGACGCGCGGCGCGCGGCGCAGGCCCTCGACCAGCGCGAGCGGCAAGGCGCCGGTGCGCACCCGCTCGAGCACCTGCTCGGTGTTGCCGACCTCGATCCGGATCGCGACCTCGCCGCCGCGCGCGAAGCTGGCCAGCAGGTGCGGCAGCACCGCCGCGGCGATCGTCGTGCTCGCGCCGAGGATCAGCGCGCGCGCGACCGGCGCGATCGTCACCGCGGTCGCGGCGTCGTCGAGCAAGGCGGCGAGCCGATCGGCGTAGCCGAGGAGCGCGCGGCCCGGCTCGGTCAGCGCCACGCCGCGCGCGGTCCGGGTCAGGAGCGGCACGCCGCACTGCTCCTCGAGCCGCCGGATCTGCGCGGTCACCGCGGGCTGCGACAGGTGCAGCCCGCGCGCGGCGGCCGAGATGCGGCCGGCGGCGGCGACCGCGCGGAAGGTCGCGAGCAGGCGCGGATCGAGCGGGTCGGGCACGGATCGGAGCTATCACGGATCCTGATATGTCGTCACGAGAAGTGATAATCCAGGGCGCAGGAGTCGGGGCATCCTGGGGACGTGTCGCTCGCCCCTGCCATCACCCGCCCGGCCGCCCGCGCGGGCCGCGTGCTGGTCCCGCTCGGCGCGATCGCGGTGGCGCTGCCCTGGGTCTCGACGTCGGTCGGGTTGCTCGCGGGCGTGATCGTGGCGCTCGCCGCCGGCAATCCGTACGCGACCGCGACCGCGCGCCTCTCCCGCCAGTTGCTGGCCGGCGCGGTGATCGGCCTCGGCGCGAGCATGCCGCTCGGCGCGGTCGCGCGGGTCGGCGCGAGCGGCGCGCTCCAGACCACGGTCAGCGTGGCGGCGTGCCTGGCGATCGGCGCGCTCCTGGCGCGCGTGCTGCGCGTCTCGCGCGACACCGGCCTCCTGGTCAGCGTCGGCACGGCGATCTGCGGCGGCAGCGCGATCGCGGCGATCGCGCCGATCGTCCGCGCCCGGCCGCACGAGGTCACGGTCGCGCTCGCGATCGTCTTCGTGCTGAACGGCTGTGCGCTGATGATCTTTCCGCCGATCGGCCATGCGGCGGGGCTCGATGCGCACGCCTTCGGCACGTGGGCGGCGCTGGCGATCCACGACACCAGCTCGGTCGTCGGCGCGGCCCTGGCCTATGGCGGCGACGCGGTCGACACCGCGACCGCGCTCAAGTTGACCCGCGCGCTGTGGATCCTGCCGGTCGCGCTGGCGGTGAGCGCGCGCCGCGATCGCACCGCGGCGGCGCTGCCGCGGCCGTGGTTCATCCTCGGCTTCGTCCTCGCCTCGGCGATCGTCACGTGGATCCCGGCGCTGCGTCCGGCCGGCCTCGTGGTCGCGGCGGTCGCGAAGCGCGCGATGGTGGTCGCGCTGTTCCTCATCGGCGCCGGGCTCACGCGCGCGGCGCTGCGCCAGGTCGGCGTGCGCCCGCTGGTCCTGGGCGTGGCGCTGTGGGTGATCGTCGCCGGGACGTCCCTGGTCGTGATCGCGGCGACCTGATCCGTCTTTGATACGCTCACGGGCGATGAGCTACCGCGACGACGTCGAGGCCCTGTTCCAGCGCGCGCACTACCTGCAGGCCGAGGTCGATCGCTTGCACGCCAGGATGCGCGGTGAGCAGGTCGAGCCGCTGCCGCCGATGGAGCCCGCGATCGAGATCGACCTCGTCGTCGATGGCGAGCTCGTCGTCGCGCCGCCGCGCCACCTGCCGAAGCCAGCGACCTCCGGCCGCGCGGTCTGGTTGCCCGTCGTGACCCAGGCGCCGCCGGTGCGCGCCGAGCTCTCGGAGGAGGCGCTCGCGATGCTCGACAGCGTGCGCCACGCCGGCACCGCGGGTGAGCTCGGCCTGCTGGTCGCGCGCCTGACCGAGACCGAGAATGACCTCGTGATGCGCGTGCTCGAGCTGCTGGCCAGCGACGATTTCACGCCGGCCGGGGTGAAGCGCAACACCGCGATCTTCGATCAGCTCGTGCTCGCGCTGCGCGAGCGGCTCGCGCGACCGGGCTGAACGCCGTCTCAGCGGTTCTGCGGGAACCCGAGGTCGACGCCGCGGAAGCGCGGATCCGGCCACCGGCTGGTGACCACCTTGGTGCGCGTGTAGAAGCGCACGCCGTCGGTGCCGTACATGTGGAGGTCGCCGAACAGCGAGGCCTTCCAGCCGCCGAACGAGTAGTAGGACATCGGCACGGGGATGGGCACGTTGATGCCGACCATGCCGACCTCGACCTCGTGCTGGAACTTGCGGGCGGCGCCGCCGTCGTTGGTGAACAGCGCCACGCCGTTCGCGTACATGTTGGTGTTCACCAGCGCGATCGCCTGATCGTAGGTGTCGACGCGGGTGATGCCGAGCACCGGCCCGAAGATCTCGTCCTGGTAGATCGACATCTCGGGCTTCACCTGGTCGAACAGGCAGGGCCCGAGGAAGAAGCCGTCCTCGTGGCCGGCGACCTTGAGGCCGCGGCCATCGGCGAGCAGCGCCGCGCCGTCCTTCACGCCGGCGTCGACGTAGCCGGCGACCTTGTCGCGGTGCGCACGCGTGATGAGCGGCCCCATCTCCGACGCCGGATCGCTGCCCGGGCCGGTCTTCATCTTGCCGATGCGCTCGAGGATCTTGGGGATGAGCTTGTCGGCGGCGGCGCCGACCGCGACCAGCATCGAGATCGCCATGCAGCGCTCGCCGGCCGAGCCGTAGCCTGCGCCGACCGCGGCGTCGGCGGCCAGATCCATGTCGGCGTCGGGCAACACGATCATGTGGTTCTTGGCGCCGCCCAGCGCCTGCACGCGCTTGCCGTGCCTGGTGCCGGTCTCGTAGATGTAGCGGGCGATCGGCGTCGAGCCGACGAACGACACCGCCGCGACATCCGGGTGCTCGAGCAGGCGATCGACCGCGACCTTGTCGCCGTGGACCACGTTGAACACGCCCGGGGGCAGGCCGGCGTCGCGCAGGAGCTGGGCGCAGAAGTTCGCCGCCGATGGATCGCGCTCGCTGGGCTTGAGGATGAAGGTGTTCCCGCACGCGATCGCGATCGGGTACATCCACATCGGCACCATCGCCGGGAAGTTGAACGGCGTGATGCCGGCGACGACGCCCAGCGGCTGGCGCAGCGAGTAGCTGTCGACCTCGGTCGAGACGTTCTCCGACAGCTCGCCCTTCTGCAGCTGCGCGATGCCGCACGCGAACTCCACGACCTCGAGGCCGCGGTTGACCTCGCCGAGCGCGTCCGACGGCACCTTGCCGTGCTCGCGGGTGAGGTGCGCCGCGATCTAGACCTTGTGGCGATCGACCAGCTCGCGGAAGGCGAACAGGATCTTGGTGCGCTTGGCGAGCGACGAGTGCTTCCACGACTCCGCGGCCGCCTTCGACGAGGCCACCGCCTGGTCGACCACCGCCGGCGTCGCCATCGCGACCCGGGCGCTGACCGCGCCGGTCGCGGGGTTGAAGACGTCGCCGTAGCGATCGGCGAGGCGCGTCACGGGCGCGCCATCGATCCAGTGCGGGATGAGCGTATCGGTGGTCATTACCCGCGGGTCTATCACGGTCACGCGCAGGGTTGAACCCACTTCGCGGAGGTGTTACCCACGTCCTCCGCGTCTCGGCCGTCTGGGCGTCACGCGTGGCACTCGCCGAAGGGGGCATCTGTGGCCATCGATCTCTCTGTGACCGTCAACGGTATGCGGTTCGACAACCCGTTCGTGCTGGGCTCGGGACCTCCGGGCACCAACGGCAAGGTCATCGCCCGCTCCTATGACCTCGGCTGGGGCGGCATGGTGTGCAAGACCATGAGCCTCGACGCCTCGAAGGTCGTCAACACCGCGCCGCGCTACGCCAAGCTCCGCGCCCGGACCTCGGAGGAGGTCATCGGCTTCGAGAACATCGAGCTGATCTCGGATCGTCCGTTCGAGCACTGGATCGACGATCTCAAGCAGCTCAAGAAGAACTACCCGCACAAGATCCTGATCGCCTCGATCATGGAGGAGTGCCGCAAGGAGGCGTGGCAGGAGATCACCCGCGCGGTCCAGGCCACCGGCGTCGACGGCTTCGAGCTCAACCTGTCCTGTCCGCACGGCATGCCCGAGCGCAAGATGGGCATGGCGGTGGGCGAGAACCCCGACCTCATCGAGGAGGTCCTGGGCTGGGTCAAGGAGGTCTCGACGATCCCCGTGTGGGCCAAGATGACGCCGAACGTCGGCAACCCGGTCGTGCCCGCGGGCGCGGCGCTCAAGGGTGGCGCTGACGGCATCGCGATGATCAACACGATCCTCTCGGTCATCGGCATCGACATGAAGACCCTGCGGCCGATGCCGACGGTCGAGGGCTACAGCGTGCCCGGCGGCTACTCGGGCCAGGCGGTGCGGCCGATCGCGCTGCGGCAGGTGATGGAGGTCGCGCGCCACTTCCCGGGCACCGAGATCTCGGGCATCGGCGGCATCGAGACCGGGTTGGATGCAGCGCAGTTCATGCTGCTCGGCGCCTCGACGGTGCAGGTCTGCACCGGCGCGATGCTGCGCGGCTACGAGATCATCACCGAGCTCAAGGCCGAGCTCGAGAAGTTCATGGTCGACCACAAGTTCGCGAACCTGCGCGAGTTCATCGGCAAGAGCCTGCCGTACTTCACGACGCACCACGATCTGGGCGATCGCCAGAAGGACGCGCGCGAGGCCAAGGAGCAGGCGCGGGCCAAGGGCGCGCGCGCGATGGACGCCGAGACCTGGAAGGGCGAGATCGCGGTCGAGACCAGCGCGCTCGTCACCAACTGATCGTCACTCTTCGCGAGGCATGAACCATGGCGCGCACGGTGCTGTCAGGCCTGATCCAGGCCAGTAATCCCATCAACGACGAGTCTCGGTCAGTGGCCGAGATCCAGGCCGCGATGCTCGAGAAGCATCTGCCGATGATCCACGACGCCGGCAAGAAGGGTGTGCAGATCCTCTGTCTGCAGGAGATCTTCAACGGCCCGTACTTCTGCCCCGGGCAGGATCGCCGCTGGTACGACGCCGCCGAGGCGGTGCCCGGGCCGATGACCGAGCGGTTCGCGGCGATCGCGCGCCAGTATCAGATGGTGATCGTGCTGCCGATCTACGAGCGCGAGCAGGCCGGCGTCTACTACAACACCGCGGCGATCATCGACGCGGACGGCACGTACCTCGGCAAGTACCGCAAGCTGAACGGCGCGGAGATCGTGTTCAACCCGTCGGCGACCGTCGCGGGGCTCTCGCAGTACCTGTGGAAGATCGAGCAGCCCGCGCACGCGGTCGCGAACGGCTACTTCATGGGCTGCATCAACCGGGTCGGCACCGAGGCGCCCTGGAACATCGGCCGGTTCTACGGCAACTCGTACTTCGTCGATCCGCGCGGCCAGATCCTGGCGTGCGGCTCGGAGGATCAGGACGAGCTGGTGATCGCCTCGCTGGATCTCGACATGATCGAGGAGGTCCGCCGCACGTGGCAGTTCTATCGCGACCGGCGCCCCGACGCGTACGGCCCGCTGGTGGAGGAGTGATCCGATGCGCACGCTGATCAAGGACGGCACCGTCGTCACCGCGACGGACACCTACGCGGCCGACGTGTGGATCGAGGACGGCGTCATCACGGCGATCGCCGCGCCCGGCCAGCGCGCGGCGCTCGGCGTGGCGGATGTCGTGGTCGACGCGCGGGGCAAGTACGTCATGCCCGGCGGCATCGATTGCCACACGCACATGGACCTGCCGTTCGGCGGGACCAACTCGTCGGACGACTTCGACACCGGCACGTACGCGGCGGCGCACGGCGGCACGACGACGATCATCGACTTCGCGATCCAGCAGAAGGGCGGGGCGATGCGCGCCGGGCTCGACACCTGGCACGCGAAGGCCGAGGGTCGCGCCGCGATCGACTA
Source organism: Deltaproteobacteria bacterium (assembly GCA_021413675.1). Lineage (GTDB taxonomy): Bacteria > Myxococcota_A > Polyangia > Haliangiales > Haliangiaceae > JAIOQA01. Next base: position 1,106 of record JAIOQA010000206.1, on the reverse strand, counting down.
CGGCTTCCACATGATCATGACGGAGGCCAATCCGCAGGCGCTGGCCGAGATGGCCGACATGGTCCGCGAGGGCGTGACGTCGTTCAAGATGTTCATGGCCTACCCGGGCGTGTTCCTCGTCGACGATCAGCAGATCTTCCGGGCGATGCTGCGGGCCGGCGAGCTGGGCGCGCTGATCACGATGCACGCGGAGATCGGCCTGCCGATCGATGTCCTGGTGCAGCGCGCGCTGTCGGAGGGCCACACGGCGCCGGTCTACATGGTCCACCTCTCGGCGCAGCGCGCGCTCGAGCGGGTCATGGAGGCGCGCGATCGCGGCCTGCCGGCGTACGCGGAGACCTGTCCGCAGTACCTGTTCTGCTCGGAAGATGATCTACGCGGCTCGCCGGGGCCGGATGGCGAGTGGAAGGGCGCGGGCTACGTGTGCACGCCGCCGCTGCGGCCGGCGCATCACCACGATCACCTCTGGCGCGGGCTGCGCAACTACGACCTGCAGGTGGTCGCGACCGATCACTGCCCGTTCTGCATGAAGGATCAGAAGGAGTTGGGCCGCGGCAACTTCTCGAAGATCCCGAACGGCATGCCGGGCGTGGAGACGCGGCTGCACCTGTTGTGGGAGGGCGTGCGCGCGGGGCGGATCTCGATGAACCGCTTCGTCGAGATCACCGCGACCGCGCCGGCGAAGATCTTCGGGCTGTATCCGAAGAAGGGCACGATCGCGATCGGTGGAGACGCGGATATCGTGGTGTGGGATCCAGCGCGCGAGCAGGTGCTGGGGCTGGACACGCTGCACATGAACGTCGACTACTCGCCGTTCGAGGGCCGTCGCGTGATCGGCTCGCCGGCGCAGGTGCTGTCGCGCGGCGAGGTGATCGTCGAGGACAACCGCTGGGTCGGCAAGCAGCGCCAGGGCCGCGGCAAGTTCCTCAAGCGCGCGACGTTCGGGCTGTAGCGATCGGGGCTACTGGCGGAGGATGCTCGTCATCTTCTTGCCCTTGGCGAGCTCGTCGATCAGCTTGTCGAGGTTGAGGATCTGCTGCATCAGCGGGTCCTCGATGGTCTCGACCCGGTTCCCGCACTAGACGCCGGTGATGAGCCCGACGTTC
>JAIOQA010000209.1 GCA_021413675.1 Deltaproteobacteria bacterium | reverse complement strand
GGCGCGGGCGCGGGCTCGACGACGGGCGCGGGCGCCGGCTCGACGACGGGCGCGGGCGCCGGTGCGCGCACCGCGACGGCGGGCGCGGTGGGGCGCGTGCGGGGCGCATCGATCGTGTGCGTGGTCGTCGGCGTCACCGCGGCGACCGCGACCGGCGCTGGCGGCACGACGTCCGGCGCGGGCGCGACCGGCGTCGGCGCGATCACCGGCGCAGGCGCGACCGGCGTCGGCGCGATCACCGGCGCACGCGTCTCCGCCACGGGCGCCGCGACCCGCGGCGCGGGCTCATCGCTCGACGAGCCGCGCGTCGCCACGTACGCGGTGGTCCCGGCGCCGAGCAGGCCCATCACCACCAGCGGCAGCTTCCACCACAGGCCCGACGCCGCGGCCGCGACCGCGGTCGTGCCGCTCGACGCGGCGATGCCGAGCCCGAGCGCCGCCGCGAGCTTGCGGCGCTGATCCGGCGACGGTCCGTCGTCGGCGGCCGAGCCGAGGATCGCCCGCGCGCGCGGGCTCAGATCGGGATCGTCGAGGAGGCGACGCGGATCACTCATGGTCCCTCCGCGCGGTGCGCGCGATCGCGGCCTCGAAGCACTCGCGGGCGCGCCGCAGCCGCGACGCCACCGTGCCCGGCGGCAGCGCCAGCGCGGTCGCGATCTCGGCCATCGTCAGGTTCTCGAGCTCGTACAGCACGAACACCGCGCGGGCGTCGTCGGGCAGCTCGGCGATGATGTCGTCGAGCAGCGCGCGCGCGCGCTTGCGATCGATCAGCTCGTCGGCGGTCGGCGCGGGGTCGGCGGCGTCGGGCGCGGCGTCATCCGTCACGTGGGCCCGGCGGCGGCCCAGGCCGCGGCGCGCATCGGCGGCCACGCGCACGGCGGTGCCGAGCAGGAACGCGCGCTCCTTGCCGGCCTCGATCGCCGCGAGTCGGCGCTGCGCCACCACGAAGACCTCCTGGGTCGCGTCGTCGATCCCGGCGCTCGGGACCCCGAGCCGGCGCAGCGCGCGCCACACCACATCGGCGTGGGCCGTGAACATCGCAGTCAGGCGCTCCCCGTTGGTCACGGCTCGGTCCGCGTCGGCCGCGGTGGCCTGATGAAGGAGGGGCAGGGCACGAGCGAGCACGACACCGGGAGAATGGCCGAGCCCCTCACGGTTGATCACCGGAAACGCACGCCGACCCCGAGGACGACCCAGGGCACGACGGCATTCGCCTGATGAATCAGCTGGTTGGGCGCGAAGGTGAAGCGGTCGCGGACCAGCGGCAAGGTCGCGCCAAGGGCCAGCTCGAGGAACACCGGTGCCGCGATCTGCCAGCGCGCCGCGCCGTGCGCGCCGACCGCCAGCCAGGTGCGCGTCACGGTCTGGGCGCGCACGACCTCGAGGCCGCGGGCCTGGAGGAGGCCCAGCTCGGCGTGGCCGCAGGCATCGAGCGCGACGCGACCCTCGCGCGCGGTCCAGCACGCGGCGGCGCGCGCGGTCGCCAAGGTGAAGCGCGCGTTGCCGTGCGCGGTGGTCGCGGTCTGTCGCGCGGCGAGCGCGCCGAGATCCACGTGGCCGAGGCCCGCGCGCGCGAGGCGCACGGCCGCATGCCCGGCGATCGCGGCCTCGGGCATCACGCCGGCCTCGAGCCCGCCGCCGAGGAGCCCGGCGAGGTGCCACGGCGACGGCGCGCGCGGCGGCGCGATCGGCGGTGGCTCGATCGGATCGACCACGGCCGTGGTCGGATCGATCGCGAGCGCGGTGATCAGCGCCAGCGCCGCCAGCAGATCATCGCAGCGCGAGGCCGACAGCGCGCGGGTCGCGTCGGCGTCGCCGGTCGCGAGCGTGCCGACGAACCCGCCGTCACCGGCGGTGATGCGCACGTCGAAGGCCCGCACGTCCGGCGCGGTCGCGTCGTCGGTGAGGGTGGCGCGCGGCGCGCGCAGGCGGACCGCGGCGGTGAACGCGGCGGTGTCGGGGCACGCCTCGGGCGCGGCGTAGCTCAGGTGCACCGGCGGATCGGCGGCGGCGGGCGCAGCGATCGCGACGCTCGCGACCCCGACCACCAGCCAGACCCCGCGCATCGCGCTCACGATAGCATCGCTCGTCCACCGCTCCGGCGCCGCGCCGGATCTATGCCACGTGCCGCATGATCCAGCGCACGACCGGCGCCGCGCGCTGGGCGTTCGTCAGCAGCCAGTCGCGGAAGCCGGCCTGGTGGATGAGCCCCGCGGGGATCTCGGGGAACCCGAGCACGCAGCCCTTGTGGCGCAGCAGCTCCGCGCGCGGATGATCCGGCGCGAGCTGCGGCGGCGTGCGCGAGAGCACCTGCTGCGCGCCGAGCGTGAGGCCATCGGCGCGGGCGGCGCCGAGCAGCCGCGCGATCTCGGCGCCGGTCTTGTCGGCGGCGATCGCCTTGCGCCAGCGCTCGAGCTGCGGTGGCGCGAAGCCGTAGAGGCCCGCGCCGCAGTACTCGTCGAGACCGAGGTGCAGGTAGAGCGGCGCCGCCGACTCGGTGGCGGCGCCACCGCCGAGCGAGATGATCCCGGCGATGTGGGTCTTGTACGGGGTCTTGTCGGCGGCGAAGCGCACGTCGCGGTGGATCCGCATGAGCTTGGGCGGCGCGAGCGTGGCGCCGGGATAGCTGCGCGGCAGCGCGGCGGCGAGCTCCGCGAGCAGCGCGGTCATCGGCGCGACCCACATCGCCTCGTACTCGGCCTTGTGCGCGGCGAACCACTCGCGGTTCATCTCGATCGCGAGCTCGTGGAAGAACCGCGGGGCCTCGCGCGGGAAACCGGTGAAGCGGGCGAGCGCCGGCGGCGCGGCGGGCTTCTTCGCCGGCTTCGCCGTCGCGCTCGCTTTCGTCGCGCTCGTCTTCGTCGCGCTCGCCTTCGTCGCCTTGCGGGTGGCGGTCTTCGCAGCGGCCATGCGCCGAGCATATGCGAGTCCGCGCGCCGCATCCGGATTCGCGCCGCACCGCGGCGTCGCGCGATCTCACGCACGCATCGCCCCGTGCGCGCGGCGAACCTCGCTACCATGCTGCGATGGCCCGTACGCCGCTTCTGTCCTCGATCCGTCGGATGGTCCGCGAGCTCCGCACCGCGCGCGCCACCGGCATTCCCGTCGACGAGCTGCGCGATCAGCGCGCCGAGCGCCGCGCCGAGCGCGGCCCGTCGCGCCGGCAGGTGCTCGCGGGCGCGGGTGCCGCCGCCGCGCTGCTCGCCGTGCCGCGGCTCGCCCGCGCCAAGACCGATCCGGTGATCGCGATCGTCGGCGGCGGGATCGCAGGCCTCAACTGCGCGCGCGAGCTCGCCGACCGCAACATCGCGGCGACCGTCTACGAGGCGTCGGGTCGCGTCGGCGGCCGCATGTTCTCGAACCGCACCGGCTACTGGGCGGGCAACCAGGTCACCGAGTGGTGCGGCGAGCTGATCGACACCGGCCACAAGACCGTGCGCCAGCTGTGCCGCAAGTTCAGCCTCCCGCTCGACGATCTGCACGCCGCCGAGCCCGCCGGCTCGACCGAGGTCTATCGCTTCGGCGGCACCTACTATCCCAAGGCCCAGGCCGACGCCGACTTCCTCGCGATGTTCGACGCGATCGACGCCGACGTCACCGCCGCCGGCTATCCGACGACGTACGACGCCTACACCGCGAGCGGGCTCGCGCTCGATCAGCTCAGCATCTACGACTGGATCGAGAGCCGCGTGCCCGGCGGCCACGGCTCGCCGCTCGGCCAGCTGCTCGATGTCGCCTACAACATCGAGTACGGCGCCGAGACCACCGAGCAGTCGTCGCTCAGCCTGCTCTACCTGCTCGGCTTCCAGCCCTCGAACGATTCGCTCGACGTCTTCGGCGAATCCGACGAGCGCTTCCACATCCGCGGCGGCAACGAGCAGCTGCCCGAGGCGATCGCGGCCTCGCTCGGCAACGCCGTCGTCACCGGCCAGAAGCTGGCCAAGCTGCGCGCGACCGCCGGCGGCCGCTACCAGCTCACGTTCGATCACGGCAACTCGTCCTCCACGATCACCGCCGACTACGTCGTGCTCGCGCTGCCGTTCGCGGTGCTCGCGAACCTCGACATCGGCGGTGCGGGCTTCGATGCGCTCAAGCTCCAGGCGATCAACGAGCTCGGGCGCGGCCACAACGGCAAGCTGCAGCTGCAGTTCGCCAGCCGCGGCTGGCTCGGCACCGGCCCGTGGCCCGGCGTGGCCAACGGCTCGACCTACAGCGACACCGGCTACCAGGCCAGCTGGGAGGCGACGCGCGCGCAGAGCGGCGCCGCCGGCATCCTGAACCTCTACTCCGGCGGCGCGGTCACCGACGGGATGCACACCACCGCGGCGTTCGCGACCGCCACCGACGCGAAGGTCCGCGCCGACGCGACGCGCGGCCTGGCGCAGCTCGCGCCGGTGTTCCCGGGGCTGTGCCACAACGGCCGCACGACCCAGTCGTTGCCGCACCGCTCGCCGTTCTTCGGCGCCTCGTACTCGTACTGGAAGGTCGGCCAGTACACCGGGTTCTCGGGCTACGAGAAGGCGCGCCAGGGCGGCGTGCTGTTCTGCGGCGAGCACACGTCGCAGGACTTCCAGGGCTTCATGGAGGGCGGCGCGTCCGAGGGCGAGCGCGCCGCCAAGCAGATCGCGCGGCTCCTCGGCCGGCCCTGATCTTCCACGACACGCGCGCTACATGTTCGCGCCGATCCGGATCTCCTTCCAGCCGGAGTCCGGATCGTTGCCCTTGGCCTCGAGCCGCGCCTGGATCGTCCAGACGTGGCGCGCGTGCTTGCCGTGATACGACGGCTGCGAGCCGGGCGGCAGGGTGACGATGCCGACCAGCTCCTTGGTCTCGCCCTTGGCGAGCGCGAACCCGGGGGCCACCGCGACCGACGTGCTGAACGTCGAGGTCGTCTCGGTCACGTCAGCGGGCGCGCCATGCGGCCGGATCTGCACGTGCTCGCTGGCCGACACGTCGATGAAGACGTTGGTGCACGCGAACGCGTCCGCCGCCGTGACGTGGATCTTCACCGCGATCGGCAAGCTGGGGAAGGCGACAGTGGGCAGCGTGATCTGGACCTTCGCGCCGCCACCCGTGATGAAGTTCAGAAATCCCATCGATAGCTCCTGGTGTGAGTCGTGTCCCCGCATTGCACAGGTGGTGCCCGCGCAACCGCGCGATCATACGCGCATCACGACTCGATTCCCGGTGCCACGGTGTCGACACAAGCCTGCTGTGTCATGATCGATCGGCCCCCGCGAGGACGCTGGGCCCGATCTCAGCCGGACCCGCCAGAGCCGGCTCACATGTTCGCCTCATGCCGCGAGTGGCATCGCCGATGCACTCCTGTCGGGCATGACCACCACAACCGAAGAGAGCGCGAAGCCCGCCCCGACGGGATGCTGCCCGCCGTTCGATCCGACCCCGTGGCAGGGGCGGCAGGTGGTCTGGGAGGACCACCCGTTCGTGAAGACGCACGTGCGCAGCCTCTTCCACATCCCGATCGGCATGGGAAGAGCCATCACCCGCGCGCAGGGCAAGATCGACGCCGCGCACGCCGCGCCCGCGGTGCCGCTCATGCTGTCCGACGAGACCTCGCCGTGGGGCCAGGACCTGTACATCGACGTCGCGGGCAAGGTCCCCGACGCCGAGATGGCGGCGCTCTCGGGCACGTTCCTCACCCGCGTCTACGACGGCGCGTTCCGCGACGCGCCGCGATGGGCCGAGGACATGACCGCGTACGTGCACGCGCAAGGGCGGCAGCTCGAGAAGCTGTACTTCGCGTACACGACCTGCCCGAAGTGCGCGAAGGCCTACGGCCACAACTACGTCGTGCTGTTCGCGAAGGTCGATCCACCGCCGCCGCGCGCGACGGCCCAGGGTTCGTGAGACAGCCCCGCGGCGCCGCGATCGCGAACGGAGCGTGCACGGTGGGGCGCGCTCCGCGCACGGTTTTCGGATCCAGGTGACGGCGCCTCTCGCGCCGCGGCGATACGCTCGTCGCATGCGCGCCGCGATGCTGCTGCTGCTCCTCACCGCCTGCGATCCGTCCGACCAGATCCGCGTGAGGTTCCCCGCCCCCGGCGCGGCGGGCGCGGTCCGCGTGTACTGGGTGCGGACCTACCAGGATCACCGCTACGCCGGGCCCACGGGCGCGCCGCTGCCGCTCGCCGGCACCGAGTTCGACCACACCTTCACCGAGTGCTGCGGCACTGCCGTTGCCTATCGCCGCGGCGACCTCGGCTTCCTCGCCTGCGTCGATCGCCCCGACGCCGGTCCCGAGTTCGTCTGCGGTCAGCTCGGCGATGCGGCCGGGCCGCCGGTCCGCGCGACGCCGGCGGTCGCGTCGTGCGCGGCAGTCGAGGCGATGATCGCCGACGTGTCGATCGACCTCGCGCGCTGTGCCCTCGTGCCGTTGACGCGCTGACTAGCGCGCCAGGTCGTCGCCGAGGTCGAGCGCCTCGTCGGGCACCTCGCCTTCGCCCTCGTCCTCGAAGCCGGCGTCCTCGTCCATGATCGGATCGGTCGTGCACAGCGGCGCCGCGCTCGGCGACAGGGTCGCGAGCCCGAGCCCAGCGCGCTCCGCCAGCGCGCCCGTCTGCTTGCCGGCGGCGGCGTCGTAGATGCGGAGGCCGCCGCTGCCGTCCTCGTAGATCAGGTGATCGTCGTCGAGCCAGCTGAGCCCGAAGCGGCTGGCGGCGGTGAGCACGTGCTTGTACGCGCCGGTCGTCGCGTCGCCGACGTACAGGGATGGCTTGGCGTCGGCGTCGCCGCACGGATCGGTCGCGCCGACGTACGCGATGCGGGCCTTGCTCGGCGACATCGCCATCGCCGCGAGCGGCGCGCCCGCGAGCGGCTCGGCGAGCCGGGTCGCGATCGCGGGCGCGAGCTCGGCCGGCATCGTCGGGGTGCCGACGACGATCGCCTCGTCGAGCGACAGCTGCACGCGCGGCCCCGCGCTCGCCGCTGCCGGGGTCTTCGCGAGCTTGCCGGTGGCGCGATCGACCACGTAGGTCGTGGGCGCGCCCGCGGACCAGCGACCCGCGGCGGGCGCGGTCGTGACGACCAGCTGATCCCCCGCGCCCCAGCCCGCGGTGACGAAGCGCGCCTTGCCGATCCACGCGATCTTGGCGGAGTCGGTGAGGTCGGTCGGGCTCCACGCGCGCACCCACGAGCTCGCGAGCAGCGGCGGCACGTCGGGGGAGGTCTTGATCGGATCGGGCACCTCGGCGCGGGTGAAGCCGGCGAGCAGCAGCTCGCCGGTGGGCGAGGGCAGCACCGCCGCGAGCGAGTGATCGGTGTGGGTCAGGCGCAGGTAGCGCTTGCCGTCGGCGTCATAGGCGTAGAGCTCGCCGCGCGTGGTCGCGGATGCGGCGCCGACCTTCGGCGTCTTCCAGGTGCTGCGCCGCCCGAGCACCAGCGGGCCCTTCGCGACCGCGGCGGCGAGCTGCGCGCGCACCCGCGTCGACAGCTCGGCGAGCGCCTTGCCGCTCGGGGTCGCGAGGTAGGTCGTGAGCGCCGGGTTCTGCGCCAGCGTCGGGCCCCAGCGCAGCCAGTCGCCGGCGAGCGCGATCACGAGGTGCTCGGTCGCCGCCTCGGGCTCGTCGGTGTTCGCGAGCGCCTCGCCCAGCACCCAGTGCGCGTCGAGGTGGTCGGCGTCCTTCGCGAGCGTCGCCTCGGCCGCGCTCTTGATCGCTCCCCAGTCGCGGGTCTTCGCCTTGTACGCCGCGACCACCTTCGCGTATTCCGCCTGCCCGCGGCCGTAGGGATAGTTCAGCTTCGCGGGCGACGTCACGCCCAGCGCTTGTCACCTCCGCAGGCCACGAGCAGGCCCAGCGAGACCATCACCGATCCGATTCGCAGCCGCGGCTGCCACACGTGCTTCGTCATCGCGTCTCCTCCCGTTGGCGACACTCGGTCGCTTCTGGCCGGTGCAACGCGATGCCTGCGCCCGGCGATTCCGGCGCATTCGTCGTGATTCGTGCGGAATCGTCAGCGCGCGCTGACGACTTGAATGCGGCGCCGGCGCGATCGTCTCAGCGGCCCTCCGCGGTCGCGAAAATCGGATTTGACATCCATCGAATCGGGAGATATCGAATCCCCATGACCGCCGAGGATCTCGACACCGTCGTCACCCTCTTCAAGGGCCTCGCCGACCCGACCCGGCTGCGCATGGTCGCGGCGATGGTCGATCGCGCGCGCTGCGGCCAGGATCTGGCCAACGAGATCGGCGTCGCGCCGGCCACGATCTCCCATCACCTCAAGGTGCTCGGCAAGGCCGGCCTGCTGATCGAGACCCGCCAGCCGCCCTACGTGTTCTACAAGATCGATCTCGAGGCGGTGCAGCGCGCGGTCCGCGCGGTCGCCACGCCGAAGCGCGTGCGCGAGCTGACCACCGCGCCGCCGGTCGACGACGACACCCAGAAGGTGCTGCGCACGTTCTTCGACGGGCCGCGGCTGCGCGCGCTGCCGGTGCAGCGGCGCAAGAAGGAGCTCGTGCTCGAGGAGGTGCTGCGGCGGATCCCGCGCCGACGCGAGTACCCCGAGGCCGACCTCAACGCGTTCATCGAGGTGATCTTCGACGACTACTGCACGGTGCGGCGCGAGTGGATCATGGGTCAGTACATGACCCGCGAGGCGCTGGTGTATCGCCTGGCGCCGCGCGGCCAGGCCATCGTCAACGCCTGAGGACCGGCGGGTCAGCGCACGCGCGCGCGGCGCACGCGCTCGACCTCGGCGGGCGGCGGGTTGACCAGCACGATGCCGGCCTCGCCGTCGACGACGACCAGATCGCCCGGGCGCGCCCACGCGAACAGCCCGCTGACCTCGGTCACCACCGGCAGCCCGGCGGCGCGCGCGATCGCGGCGGCGGCCGGCGTCACCGCGTCGCTGGCGGCGATCACCGCGGCGGCGCCGCGCGCGGCCGCGGCCAGCGCCACGAACGTGCCCACGCCGTGGCCCATCCACACCGCGCCCGGGCGCAGCGGCGCGGCGCCATCGGCGGTGCCGAGCAGGACGCACAGCTCCTCGATCTCGGCGACGCGATCGCCGGGCTCCGAGCCGAGCTTGAACGGCGTGCGCGCGTAGTCGCGCGCGACCTCGCGCAGCCCGCCCGGGCGGGTCGCGGCCGCGTCGAGCCGGTCGCGCAGCCGCTGATCCATGAGCGCCAGCGTCAGGCGATCGAGCGCGCCACCGACCAGCGGATCGTCGACGTCGCGCAGGCGCTTGCACGCGCGCTCGAGGTCGTCGCGCAGCCGCGCCAGCGCCCGCGCCGGATCGCCCGCGGCGTCGCCGAGGGCGGTCGAGGTCGGGACGACATCGGCGCGGCCCAGCACGAGCGCGGGGCCGCCGATCGCGGTGCCGGTCAGGCGCGCCGAGCGCGCGGCCTCGAGGCGGCGGCGCTCGAGCGCCAGCGTCACCGGCGCGCCCAGCGCGGTCGCGAGCGCGACCTCCTTGGACTCGAACGCGTCGTGCTCGCGCTGCAGCACCAGCACGCCGATCACCCGACCGCCGCTGATGAGCGGCACGCCCGCGAACACCGGGAAGCGCTCCTCGCCGAGGCCGGGCACGTGCTTGTACGAGGGCTCCTCGGCGGCGCGCGCCGCCGACACCGGGCGCATGCACTCGGCGACCATGCCGACGATGCCCTCGCCGATGCCGAGCGCGACCGCGCCGATCGCGGCGCGCGGGAAGCCGTGGTTGCCGCGCATGACCAGCCGATCGTCGGGCTCGCGCGCGTAGATGCTGGCCACGTCGGCGGCGGCGATCGCGGCGATCTCGTCGCACATCACGCTCAGCAGCTCCTCGAGCGGCCCGTCGTCCCCCGCGAGCTCGATCAGCTTGAGGATGCCGTCGACCCCGCGCTCGCCGGCGTGGTGGACGTGGATGAAGGGGGCGCGGGCGCTACGCATCTCGACGTCAGTTCAACAGGACGGTGTTTCGCCCGCGTTTCCGCGGCGGATCATCGATCCGCCCCGCGGCGGCGGCGATCTCGGCGGCATGTGGGCACGGGCGACCCACCTGTGCCGCAGATCCTGCGCGTCCACGCCGTCCGTTCTCGGTGCCCAACGGCGCGCGCCGCGCGGCGCCAGGTTATGATCGCGCCAATGGGGCGATGGTCGGAACGCGCGGTCGTGTCGGGGCACGCACGATGAGCGCGCTGATCGAGCACGCGCGCAAGGCCGTCACCCAGGCGCGCGCGGCGCTCGCCGCCACCACCTCGCTGGCCGGGATGCCGCCGATCGTGCGCCGCGTCGACGGCGCCAAGGCGGTCGCGTTCCTCGCGGCGCTGAGCCCGGCGGGCCGCTGCGACCTGGTCGTGCCGCTGCGCGCGGGCAAGAACCTGCTCGGCCTCGAGGTCGGCGATCACAACTGGCCCGCCGGGGAGCGCCCGGTGGTCGAGGCGCAGCAGTGGGCGATCCGCTGCGAGGGCCGGACCGCCAGCATCGCCGACTCCTGGTCGGCCCACTACAGCGTGCTCATCCCGGTGGTGACCTCGAAGACCTGGACGACCGGGATGCCGCGGCTCGCCGACCTGCTCGGGGCCCGCGGTGTGGTGTCGCTCACGCACCCGTCGACCAACGGCCAGCAGCTCGCCTACCGCGAGCTGGTCGAGCACGACATCGTCGTCGACAGCTACCGGGCGTTCACGTTCGGCTGGCGATGACGGGGTGCGTCAGCCGGTCGCACCCGGGGGACGACATCGGGCTGGGAAGCAGCGGTCGGCCGCTGCCGTAGAATGGCAACCATGCCCGATCCCCAGCCCGCAGTCGGCAATTCAGATCTGAACAACGGCGTCAGCGCAGTCACCGGCGTCCTCGGAATGGTGCCGGGCCTGTCGCCGATCGCCAACCTCGTGAACGGCGCGCTCGGCATCGGCACCGCCGTGAATGGTGTCGGTACCGGCAACAACGCGATCGACGAGGGCGTGAACGGCGGCAGCATCGCCGCCGGCGGCCTCGGCGCGATGGGCACGATCGCGAACATGCTCGGGATCTCGACTGGCGTCGAGCTCGGCGCCCTCTCCACGGTCACGGCGGGCGCGACCACCGCGACCGGTGGCGCCGCGGCGACGACGGGCCTCGGCGCGGCGATCGGCGGCGCGAGCACGGTCGGTGCGGTCGCTGGTGCCGGCGCCGCCGGCTACGGCTACGGCAACATGTTCAACACGTTCACCAAGAACTACGGCCTCGCCGGGCAGAACTCCGACGGCTCCAACCGCACGTTCTCCGACATGGCGGGCGATCATGGCGTCGCCGCCCACGACGCCGTCGCGCACTTCTTCGGCGGTGACAACCCGGGCACGGCCTCGGACATCGCGGGTCACGTCGCGGGCATCGGCACCGTGCTCGGCGAGTCGGTGCTGGGCACCGCCGGCGCCGTGCTGTCCTCGCCGTTCGTGATCGGCGAGGCGCTGGGCCGCGGCATCGGCAGCTTGTTCTGATCCGGCGTAGGCTGACCGGGTGATCCCCACCCCGCGTGGCTGGACTCGCGTCTGGCTCCCTGATCGCCTGGTCCTGCAACCTCCCGACGGCCCCGAGGTCGGGCTGATCGGCTACCGCGAGCGCGTGTGGCCGCTCGAGCCGGTGCCCGCGATCGTCGCCGGGCTGCTCGCGCGTCACCCGGAGTTCGTCGTCGCGAGCGAGCGAGCCGAGGGCCTGGTCACCGCCGAGGGCGAGTACGCCGCGCTGGTCACCGTCGAGGGCGCGATCGCCGGACGCCCGGTGCGACGCCTCATCGGCCTGGTCCTGCTCGAGGACTGCTACGCGCTCATCACCGCGATCGTCCACGACCCGGCGCAGTTCGAGGCGTGGTACCTGCGCGTCCGCGACCTCGTGATCCTGGATGCCCAGCGCCGCGGCGTCCGCCGCCGGCCGTTCGTGCACGTGCCACCGCCGGGCTGGACCTCGAGCACCCGCGGCTTCATCACCGACTGGCGCCCCGCGGGCCGCGAGGACGTCGTGCTCACCGTGTGGCCGGCGATGCCGCGGCTCGAGGGCGAGGACGCCGTCGGGGTCGCCGACGCGATGCTGGCCGAGGACGTCGCCGAGGGGTTCGTGCTCGATCACCGCAGCAACCCCGACCCGCTGGCCTCGGCGCACGGGCTCAACGGCAAGTGCTGGGAGGTCGCGGGCCGCTTCGGTGCGCAGGCCCGCGTCTTCCACGACGTCGTCGTGTTCGAGGACCAGCGCTACCTCTACCCGCTCCGCCTCGAGTGTCGCGATCCAGCGCAACGCCACGACGCGCGGGTCGCGCTCCTCGCGGTCGCGCGCTCGGCCCAGCCGATTCCCGGGCCCGGCGCAGCGCGGCGCGACACCGCGATGTTCTCGCACTGGGCGACCTGAGCGCCGGCGCCGTGCCGGGGGCGCCCCGTCAGCCCGCGGCCGCGAGCGCCGGCGCGTCGGTCAGCACGACCTCGATCACCGGCTGCGCCGCCATCGTCTTCTTGACCTTGCAGCCCTCGGCCGCGCGCACGATCGCGTCGCGGTAGCGCTCGGGGAAGCCCGGCGGCAACGTCAGCGCGATCGTCATCCGCGTGGGCAGCTTGGTGACGGGATCGTTCTCCGACCGCTGCGTGAGCACCAGGCCCTCGGTCGACAGGCCGCGCGCCTGGCAGAAGCCGAGCACGTAGATGCCAGCGCAGGTCGCGACCGACGCGAGGAACAGATCGAACGGCGCGGGCGCCGAGCCCTCACCGCCCAGCGACGCCGGCTGGTCGGTGTGCACCACGAAGTCGCCGACCTTGGCGTCGACGCGCTTGCCGCCCGGGAACGAGATCTCGATGTCCATGCCGGTGAGAGCCGGGGCCTGCGAAAAGGGTTCACGGCGCGGGCGCCCCTGCAGATCTCAGGGCTTGCGCGCGTGGAGCCGGGCGAGGCCCCGCTGGGCGAGGTCGTAGCTGGTCGGCTGCAGGCTGAGCGTGGGGCCCTTCGTGACGCGGCGGTAGGCGGCGATCGCGTCGTCGCGCAGCCCGTAGGCCTCGGCGATGCGCCCGATCACCAGCCAGTCGGCGGCATCGATGCGGGTGGGGCTGAAGCTCCTCCGCGCGTAGACCCACGCCGACGCTGGCCGACCGGCGGCCGCCTCGATGAACGCGATCGTGTTCGCGAACGTCGGCGTCATCGGGCGCTTGGCCTCGGCGGTCACGGTCAGGGCCCGCGCCGCCTCGGGATCGCCGCCGCTGCCGATGCTGGTCCAGGCCAGGTTGTTCGCGTCCCATTCCTCCACGGTCGGCAGCGCGAACAGCTGCGCGACCGCAGGGGCGGTCAGCGGCGCGTGCTCCGCGGTGAGCGCGATCTCCGCGCGGATCTCGACGAGGTCGTGGTCGGTCGGGGCGCTCGCCAGCGCGTCGTCGACGAGCTTGATCGCCGCCGCGGGACGGCCGAGCCGAACGAGCGCGACCGCGTGGCGCTCGATCCCCTCGCGGTGCGCCGGATCCGCGGCGGTGATCTCGTCCGCGACCGAAGCCGCGTCGGCCCAGCGCTCGAGCAGCATGAGCGCGGACAGCAACCGGCCCCGGCAGGCGTGCGCGACCTGGTCGTCGCCGACGGCGCACCGGCGCAGCGCCGGCGCCGCGAGCGCGGGGTAGCCGCGCGCCGCCAGGAGCGCGGCCGCGGTCTCGATGACGGCGGGCGCTGGCGCGGCGGTCCCCGCCCGCGCGACCTCGTCGCGGAACAGCTTGAACGCCAGGGTCTCGTCGGGGCCGAGCGGCTTGGTCGCGCGCGCGGCGTCGTCGCTCAGGCGCTGGAGCCACCGGGCCGCGCCCGCGTGATCGCGCTGCGCGAGGTGCCGCAGGATGGCGCCGCCGAGGCCGGCGGGGTTCAGCGGCGAGCCGATCGCGGTCGCCACGCCGTGATCGAGCTCGACGTAGACCGCATCGGTCCCCGCCGGGCTGATCACCGCGACCCGCCAGCCTTCGCGGGCGTCGCCCTCGACCTGGAGCGCGACGCGCGCGAGGATCCCGTCGCGCAGCGCGGCGGCCGAGAACTTCTGGGCCGGCAGGTCGACCTTCGCGTCGTACGCCGTCGCGGAGCCCTCGATGGCCCGGTTCGTGGCCTCGTCCCACGGGCGCGCGGGCACCGGCAGGCCGAGGCTCGCTAGCATCAAGAACGTCACCGGCCGCAGCGGGTCGGCGGGGTCGAGCGTCGCGTTGTCGGTCGGGTGCACCCGGCCGACCCCCGCCAGCTCGGCCGCTCCCACGTGATCGCGCGCGGCCATGATCGCGCGGGCGGCGTCGTACGCGCGTGCGCGCAGCAACCAGGTCTCGGCGCGCGCCAGCAGCGTCGCCAGGCCCTTGCCCGACGCGTGGCTCCGGGCGAACGCGATGGCGTCGTCGGGCGTCCGGGCGCCCGCCATCGCCGCGACCCGCAGCGCGGTCGCGTCGTCCGACGCCGGCAGCGCCGCGGCCTCGGCCTCCGCGTCGGTGAACGCCCCGGCGATCATCATCGCCTCGGCCAGCTCGGTCGCGAAGCGGCCGTCGCCCGCGGCATCCTTCGCGCGGCGCCACAGCGCGATCGCCTCGGCGCGGTCGCGCGGATCATCGGTCACGCGGCCGGCGGCGTCGTGGAAGAGCGCGTCGGCGAGGTCGGCCAGCGCGCCGGGCTGATCGGGCGCGAGCGCGATGGCCTTGCGGTCGGCGGTGATCGCGGCGGCGCGATCGGCGTCGTCGCCGTAGCGCCTGCCGTTCGACGCGAACCGGTACTCGAAGCCCGCGAGCGAGAACGCGCCCGCCAGCCGGGGCTCGACGAGCGTCCCCTGCTTCGCGGCGCGCCGGGCGGCGGCGATCGCGCCGGCGTTGCGGTACGTGATCGCGAGGTTGCCGTAGTGCACGGCCTCCTTCGGGTGGCGCGCGATCATCCGCTGGCACTCGGCGATCGCCTCGGGGTACTTGCGCTGATCCAGCAGGCGTCCGACCACGGTCGTGAGCGCGAGCCTCTCGCGGCCCCTGGCGAGCTGTGCGCGCACCGCGGCGCGGTCGGCGGCCAGCTCGGCGGGCGTGAGCCGGGCCTTGCCGGTGTCGAGGCGGTACGTGATCACCAGGGTGTCGCCCTCGACGCGCCGCGTGGTGTCGAGCGTCATCGTGCCCAGCGCGGCGGTCTCGTGCGCGACCAGCGTCGGCGCGACGAAGTAGTCCGGGACCAGCACGACGCGGTTCTCGATCTCGTAGACGTGCGGCGCGGGCATGCGGAAGTCGCGGCGGCGCGCGGCGACCTCCGCCGCCATGTCGGGGTCCGGGTCGGCGAGCTGAGGGGGCAGCTCCGCGAAGACGTCGCCGGGCATCAGGTCGACCTCGGTGTCCATGCGATCGGTGAACACCGCGCTGGCGCTCGCGACCTCGAGGGTCAACCGGAACGGCTCCGTGACCGGCGCGGTCGCGTTGTGCGAGATCCTGGCGAGGTCGCCCTGGAAGACCCCGCGGACGTATGCGCCGAACGTCGCCTTCGTATCGCCGGCGGGGATGTCGGCGAGCCACCCGCGCAGGTGGTCCGCGAACACGCCGCGCTCCTCGGTGACCTCGGTCGCGCTGCCCTCGCGGAACTCCGACACCCGCAGCGTCCGCAGCTTGCGGATGCCGTTGTCGGCCGAGGTCGACGACGGCGTCGCGACCAGATCCTGCGTGTCGCGCGCGAGCACCAGCGCCAGGCGCCCCTGGTCGCGATCCGACAGCTGGCCGGCGGGCAGGGCGGCCTCGGCGGGATCGATCCACAGGTCGACGCCATCGAGGCGCGTCCGCACGAGCGGATGGTCGAGCGCCTCGATCTCGGGCAGCGCGCGATCGACATCCGTGCCCGCGCCGGGCGCGATCAACGCGACCTCGGCGGGCAGGCCCGCGCCGCGCAACAGCGCGACCAGCACCACCGCGCGATCGCGCGGCGATCCGCTACCCGCCGCGATCGTCGCGGCCGGGGCGCGCGGGGCGACCCCCGCGATGGTGATGGGGCCGAAGGCCCGGTGCACGTGCGCCTGCAGCCACGCGGTCGCGTGGTCGACGGTCTCGCGCGCGGTCCGGCCCGGGACCCCGGCGGGCATCGCGAGCCCCGGTCGGAGCGCCTCGTCGACGCCGCGGCCGAGCTCGGTGGCGATCGCCGCCCAGCTCGGCATCGCGGACACGCCGATCATCTCCCCATCGACGAGCTCGCCCGGGAGGAACGTCTCGTCCGACGCCGCGGGCACCGCGTCGAAGCGATAGCTCCACGTCGTCCGGCCGGCGCGCGTCGTCGTGCGCGGCGTCGGCGCGGTCGCGAAGCCGCGCGGGACGATCTGGATGTGGCGCGCCGTCGGGGCGTCGATCGTGAGCTCGGCGTGCACGACCGGCTCGGGCTGGGTGATCCACACGCGGCTCGCGGACCCCGCGGCGAGCGCCGGGGTGCGGTCGACGGTCGTGACCTCCTCCTCGACGATCGAGCCGACCTGCAGCGGTGGTCGGGGCATGCCGAGGTAGCCGTGGTCGCTCGCCGTCGCGGCAGGTGCGGGCGGCCCGACGCGGAGCAGCGCGGGATCGAGCGTCGCGACCGAGCCGTCGGATGCGATGACGCGGATCCGGGCCGACGGGGTGTCCTGGTACGACGGCGTCCAGTTCAGCTCGAACCAGTCCCAGGCCTCGATGCCCGGCGCGCGATCGATCCGCGCGATCGTGCGGCGTCGCGAGGTCGCCGCGCCGCGTTCGTCGAAGGTCACGAACGTCTCGATGCGCAGCACGGTGACGTCCGCGTCGCTCGCGGGCGTGGCCGCCGCGGCCGCGCGCAGCTCGGCCGGCGTCGCGGTGAACGGCGCCTTCTCGAGCGCGTCGGGCGCCGCGTCCGCCGCGCGCGCGATCGCCAGCACCACGCCGACCCCGACACCGACCACGTACTTCATCGTTCCAGCCTATCCGTTGGGGTGTTGCACGATCATGGGCGATCGGAGGTTGCCGCTGGCCCTACGGCTTGCCGGCGTGGAGCCGCGTCAGCGCGCGCTGGGCGAGTTCGGCGCTGGTCATCAGGCGCTCGCCTCCCGGCCGGGGCTTGACCTTCCGGTACGCGGCGATCGCGTCGTCGCGCAGGCCGTAGCTCTCGGCGATCCGCCCGATGACGTACCAGTCGGAGTCGCTCGGCGCATGATCCATGCGCGGGTCCCAGCTCTGCAGCGCGTAGCGCCAGGCGGTCACCGGGCGGTCCGCCTCCGCCTCGATCGTGGCGAGCGTGTTGGCGAGGTTGCGCGCGAGCGGGCGGCTCAGCTGTTCGGCGCGCGCGGCGAGCGCCCGCGCTGCCGCGAGATCGGTGCCCATCATCACTCTCGTCCACGCGAGATCGTTGAGGTCGCCGACCTCGACGTCGGGGCGGGCCGCGAGCTTCTCCATCCATGGCAGCGCGTCGGTCCAGACGGCGGACGACATCGCGATCTGGGTGCGCATCGCGACCAGATCGTGCGCGTCGGGTTCGGCGACCAGCGCCGCGTCGATCAGCGCCGCGGCGTCGGTGAACCGCCGCTGGCGCATGATCGCGAAGGCCTGCAGCTCGATCCCGGCGCGCTTCTTCGGGTCGGCCGCGGTGATCCGGCTCGCGGCGTCCTCGGCGTCCGCCCACCGCTCGTTGACCAGCGCGCTCCGCAGGCGCGTCCTGCGGCACGCCTCGGCGACGTCATCGCCCGGCACCGCGCACCGGCGCAGCACCGGCAGCGCCAGCGCCGGCGCGCGATCCTCGGCCAGCAGCGCGGCGGCGAGCTCGACGTCGGTCCGCGCTGGCGCTCCGTTGCCAGCCCGCGCGACCTCGGCGCGGAACACCTTCATCGCCACCTTGGCCGCGGGACCCGGCAGCGGGCGCGTCGCCGGGTAGGCGTCGCTGAACCGGGTCATCCACCGGGTGGCACCCGGCAGATCGCGCTTGTCGAGGCGGACCAGCGCTGCCTTGCCGATCGCCTCCGCCAGATCGGTTCCGCCCACCAGCGTCGCGACGCCGTGGTCGAGCTCGACGAAGAACGCGTCCTTCACTCCGCCGTACGCGGTCTCGACCCGCCAGCCATCGCGCGCGTTGCCGTCGATCGTGACCTCCGTGGCCGCGATCATGAGATCCTGGAAGACCGCCTTCGGGATGACGCGAACGGAGTCGGGCGGCGTGGTCTTCGCTTGCTGGGCCGCCTGCTCCTCGAGCGCGTGGGCGATGTCGGGGTCCCACGGCGGCTGCGCGACCGGAAAGCCGGCGCGGGCCGCCATCGTCAGGAACACCGGCCGCCGCGGGTCGGCGCGGTCGAGTGCGTCGACGTCGATGTGGCGGAGGCGCTTGAGCAACGCCTCGCCCTGCGGATCGGGCGCGATCGCGAACATCGCGGCGGCGACCGCGCGGGCGGCGTCGTAGGCGCGGGCGCGCAACAGCCACCCCTTGGAGCCGTTCAGCAGGCGCGCGAGGTCGCTCGCCGCGGCGTGCGCGCGCGCGTACGCGACCGCATCATCGACGTGGCCCGCGCCGGCGAGCGCCGCGACCTGCAGGCTGGTTGCCTCGTCAGACCGCGGCAGCGCCTTGACCGCGGTGATCGCGTCGGCGAACGATCCCGCCAGGACCATCGCCTGCACCAGCTGCTGATCGTAGGTGGCATCGCCGCTCGTGTCCTTGGCCCGCTGCAGCAACGTGATCGCCTCGCGCAGATCGCGCACCGAGCCAGTCGCGATGCCGCGCTCGTCGACCATGAGCATTCCCGCCAGCGCGTCGAGGGCGCCGAGGTGCGTCGGGTTGAGCACGAGCGCCTTGCGGAGCGCGGCGATCGCGCCAGGGCGATCGCTGTCGAAGCCGAAGAGCCGCTGTGTCGAGTCGATGCGCAGCTCGAACCCGAGGATCGCGAAAGCATCGGCGTCCGTCGGCTCGACGATCGTCGCCTGGCGCGCGGCGCGGCGGGCGGCGGAGATGAGGCCGGCGCGGCGGTACACCGTCGCGAGCTGGCCCCAGTGCAGGGCCTCCTTGGGGTGGAGCGCGATCAGGCGCTGGCTCTCCGCGATCGCCTCGGCGACCTTGTCCTGCGCCAGCAGCGTCGAGACGGTCGTCGGGATGACGAGCTTCTCGTCCCCGGCGTCGCGCATCTTCAGCACCGCCGCGCGCGCCGCGACCAGCTCAGCCGCCGTGATCCGGCGCTTCCCGGTGTCGAGGCGATAGGTCACGACGATCGCCGAGCCGTCGACCCGCCGGGTCGTGGTCAGCGACAGCGGCCCCAGCGGCGTCACCTCGCGCGGCGTCAGCGTTGGCGCGTCGAAGCCCGGGGGCAACTCGATCCGGTACTCGAGCTCGTAGGCGTGGGGCGCCGCGGTCTCGTAGTCGATGGTGCGGCTGGCGACCTGTGCGGCGACCTCGGCGTCGGTGCTGGTGAACAGGTCGCTGAGCTTGTTGAGGGTCGCGCCGGGCTGGAGCCACACGGTGGCGTGGTCGCGGTCGGTGAACGCGTGCCGAGACGCCCCGATCTCGACGGTGAGCCGGAACGGCTGCGTGATGTCGGTCGGTGCATTGTCCGAGAAGCGGACGAGGTTGCCGGCGTAGTGCTTGTCCGCGTAGCGGGTGAGGTCCTTGGTCACGTCGGCGTGGGCGGAGTCGCGCACCCAGCTGCGCAGGTTGTCCCAGAAGATGCCGTGCTCCTCGCTCGCCTCGGTGATCGCGCCCTCGTCGTGATCGGCCAGGTGCACGGTCCGGACCTCGCGGACCAGGTTGTCGCTCGGCGCCGCGACCGGGGTCAGCGCGAGGTCGCGGGTGCCGGCCGCGATGATCAGCGCGCGGCGGTGCTGATCGCGGCTCGGCAGCTGGCCCGCCGGCAGCCCGTCCTCGGTCGCGTCGATCCACAGGTCCTTGCCATCGACCCGGGCGCGGACGATCGCGTGATCGAAGACGCCCATGCCCGGGAGATCGCGATCGACGTCGGTGCCCGGGCCGGTCGAGAGCAGCACGACGTCCGCCGGGATCTTCGCCGCGCGCAGCAGCGCGACCAGGAGCGTCGCCTTGTCCTTGCAGTCACCGAAGCCGCGCTTGCTGGTCTCGGCCGGCGAGGCCGGCACGATCGCGGAGTCGTTCAGCTCGATGCCGGTGTAGCGCACGTGCGCGTGCAGCCACGCGACCGCGCGATCGACCGTGGCGCGCGGCGTGGCGCCCGTGATCTCGGCGGGGAGTGCGAGGCCATCCGCCAGCTTCGCGTCGACGATCTTCTGGTAGTCGGCGGCGACCGCCGCCCACGACGCGCCCGTGCTGGCGCCGATGTACGGCGACGCGACCACGTCGCTGGGCACTCCGAGGTCGTTGCGCGCGTCGGCCGGGACCGCGCCGAGGTCGTAGGTCCAGGTCGTGCGGCCGGCGCGCTTGGTGATCGTCGGGACCGGCGCCTTCGCGAACCCGCGCGCGACGACGTGCAGCCCGCGGGCGGTCGGCGCCTCGACCACCAGCGACGTGCTCGCGATCGGCACGCGGCGCGCGACGCCGAGCAGGGAGGCCGTGCCGGCGGCGAGCAGCGGTACGCGGTCCTTGATCGTGAACTCCTCCTCGATGATCGCGCCGATCGCGAGGCGCGGCATCGGCACCTCGAGGTTGCGCCGGTCCGAGAACACGCTGGGCGACTCGGACACCACGGGCGCGTCGTGCAGCAGGCTGGGATCGTAGCTCGCCACCGCGCCGTCGGTGCCGATGACCCGCGCCCGCACGGTCGGCTTGTCCTGATAGAACGGGCTCCAGCTCAGGACCAGGGTGCCCCAGTCGTCGACGCCGGGCGCCCGATCGATGCGCGCGATCACGCGGTACCGCTGCTCGGCCCGGCCCTGATCGTCGTACGTCAGGAACGACTCGTCGCGCAGCACGGTCACCGAATGATCGCCGGCGGCGACCGCCGCGGCCGCCGCCCGCAGCTCGGCCGGGGTGGCCGTGAATGGCGACTTCTCGAACGCGCGCGGCCCGGCTGCGACCGGCTTCGCCAACGCCACCACGAGCACGACACCGACACCGTACAGCCTCATGGATCGCACCCTACCCGGGCTCGGGCGCGCGTCCGAGTCAGAAGCGCGAGTTTGCCAGGTTCGAGCGTGAGAGCGGGGCGGAGGCCGGAGCATGGCGCCACTGTCGGCCAGGCCGCGCGGCGGTTGCGTCAGGCGCCGCGCCTCTCGCGTCAGGGCTCGCGCAACTCCAGCGCGACCTCGAGACCGAAGTGATCCGACACGAACGTCCCGTCGATGTCGATCGCCTCGGTCCCGACCCGCTCGATCGCCGCCGCGCGCCAGCGGTCGCTGCGCAGGAACACCCGATCGATCCGCTTGTGGGTCGGCGTCGACTTCAGCTGCGCGCGCATCGCGTTGACGTCGGTGTCGACGGTGTAGCCCGGCGCGTCGGGATGCAGCGCCGGCCAGACATCGACGAGCGCCGGCGCGATCGCGCGATCCTCCTCGGACGCGGGCGCGAAGTTCATGTCGCCGACCAGCGCGACGTCGTCCGCCGGCGCGAGCGCCGCCTGGATGATCGCGAGCTGCGCCAGGCGCGCGCGCTCGTAGCCCGCCATGCTCTCGAGGTGCACGGTCGCGACCGTCAGCCCGCACGCGAGCTCGGCGACCAGCAGGCGGCGGCCCATCTCGCTCGGCAGCTCGATCGCGGCGAGCCGGCGGATCGGCAGCCGCGACAGCACGATCACGCCGTAGCCCGTGAGCGTCCGCCCGTCGACATCCGAGACCTGGTAGCTGGCGCGGACCCACGGCGCGGCGACCAGCATCGCGAGCAGCTCGGGCGTGACCTCCTGCAGCGCGATCACGTCGGGCCGCCGCCGCGCGAGCTCGGCGACGAGCGCGTCGGCGCGCTCCTCGAACATGTGGCCGCCGAAGTACACGTTCCAGGTCAGGAGCCGCAGCGCGACCGGCGCGCCGCGCGGCGGCGGCGGCGGCGTGTCCCAGTGACCGCCGAGGAACGCGCAGGGCGACAGGGCGAGGCGATCCATCGGGGCAGGATGCCATGCGGTCGAATGTCGCGGGACACCTCGCGGGCGCGACGATTTCGCGCATCCGTTTCGCGTGACAACTCGCCGCGCCGGGGCCGCGCACTGGCGCGCCGCGGGTCCGTGCGGCCCGCGCGAGACTGATCGGATGACAGCTCGCACGCTCTCCACTGACGATCTCAGCACCCCCGCGGGTCGCATCGCGACCGTCCGCCGCCTCGCCACCTCGGTCGTCCGCGACGCCGCCGACGACGTCGATCGGGCCGGCCGCTTCCCGGCGGAGGCGATCGCCGCGCTCCGACAGGCGCGGCTCCTGTCGGCGATGGTGCCCGCGGAGCAGGGCGGCTACGGCGCGCGCCTCGACGAGCTCGCGGCGCAGTGCGAGCTGCTCGGCGGCGCGTGCGCGTCGACCGGCATGATCTACGCGATGCACCAGATCCAGGTCGCGTGCCTCGTGCGCCACGGCCTGCCGCAGCCGTTCTTCCGCGACTACCTGGTGCAGCTGAGCGAGCAGCAGCGGCTGATCGCATCGGTGACCTCGGAGGCCGGCGTCGGCGGCTCGGTGCGCACCAGCATCAGCCCGGTCGAGCGCGGCCCCGAGGGCTGCACGTTCCGCAAGGACGGCACGGTCGTCTCGTACGGCGCAGAGGCGCAGGATCTCCTCACCACCGTGCGCCGCGCCGCCGACGCGCCGGCGAGCGATCAGGTGCTGGTGCTCACCTGCGGCGACCAGCACCAGATGAAGCTGACCGGCACCTGGGACTCGCTCGGCATGCGCGGCACGTGCAGCCCGGCGTACGAGGTGCGCGCCACCTTCCCCGAGGCGCAGATCGTGCCTGCGCACTTCGCCGACATCCTCAGCCACACGATGCTGCCGTTCGCGCACGTGCTGTGGGGCTCGGTCTGGCTCGGCATCGCCAACGACGCGGTCGCGCGCGCCCGCGCCTGGCTGCGCAGCGTCGCCCGCCAGATGCCCGGCCAGACCCCGCCCGCGGCGTTCCGCTTCGCCGAGGTCTCCGCGCAGCTCCAGATGATGCGCGCGCTCGTCCACGACGCCGCCCGCCGCTACGGCGCGCTCCTCGACAGCGGCGATCGCAACATGCTCTCGTCGGTCGGCTTCGGGCTGTCGATGAGCGAGGTCAAGATCTCCGCCTCGCGCATGGTGGTCGAGATCGTGACCGCGGCGCTGCGCGTCTGCGGCACCAACGGCTACCGCAACGACTCGCCGTACAGCATCGGTCGCCACCTCCGCGACGCGCACTCCGCGGCGCTCATGATCGGCAACGATCGGATCCTGTCGTCGAACGCGCCGATGCACCTGGCGTTCAAGGACGAGCAGTAGCTAGCAGAGCGCGCTCATGAGCAGCGCGCCGAACGCGGTGGCGATCGCGACGATCGCCGCCAGGCGGAGCAGGCGCGCGCGATCGTGCGCGAGGCCGACCGCGGCGGTCGGGTCGAAGGGCAGGGCCACCACCGGCGCGGTCGGCTCGCCGCGCCGCTGGTCATCGGGCGGCCCGTCGGAGAACTCGCGGTCGAAGCGCACGGACGGGAGCTCGGGCAGGTCGCGCCACGGCGGCGCGGCCAGCTCGCGCGTCGGCGGCGCCAGCTCGCGCGGCGCTGCGGGCGGGGGCTCGGACAGCGGTTCTTCCGGCGCGGCGTCCGGCGCGCTCG
>JAIOQA010000195.1 GCA_021413675.1 Deltaproteobacteria bacterium | reverse complement strand
CGCAGCCGTCGTTCCTGCGCTGCTTCCGCCGGGCCCTGCGGATCGATCCCGGGCTGGTGCGCGCGACCGTGACCGTGCTCGGCCGGGTGTCGCCCGCGGGCCAGCTCGAGGACGCCCGGGCGGATGCCCCGACCGCCGCGTTCGGCGCCTGCGTCATTGCGGTCGCCCGGGCCATGCGCTTCGAGCGCACCGCCGCGCCGACCTCGATCGTCGTGCCGCTGCGCTTCGCGGCGCCCTGAGCGCGGGCGCCCCCACGGCGCCGCGGCTTCCGGTATGCTGGAGCTGCGGATGATTGGGACCGTCCTCGATCACACCTATCGCGTGCTCGAGCGCATCGGGGCGGGAGCCATGGGCGAGGTCTTCCTCGTCGAGCACATCCACATCGGGCGGCGCGAGGCCATCAAGGTGCTGCGCCCCGAGATGGCGGCCGATCCGCGGCTGGCGTCGCGGTTCCGGCGCGAGGCGCGCGCGATCAACCGGCTGCGCCACGCCAACATCATCGGCATCTACGATTTCGGCCAGCTGCCCGACGGGCGGCTGTACCTCACGATGGAGTACGCCGGCGGCGTCGCGCTCGATCAGGCGCTGCGCCGCGAGCGCCGGTTCGAGCTGCCGCGCGCGCTGGTGATCCTGCACCAGCTCGCCGCGGCGATCGATCACGCGCACAGCCACGGCGTGATGCACCGCGATCTCAAGCCGAACAACCTGATGCTGCTCGGCGAGCGCGGCCGCAGCGAGACCGTGAAGGTCCTCGACTTCGGGCTGGCCAAGGTCCTCGATCCGCAGCGCGGCGGCGACGAGCTCACGCTGCAGGGCGAGCTGTTCGGGACGCCCGAGTACATGGCGCCCGAGCGCCTCGCGGGCAAGGACGATCCGCGCAGCGATCTCTACGCGATCGGCTGCATCGCCCACGAGCTCGTCACCGGCGCGCCGCCGTTCACGGGCAACCGCGCGCTGGTGATGGCGGCGCACCTGCACACCTCGCCGGCGGCGCTGTCGTCGGTGAAGATCCCGGGCGTCGCGAGCGTGCCGCCGGTGTTCGAGGCGCTGGTGCTGGCGATGCTGGCCAAGGATCCCGATCGCCGCCCGTCGAGTGGAAAGGCGATCTGCGCGGCGCTCGAGACCGTGCCGGGCTTCCCGCTCAAGCGCCCGCCGCGCACCGGCATGTTCCAGGCGGTCGGCGAGCGCGAGCCCGAGGAGGTCACGCACCGCGATCGCTCGCGCGCGCCGCGGCCGATCGCCTACGCCGACACCGCCAACGCGCAGTCCGAGGACGTGCGCGACGAGATCCTGACCGCGCTCCGCGATCTGGCCAAGGTCACCGCGAGCCAGTGGCCGGGCGACGACGCGCTCACGGCCGCGGTCGCCACGGTCAACGCCGCGCTCGAGCGGCGCCAGCGGGTCGCGAGCGAGCGGCTCGCGCTCGAGGAGCGCCAGGCCGAGGCGGTGCAGCACGCGCGCGAGCGCGAGGGCTCGCTGCGGTTCGCGATCGCCGACCTGCGCTTCGAGCGGCAGAAGGCCCACCAGGCGGTGCAGCCGGTCGGGGATCTCGACTACCAGATCGGCCAGCTCGAGGCGCGCGTGAAGGATGTCGCGGGCGGGCTCGACGCGGCTCGCGGCGCTCGGCAGTCAGGCCGGCGCGATCGGCGGGCGGTTCCAGATCATCGGCGGCGCGTTCGACGAGCTGACCTGACGCCCGCACCCACGCCCGCGACCGCCACCACGTCCACGCCCAGGTTGAACGATCACGTCGACGTTGACGACCCCGTAGTCGAGATCGTGGACGTGATCGTCGACCGCGACGGCGACGGCGACGTTTCACGTGGACCTCGACGGCGGCGCTGCCGAGGTGCGACCTGATCGCGGGCCGCGCTGCGCGCGAGGTCAACGTCGAAGTTTCACGTCGCCGTCGCCGTCGCCGACAACGCAGACGAGAACGCTCACGCCCACGTTGACGTCGTCGTCGACGAAGACGTCAACGTTGGTTGCTATGCCGCCTCGCGCTGCGCCCAGGCGGCGGCGTCGCGCAGGGTGATCACGTCGGCGCGCGCGAGCACGCGATCGAGGATCGCGCCGAGCGCGGCCTGCTTGGCGGCGAGCGGCACGCGCAGATCGGGCTGGCGCGCGACCAGCTCGCCCGGGATGCCATCGAGATCCGCGTCGGCGAGATCGATGCCGTGCAGCTCGAGGTTGAAGAACGACCGGCCGAGCATCGCGTCGACCACGCGATCGCGGATCGCGCGCGGCGCGATCAGCAGGTTGGTGCCGATCGCCGGCAGCCGCAGCCACGGCGTGACCGCGATCGGCAGCTCGACGATCGCGGCCTGGCCGCGGCGCCACGGCGCCTTCGGCGACGGCCGGTACGGATCGGTCGGCGCGACCAGCGCGCGCGGGTTGGTCATGACCGCGCCGCTGGGCCGGCCGAGCGCGGCGAGCGCGCCCATCACCGCGGCCTTCGCGGCGTAGTAGCCGGGCGCCGGGAAGATCGACGAGTCGTACGAGTAGCCGCGGCGCAACAGCTCCGCGACCATCACCGGCGAGAGATCGTACCCGGGCGCGCGGAACCCGGCGACCGGGCGCGGATCGACCGTGCGCAGGAGCGCGTCGCAGCGACCGATCTCGTCGGCGACCCGCTCGGCGCCGAGGCGCGCGAGCTCGTAGGGATGGCGGTGCGAGTGGTTGCCGAGCTCGTGGCCGGCGGCGACCAGCTCGCCGAGCAGCGCGTGAGCGGCGCGCGCGTCGTGGGCATCGAACGAGGGATCGAGGTCCTCGCCGACGACGAAGAAGGTGGCGACGATGCCGCGCGCCGCGAACAGCTGGGCGAAGCGCGGCACCGCGCGGCGCATGATCGTGGCGCGCAGCTCCTCGGGCGGCTCGCCGAGCCCGTGGATGCGGTAGTAGCAGCGGATCGGATCGAGATCGATCGAGACCGAGCAGCGCGCGCGGGGCCGGGTCATCGGACTCCGCTCAGTCGCGGTCCTGGATCCGGATCACCCAGGTCAGACGCGCGAGGCCGCGCAGCACCCGCGGCACGCGCTTGACCAGGTTGATCGCCGGCGGCCGCTTCTCGGCGAGCACCACCGGGATCTCGGTCACGCGCAGGCCACGGCGACCGGCGCGGATCACCAGCTCGGAGGCGAACAGGTCGCGATCGACGACGCAGCGCTCGGCGACCGGCGCCACGATCTCCTTCTTGAACGCCTTGAGCCCGTGGGTGTCGGTGCCGCGGAAGTCGAGCGCGACGCGCAGCATGCCGTTGATGATCTTGGTCGCCGCGCGGCGGAAGATCGGGCGCTGATCGTTGGCGCCGGTCATCGCCTTCGAGCCGACGACGAAGTCGCAGGCGTCGGCGCGCAGGAGCGCGAGCGCGCGCCGGTGGAAGTCGGCGTCGCAGAGATCGATCTCCTCGCAGATCACCCAGCGGCCGCGGGCCTCGAGGATGCCGCGGCGCAGCGCCTTGCCGTAGTTGGGCTCGCCCAGCGAGAACGCGCGCACGACCGCGGTGTCGTCACCGGCGGCCTCGGCGGCCAGCTCCTCGGCCAGCGCGAAGGTGCGGTCCTTGGAGCCGTTCTCGGCGAGGATGATCTCGAACGAGAGCGGAGCACCGAGCGCCGCGCGGGTCGCCGCGAAGCTCGCGCGGAGCTCGGCGACGGCGTCGCGCAGGATGCCCTCCTCGTTGTAGACCGGGATCACGATCGACACGTCGGGACTGGGCATCGCGGGTCCGGGTTGTTAGCACACGGCCGCGGGCCGTGCACCGAGCTGGCGGTCGAGGAACGCGAGGGTCTCGCTCCAGGCGGCGGCGCCGGCCGCGGTCGCCCGGAACCGGCTGCGCAGGCCGTGGCCCGCGTCCGCGTGGACGTGGAGGTCGAGCCGGTCGCCCAGGGCGGCCTTCAGCTGCGCCGGCCGGCGCTTGGGGCAGATCCGGTCGTCGGCGGCAAAGTGGCCCTGGACCGGCCCGCGGATCTGCGCGGCGTCCGCGGCCGGGATGCCGGCGCCGGTGATGCCGGGCGCGTGGTGATAGACCACCGGCGCCGCCATGTCGTCGCGCTTGGCCATGTGCAGCACGAAGCCGCCGGTCATGCACATGCCGATCATCCCGAGGCGGCGGTTGCAGTCGGGATCGACCTTGAGCGTGTCGAGCAGCGCGCCGACCTCGCGGACCTGGGCATCGGCGTGGTTGCCGAGCCCGGTCGGCGTGAAGAACCGCCGGATGCAGTAGCTCGCGGCGCCGCCGGTGAACAGATCGGGACACCACACGAGGTAGCCGCGGCTCGCGAGGTCCGCCGCATCGGCGCGGACCTGATCGGTGAGCCCGATGAGCTCGTGCAGCAGCAGCACACCCGGCCATGGCCCGGTGCCGGTCGGGCGGTAGACCTCGACGTCGACCGAGCGCCGGCCGGTCGCGATGTGGCGGATGGGCGCCATGACCTGCGTTGGTATCACGCGGCCCGGGGGCGAAGGGCGATTCACCCGCGGGCAGCGCCCGGGCGATCGACCGCGATCGCGACCGCGGCGACCACGCCAGCCGCCGCCGCCACGCCGTAGATGAGCGGATAGCCGTGACCGCGGGCGATCGGGCCCAGCCCGTAGGCGGCCGCGACCGAGCCGACACCGAACGCGAACGTCGACACCGTGATCGCGCGGCCGGGGTGACCGCCGGCGCGCTCGACCACCATCGCCTGCAAGGTCGGGTAGTAGATGCCGTGGCAGAGGCCGTAGCCCAGCCCGGCGAGCGCGAGCTGCCAGGGCGCGCCGAGCAGGGCGATCACCACCAGCGCGAGCACGTGGCCGCACAGCGCCGGGATCGCGGCGCGGTGGCGGCCGATGCGATCGGACAGCGAGCCCAGCCCGAGCCGGGTGCCGACCGCGGCCAGGGTGTAGGGCACGAAGAACGTGGTCGGCTCGTCGACGCCGGCGCGCGGCGCGTAATCGGCGAGGAAGTTCCAGATCGCCCCGAACCCGAGGCCAGCGAGCGCGGTCGCGGCCAGCACCAGCCAGGCGCCGCCGGTCGCGCCGCCTTCCGCGCGGGCCCGCGTCGGCACCGGCGGCAGGGTCAGCGCGATCGCCGCGCCGATCGCGCCGCTGGCGATGCCGGTGCGGAACACCCACGGCCAGCTGGCGATCGCGAGCACGCCGCGGCCGAGCACCGGGCCGAGGGCCTGGGCGCTGAGCGTGAGCACGCCGGCCACGCCGAGGGTCTCGCCGAGCCGACCGGGCGGCGCGATCTCCGCGGCGTAGGCCGCGCCGCCGACCAGCACCGCGGTGAAGCCCAGGCCCATCAGGCCTCGCGCGAGCGCGAACGCGCCCATCGTGTCGCCAGCGTCGAAGACGATCGCGCCGCACGCGGCGACCAGGCAGCCGGCGGCGAGGGTGCGCGCGTAGCCCAGGCGCGCGACCAGCCACGCGATCGCCGGCATCCCGATCAGGGACGCGAGGTTGTACGCGCCCATGATCGCGCCGACGTCGCGCTCGTCATAGCCGCGCTGGTGGAGGAAGCGCGGCGCGAGCACGAACAGGTTGGGCACCATCGCGCCGAAGAGCAGCGTGAGGCACACCAGCACCAGCGCCCGCGTGACCAGCGGCGGCGGCGGCGATCGATCAGCGAGCGTCGTCACCGTCAGTGAAACAGCGCGTCGATCGGGTCGCGCGGCCCGGTGGGCTCGCGCGTGTCGGGCGAGTCGAACATCGCGGGCACGCCGTCACCGGCGTCGCCGAGGCTGGGCTCGGGGATCCCGGCCGCGAGGCGATC
This sequence comes from Deltaproteobacteria bacterium, assembly GCA_021413675.1. Lineage (GTDB taxonomy): Bacteria > Myxococcota_A > Polyangia > Haliangiales > Haliangiaceae > JAIOQA01. The sequence continues at coordinate 31,590 of JAIOQA010000195.1, read as the reverse complement.
GAGCAGCGCGCCGAGCGGCGCGTCGGGCGCGGCGATCGGGCCGGTGGGCTCGACCGCGACCTCGACACTCGCCGACGGCGCGTCGACCAGCGCGACCGGCGCCGCGGGCTCGATCAGCGCGACCGGCGCCGCCGCGGGTCCGACGGGCGCGACCGCGACCGCCACCGTCTCGTCCGGTTCCCGGACATCGCGTGGCGGCACCAGCACCTCGGAGCCGCCGACCGGCAAGATCCGCACGTGGGCCTCGAGCCCGCGCTCGCGGACCAGCTGCGCCAGCCAGCGCGCCGGCTCGCCGAGCCGCTCGTACGACAGCGCGAACGCGCCGTGGTGGATCGGCACCATCAGGCGCGCGCGCAGATCCTCGAACGCGTAGAGCGCGTCGAGCGGGCTCATGTGGCGATCGCGGAACGACGCCGGCGCGAACCCGCCGATCGGCAGGAGCGCCACGTCCGGCGCGAAGCGCTCGCCGATCGACGCGAAGCCCGAGAAGTACGCGCCGTCGCCGCACAGGTAGACGCTCGGCCCGGGTCCGCGGACGACATACGACAGGCCGCGCGCCTTCGCGGCCTCGCCGTGACTCATCGGCGCGGCGGTGACCTGGACCCCGCGGAACTCGAGATCGCCGCCGACCGCGAGCTCGAGCACGCGCGCGAACCCGAGGTGCGAGAGCGCGTGCGCGCCGCCCGGCGGCACGACGATCGTCGCCGAGCGCGGCAGGAGCGCCAGCGTCGGCAGGTGCAGGTGATCGCGGTGGCGGTGGCTGATCAGCACCAGCCCGACGCGGTCGAGATCGCCGGGCGCGAGCCCGGGCTCCTGCGCGCGGCGGATGCCGCCGAGCCAGCGACCGAGCATCGGGTCGAACGCGATGTCGAGGTCGGCGTAGCGGACCAGCGCGGTGGCGTGGCCGCCGAAGGTCACCCCGAGCTGGCCGGGCGCGATCGTCGGCAGGGGCTCGCCGTGCGCCGGTCGCGGCGGCCGGGCCCAGCCGGCCAGCCAGTGCAGGGCCAGGCTGCGGTGGCGAGCCACCGGCATGCGCCGGTGGTGCGCGCGCAGCTCGGCGGCACGGTCGGCGGGCACGTCACCGGACATCGCACCGAATGTCGCCTCGAGACCCGAACCGGGCAACAATTTCCGCGCCGCCCTCCCCGCGTCGTCCCCGCCCAGGCTCGCCGCAGGGGTCGTAGCGCCTTGCCTCCATCCGCCCGGAGCGACTACGTTCCGGCGCAGTGAAGCGCTTCTTGGACGTGCTCTTGCGCCCGGCGCTGGTCCCGGTGTGGGTCCTCGTGATCGCATTCGCGATCCTGGTCCCCGGGCTCGGTGGTCCGGGGCTCTGGGAACCGCAGGAGCTGGCGGTCGCCGACGCGGTGCTGGCGAAGGCCGATCGCGACGCGAAGCCAGCCCCCACCCCGCCCGCCGCGGTCGCCGACGCTGACCTCTGCCGCAAGCAGGCGCCCGACGATCGCGGCGCGCGCACGCTCACCGATCGGCTGGCGGCGACCGCCGCGGTCGAGATCGACGGCACCGACGGTGGCCTGCGCCTGCCGTTCGCGCTGCTCGCGGTGCTCTGCGTGGTCGCGACCGCGGGCATCGCGCTGCGCCTGGGCGGGCCGCGCGCCGGCCTCATCGCCGGCGGCGTGTGCCTGAGCTTTCCGATCCTCGTGCTCGAGGCCCGGCAGCTGACCAGCGACATCGGCACGCCGACCGCGGCCGCCCTCCTCATCTATGCAGCGGTCGCGTTCGGTCGCCCGGCCCGCGGCGCGGGTCGCCTCGCGCTCGATCTCGCGATCGCCAGCGCCGCCGCCGCGCTCGGCGCCTACCTCGGCTGGCTGGCCGGCGGCGCCCTGCTCGGCCTGCTGGTCCCGATCGGCGCGATCGCCCTCGCCGGCGGCCTCGGCCTGCGCCCGCTGACTGGCCCGCGCGCCACCGACGAACCGCTCGTCACCGCCGCCGACGTCGTCGCGATCGCCGCGAGCCTGGCCGCGGTCGGGCTCATCGCGTGGCTCGCCAAGGACATCTACTCGCTCAAGCCGCCGACCCCGGGCACGCGCGAGCTCCTGGGCAAGAGCATCATCCCCAGCGACTGCTGGAGCACCGCGCTCGGCGGGCTGTGGAAGGTCGACGACGACGTCGGCAAGACCTTCGACAGCGTCTTCGAGCAGATCGGCTACGGCACGTTCCCGTGGGGCATCCTCGCGCTGGTCGCGCTGTTCGGGCTCGCGACCGCCGACGACCGGCGCCTGCGCACCGCCGGCCACCTGACGCTGGCGTGGTCGGCGATCGCCTGGCTCGCGACCCAGCTCTGGCACCGCAAGGTCGGCTACGCCGCGTGGGCCGGGTTCCCGGCGATGGCGGTCGCGATCGGCGTCTGGCTCGACGGCATCTTCGCGGCCCGCGCGCGCGCCGACCAGGACGAAGCCGGTGATCCCGGCGAGCTCGTGCCGGCGCTGGCCGGCGTGCTCTTGCTCGCCGCCGCCACCACGCTCGCGATCGACGTCGCCGCGTTCCCCGATCGCCTGGTGTCGCTCCTGGTCGGCGGCGATCCGATCAAGTTCCCGGCCGGCACGCGCTGGCTCGGCATCCCGCTGAAGGCCTGGGTGTTCGTCATCGGCATCGGCACCGCGCTCGCGGTCGTGCTCGGCACCTGGTGCTGGCGCCCGGCCACCGCCGATCGCCGGTCGCGGGCGATGCGCGCGCTCGGCCGCTACGGCCTGGCCGGCGCGACCGCGTCGTCGCTCGCGGTCGCGCTCTTCTGGGTCTACGGCTGGCACGCGCCGCTGTCGGCGCGGCTGTCGTCGAAGCAGGTGTTCACGCAGTACCGCGAGCTGCGCGCCGACGGCGACACGCTCGGCATCATGGGCGACATGGGCAACGCGCCCCGCTACTACGCCGATGGGCCCTACGACAAGCTCGCGACCCGCGAGGCGCTCATGAGCTACCTCGCCAAGCCGACCCGGGTGTTCGCGCTCGCGCCCGCCGCCGAGCTGTGCGCGATCCACCGCGCCGCCGCCGGCAAGCGCTACTTCGTCCTCGACGACACCAACCCGCGCACGCTGCTCCTGTCGAACCGCGAGGACGGCGGCGCCGATCACAACCCGCTCGCGACCACGGTCCTGCGCACCGAGCCGCCCGGCATCGGCGCGCGCCCCAAGTCGCCGATCGTCTACGACGAGAAGATCGAGCTGGTCGGCTGGACGATCCCCAAGCAGGCCGCGTTCGGCTCGACGATCGAGGTCACGCTCTACTTCAAGGTGCGCGAGGCGGTCGGCGGCTCGTGGAAGATCTTCGAGCACTTCGACGGCATGGGCCAGCGCTTCCAGGGCGACCACGATCCGATCGCGGGCCGCTGCGCGACCTCGTACTGGCAGAAGGGCGACTACATCGTCGACACCACCACCGTCGAGACCGGCGGTCTGGGCATGGCCGCGGGCAGCTACGACATCCGCATCGGCTTCTTCACCGGCTCCAACCCGAACTGGAAGAACATGACGGTGAGCCAGGCGCCGGCGGGCAAGAAGGACAGCAACAACCGCGTGCTGATCGACACGATCCAGCTCGAGTAGCGCGGCGCGGATCGGGGATTGACCCTCGGTCGAGGCGCGGGCTATGACGCAGCCATGGCCCGAACCGACGCTGCCGCTGACCGTCGGGCCGCCCCGCGCGTGTTGCTCGATCTCGAGGTCGACTACACCGCGGAGGACAACTTCCTGTTCGCGTACATCACGGACATCAGCGCGACCGGCATCTTCGTGCGCACGCTCGCGCCGGAGCCGCCGGGCACCCTCCTGAACCTGCGCTTCACGCCCCGCCCGCTGGCGTCGGGGCCGCGGATCGTCCTCGACGACACCGCGCTCGACGACCTCGCGCTCGCCGGGCCGGGCCGCTTCGAGGTCGAGGGTGAGGTCATCTGGGTCAACCCGTTCCGCCCCGGGCAGCCCGAGAGCACCCACCCGGGCATGGGCATCCGGTTCGTCGCGCTGTCGGACGACCTGCGCGAACGCCTCATCGATCTGATCCAGCGCTTCGCGTACCTGACGTAGCCAGCGCCGGCACGTAGTAGGCTCCGGCTCCATGATCGTCTGTGGCACCGATCTGTCCGAAGCCTCCCTCGATGCGCTGGTCGCCGCGATCGCGATCGCGACCCGCCGCGGCGACCGCGACGTGATCCTGGTGCACGCGCTCGACGCGGGCCACGCCGAGGACGACGACGCGCGCACCGTGCTCCTCAACGCCGCGACCCGGCGGCTCGAGGTCGAGGCCGAGCGCGCCGCCGCTGGCACGTCGATCCGGGTCCGCGCCGAGGTGATCGTCGGCCCGCCGGTCGACGCGATGGTCGCGGTCGCCGAGACCGAGGGCGGCACGCTGATGGTGATCGCGTCGAAGGGCGAGACCAACGCGCCGGCGCTGGGCCTCGGCGGCACCGCGGTCGCGCTGGTCCAGCACTCGCCGATCCCGATCCTGGTCGTGCGCAACTCGGGCCCGTTCGCGGCGTGGGCGGCAGGCGATCGCCCGCTCCGCACGCTGGTCGCGATCGACGACTCCGCCAGCTGCGACGCCGCGATCCGGTTCACCAAGGCGCTGCGCGTCGCCGGCCCGGCCGATCTCATCATCGGCCACGTCTACTATCCGGACGAGGCCGCCGAGCGCTACGGCGTGACCGTCGACCACATGGTCGACGCCAACCCCGAGATCGAGCGCCTCTTGACCCGCGATCTCGGCCGCCGCTTCGGCACGGTCAGCGGCACCGGCGAGGTGGCGATCCGGCCGACCCGCGGCCTCGGCCGCATCGGCGATCACCTGCTCGAGCTCGCGACCGCCGAGCGCGCCGACCTGATCGTCATGGGCACGCGCCAGAAGACCGGGCTCGGCCGGTTCTCGAGCGTGTCGACGGTGCTGTTGCTGGAGGCGACCCAGTCGGTGCTGTGCATCCCGGCCACGCCCGGGGCGATGGACGAGATCCCGAAGCTCAAGATCGCGGTGGTCGCGACCGATCTCTCCGACTTCGCGAACCACGCGGTGCCCTACGCGTACGCGATCGCGGGCGCCGATGGCGAGGTCCACCTGGTGCACGTCGTCGAGGACGACGACGCCGACGTCGCCGCGCTGACCTCGGCGCTGACCGCGCTGGCGCCGCGCGGCGTGACCACGAAGACCGTGCCGCACGTCGTGCGCGACAACGATCCCGCCGAGGCGATCGGCGAGACCGCCGAGCGGGTCGGCGCCGACGTCGTGTGCATCGCGTCGCACGGCCGCACCGGCATCTCGCGCGCGCTCATGGGCTCGGTCGCCGACCGGCTGCTCAAGGCGTGCACGCGGCCGGTGCTGGTGCTGCGCCCGCCGAGCGAGTAGCGCGCTACTTCTTCTTGCCGCCGAACAACCGGGACAGGAGCCCGCGCGGCCGCAGATCGACCTCGGGCTCGACGTGCGGGGTCCAGTCGATCTGGGGCCACGCCGCCTGGAACGCCGCGACCGCGGCGCGCGCCGCGGCCAGCCCGGCATCGTTCTGGTCGAGCGCGATCTTCGTGCGCGTGAATGTCTCCTTGTAGGTGCGCTTGATCGAGAGCTTGAGCGAAACCCCGCGGATCGCGGTCGCCCGATCGAGCCCGGGCTCCGCGCGGATCGCGGCATACGCCGCGGTGGTCTGCCCGGCCGCCTGCGCCGCCACCTGCGCATCGTCGAGCTGCTCCCAGGCGCCGGCATAGAGTCGCTGAACCTCGGCGCCGAGGACGCTCATCTCCTCGGTCTTGCCCAGCTTGCCGTCGTCGTCGAGCGAGTTCCACCACGCGACGAGCATCCGCTCCAGCACCTGATCGTACTGCGCGAGCAGCATCTCCGCGATCTGGACGTGTTGCTTGATCTGGGCCAGCGACATGGCGCGGACCATACTACGAGCTAGTCGCGCTCCTCGCCGCTCGGCGAGATCACGGCCTCGGCCGACGGATCGCCGATCCGGTACTCCTCGTCGAGCCACTTGCCGAAGTCGATCGCCCAGCAGCGCTCGCCGCAGAACGGCCACAGCTTGCCGGCCTGGGCGCGGTCCACCGACTGTCCGCACGTCGGACAGGTCCTGCGCACCGCCGCGGTCACGATCGATCGGCCCCGTCGAGGACGACGGTCCCGATCTCGTCCGGACCCTGCGCCGCCGAACCTGCGGTTCGCCTCATGGGTCCTTGCGCTCGAGCTGGTAGTACGCGCACTTCTGGATCAGGTACGAGCGGCTGATGCCGAGGTCCTTGGCCAGCTGCGACTTGTTCCAGTGGGTGCGGATCAGGCCCTGCAGGATGACCTCGCCCTCGACCTGCTCCATGACCTCGCGCAAGGTCCCGGTGAGCGCGCGACCGGCGAGCGGCGACGTGATCGGCGACTCCTCGCTCAGGCGGATGCGCGGCGACAGCAGGTCCGGCGGGATCTCGCCGGCGTCGGAGCCGAGCACCAGCGCGCGCTCGATCTCGTTCTCGAGCTCGCGGATGTTGCCGGGCCAGGGGTAGCGGACCAGGGCATCCACCGTGCGATCGGCGAGGCGCGGCGGCGAGCCGGTGCCGCGGTGGTGCTTGCGCAGGAAGTGCTCGGCGAGCATCGGGATGTCGCTCGCGCGCTCGCGCAGCGGCGGCACGGTGATCTTGAGGACGTTGACCCGGTAGAACAGGTCCTCGCGGAACTCGCGGCGCGCGACCATCGCCTGCAGGTCCTTGTGCGACGCCGCGATGATGCGGACGTCGACCTTGACCGGCTTGGTGCCGCCGACCGGCATCAGCACGCCCTCCTGCAGGACGCGCAGCAGCTTGACCTGCAGCGCCGCGGACATGTCGCCGATCTCGTCGAGGAAGAACGTGCCGCCGTCGGCGACCTCGAACAGGCCCTTCTGATCCTTGACCGCGCCGGTGAACGAGCCGCGGACGTGGCCGAACAGCGCGCTCTCGAGCAGGTTGTCGTTGAACGCCGAGCAGTTCTGGACGACGAACGCCTTCTTCGCGCGCGGCCCGTGATAGTGGATCGCGCGCGCGATCAGCTCCTTGCCGGTGCCGCTCTCGCCGTGGATGAGCACGGTCGACTCGCTGCGCACGATCTTCTCGAGCAGCTTGACCAGCTCGCGCACCGCCGGCGCGCCGCCGACGATCTCGGTGAACGGGTGGCCCGGGCCGGTGTCCGGCGTCCGGACAGCATCGATGGGCACCTTCTCGCGCAGGTGGCGCATGACGTCGGACGCGCCGTAGGCGATCAGGTCCTTCAGCTTCTCGAGCTCGGCCTCGCCGAGGCGCGGCACCGCGGCGATGTGCTCGTTGGCGTCGTCGCCGATGTCGGCGAACTCGCGGACCTTGCGCAGCAGATCGGTCTTGCCAGCGAGCGGCGGCTCCTGCTTCCAGCTGCCGCCGGTCATCAGGAACCCGACGAACTCGTCGCCGTGCCAGATCGGCGCGCCGACCGTGTCGAAGCCGAGGTGGCACTGGTGGATGAACGCCTGCGGGCCGGGGCCCGGCGCGGCGGTCTCGGGCCCGCCGGCGCGGCCGGCGACCAGGTCGTCCTTCAGCACGCGCACGCTCTCGTTGCAGCGGCGGAAGCCCTCCTTCGAGAACAGCGCCAGGCGGCACAGCTCGTTCTGCGAGGGGAAGATCTTGCCCTCGGCGTGATCGAGCACGTAGCCCTTCGCGTCGGAGAAGGCCACCTCGAGCCCCCACCAGCGGCGGCAGAGCTCGCGGATCATCGCGATCGAATGCAGCTGACGGTACGGACGGAGATCGACCAAGGCGGGCGAGTATAGCGCATGCGACGACGCTGGCTCGTGTCCGCGGCGACGTGCGCGCGTTTGCCGCGCACGTCATGCACGCGGTCAGGCCAGCGCCCAGTCATCGCCGATGCGGCGGGCCCGGCCGTCGCGCTCGAGCTTGACCAGGTGCGCCTCCAGCGAGCGCGCCGCGAGCGGCCACAGCGGCGCGGGCGTGTCGGCGTAGGCGATCGCGACCAGCGCGCGGATTGACGCGGGCGCGCCGAGCGCGGCGGCCACGCGCGCCTCGCGCATCAGGCGGTGCGCGACGTACTCGTCGAGCTTGGCGACCGCCGCGCCGATCATCGGTCCGTGCGCCGGCAACAGCGCGGTCGGACCGAGCGCGCGCATCCGCGCCAGCGACGCCAGGTACGAGGTCATGTCGCCGTCGTCGGGATCGACGAGGATCGTGCCGACGCCCGCGACCATGTCGCCGACGATCATCGCGCCGGTCGCGCGATCGAGGAAACATAGATGTCCGGGCGCGTGCCCCGGCGTCCAGACGCAGGTCAGCGGACCGACCTGCGCCTCGTCCTCCAGCGGCCAGGCCACCTCGATGCCGCGCCCGGCGAGCCGCGCCGCGGTGAGCGGATGGGCGGCGATCGGCGCGCCGGTGTGGGCCGCGACCATGGTCGCGGCGCCGACGTGATCGCCGTGATGATGGGTCAGCAGCACGCCCGCGACCCGGCGACCGGCGTCCGCCTCGGCGTCGAGCGCCGCGCGCAGCACCGCCTGCTGGTCGGGGTACGGGGTGGCGGGATCCACGATCCAAAGTTCTCCCGGCCCGTCGTCTGGACCGACCAGGTACGCGCTCGTGTGGGTGGCGGGCGGCAAGGTCGGCGTCGCGAGCGAGATCGCCCGCATCCCCGGCGCTACCCCAGCCAGCGATCCGGCCGGCGCCTCGCCGCGAACGCCAAGTGCCTGGCGGACTTGGCCGTACACGTCCTCGATGTTCGGTGAGGTCATGGCAGTTCTTGGAAGGGGTTTGCCATGGAAAAGAGGGTGACGATGTCCCGGGCTCGTCGTACATTCATGATGCAGGGGCCGGCATGGTCAGCGTAACCGCGCGGAAGATTCGCGACCACGGGTCCGAGAGGACCACTGTGGGGATTGGACGGGTCTATACGGGGTACCTGATCTCCTACCCGCTCATCGGCCGCGGCATGGTCATTTTCCGCGATCCCCACGGGCATCGCATGATCACGACCCCGGTGAAGCGGGTCCTCGGCGAGCCCGCCGGCAAGATGATCTATGTCGAGACCGAGAACAGCGTGTACCGCCTGGAGATCCACGGCGACCCGCTGTTCCCGATGAAGGTCGCGGCGGAATAGTCCGTCGCCGCGATGCTGCCAGCCAGAGGCTGGACGTCGACGATGGACCACCGTAAGGTCCGCACCGCGTGACGCTCTTCGACAAGCGCCTCGTCCTCGTGGTCGGCAAAGGCGGCGTCGGCCGCAGCACGGTCGCGGCCTCGATCGCCGCGGTCGCCGCGCGTCGCGGCAAGAAGACGCTGCTCTTCGAGACCAACGCGACCGATCGCTTCGGCTCGTACTTCGGCAAGCCGCCGGTGGGCACCGACATCGCGTCGCTGGGCCCGAACCTCTGGGGCGTGAACACCACCCCGGCCGCCGCGCTCCGCGAGTACGGCCTGATGGTGCTCAAGTTCGAGAAGGTCTACGAGATGGTCTTCGAGAACCGGCTGACCAAGGCGTTCCTGCGCGCGGTCCCCGGCGTCGACGACTACTCGCTGATCGGCAAGGCGTGGTTCCACGCCATGGAAGAGAAGCGCGGCAAGCCGGTCTGGGACACGATCGTCTTCGACATGCCGGCGTCGGGCCACAGCCTGTCGATGCTGCGCATCCCGTGGACGATCGTCGACACCGTGCCCGAGGGCCCGCTCACCCGCGACGCGCGCCAGGTCCAGAACCTGCTCCGCGATCGCGCGCGCACGTCGATCGTCGTCGTGTCGCTGGCCGAGGAGATGCCGGCCAACGAGGCGCGCGAGCTGCAGGACAAGCTGGCGCTCCTCGGCCTCGCGCCCGAGCACGTCGTCGCCAACCAGATCTATCCGAACCGGTTCCCGGCGGCGTCGCCGGCCGGCAAGGTGCTGACCGCGCTCGGCGGCGTCACGCAGGAGCCGCTGGCCTCGCTCGCCGAGCACGGCGAGCTCGCGCGCAGCCGCCGCGCGCTCAACGAGCACTACCTCGCGCAGCTCTCGGCCACGATCCGCGCGCCGCTCACCGAGCTGCCGCTCCTGTTCACGCCGCGGCTCGGCCCCGAGCACATCGAGCAGCTGTCGAAGCGGCTCGAAGCGGCCTGGGCGCCTTAGGGCGTCGCGCCGGGGCCGGCGGGCGGCGCGGCCGGCGTCGGCTCCGGACCCTGATCGGCGCTGTCGTCGGTCGGCGCGACGACCTGCACCGCGATGCCCGAGGCGTGCGCCGAGCGCCAGCCCAGGAGCCGGCGCAGCGCGTAGATGCCGTGCTCGGGCGTCACCGAGAACCGCAGGTCGACGATCTTGTCGGCGCCCATGGTCTTCGCCGCGACGATCAGCATGCGGTTCACGGCGCGATCGAGATCGACGCCGCCGGGCAGCGGGACGAACAGCACGTAGCCCGAGATGACGTCTGCCTGGATCGCGGCGAGCGGGCGCAGGCCCGGCGCCACCGCGACCTGGTCGGGCTGGAGCCGGACCGTCGAGATGCTCGAGCAAGCCGCGCCGAGGGCGACCGCCGACGCGACACCGAGATGCAGCCAGCGAGTGCTCATCGGCGGCGACGGTAGCACACCGCCCACCACCATCATCGGCGCGGCCGCCGTGCGATCGGCCACCGCAATGGCACCGGTCACGCCCACGGCGCGCGCGCCGATGTTAGGATCGCCTGGTGAATTCGCGAGCCGCCTGGCTCCTCCGCATGGTGGCGTGCACCACCGCGATCGCGGTCGCGCTCGGCACCGCCCCTGCGTCCGGTCAGCCCGCGCCGCGCACCGGCGATGTCGCGGGCGCGGCCGGCGACGACGGCCCCGGCCCGGAGGAAGCGCTCACTCAGAAGATCGCGGTGTGGCGCATCGACGCGCTCGGCATGCCGCCCGAGCTGGTGGCGCGTCTCGAGACCCTGTTCCGCATGGAGCTCGATCGGCTCGCGACCCGGCCGCTGCCCACCCGCCGCGATCTCGACAAGGTCATCGCCGGGTCGCGCGAGCTGACCGCGTGCGCGGGCGAGGACCGCTGCGTCGCCGAGATCGGCAAGAAGCTCGGCGTCGACGTCATGGTCGTGGGCTCGGTCGCGGCGCTCGGCGACAGCTACACGCTCAACATCAAGGCGGTCGAGGTCGCGACCGGCAAGCAGATCCGCCGCATCACCACCGACCCGCTGCGCGGCAGCCCCGATGAATTGATCGAGGCGATCCGCGTCGCAGCCTACCGCCTGCTCGCGCCCGATCAGCTGCACGGCGGCGTCGTGATCCTGACCGATCTCGTCGGCGCCGAGGTCTCGCTCGACGGCTCGGTCGTCGGCAAGACGCCCCTGCCCGGCCCGGTCGGCAAGCTCGCGCTCGGCGCGCACACGCTCAAGGTCGCCGCGCCCGGGTACGTGCCGTTCGAGGACAAGGTCGAGATCCGCTTCCAGAAGACCACGCGCGTGGTCGTGCGGCTGGTGACCCAGAGCGTCGACGGCAGCGTGGGCGGCCCGATCACCACCCGCGAGGTCCGCACCGGCGGCCGCGGTCACTGGTACACCTCGCCGTGGATGTTCGTGGCGGTCGGCGCCGCCGCGATCCTCGTCGGTGGCGCGATCGGCTACGGCGCGGGCCACCAGAGCGTGGTCGATTGCAGCGGGGCCAACCCGCCGGCGGTGTGCCGATGATCGCGCGCCGCGCCGCGGCGGGGCTCGCGCTGGTCGCGCTCTGCGCCGCCCAGACGTTCGCGCAGCCCAACGCCGCCGCGCCCCGGACGGTCGCGCTCGTGCCGCTCGCTACCCTCGGCAACGAGGCGACCAGCGCCTCGAGCAAGAAGGTCACCGCGGATCTCGAGGCCGCGCTCGGCGCGGTCGCCGGCGTGAAGATCGTGGGCACCGCCGCGGTCGCCGACGCGATCAAGAAGGCCAAGCGCGCCCAGCTCAAGGCGTGCGACGGCGAGGCTGGCTGCCTGGCCGAGGTCGGCAAGCTCGTCGGTGCGAACCTCGTGGTCTACGGCGAGATCGGCGGCCTCGGCGAGGTCCAGGTCGTCTACCTCGAGGCGATCGACGTCAGCACCGGCAAGGAGGCGCGCTCGACCACGCTGTCGCTCGGTAGCGCCGACGACGGCGGCGGGGCGCGCGGCGCGGCGGTCCGCCTGCTCGCGCCCGAGCGCTACCTCGGCAAGCTCGCGATCACCGTCGACATCGCCGGCGCGACCGTGTTCGTCGACGGCAAGCGCCTCGGCAAGTCGCCGCTGGCCGCGGTCGAGCTGCCGGTCGGCAGCCACGCCGTGCGCGTCACCCACCCCGAGTACCGCGACTTCGTCCGCTTCGTCGACGTGCCCTACGACGCCGCCGCGCCGGTGAAGGTCGACCTGCAGCAGTTCCCGATCGTCGAGCGCGACCTGGCCAGCAAGGCCGGCCAGGCGACGCTGCGCGAGCACCTGCGCTTCGTGCCCGGCGGTCGCCCGCCCTGGTACCGCCACTGGTACGTGCTCGCCGGCTTCGGCGCCGTGCTCGCGGTCGGCGCCGGCACCGCCGCGGCGCTCAGCGCCGGCGGCCCGTCGGCGGATCACACGCGCACGGTCCATCCGCCGCCCTGATCCGCAACCGCGGCAGCGCGCGGTCGACACGGGCGCCATGCGTCTCGTCTCTGCGCTCGCGCTCGTCCTCGCCGTCGCCGCCCTCGGCTGCGATGCAACTCCGCCCACCGATCCCGCCGATCAGGGCCCGTCGCCCAACCCGAAAGACCCGTGGGAGCCGGGTCGCCACGGGCGCACCTACGACGCCTGCGCGATCAACGATCGTCAGCCGAACCAGAGCATCTGGCATCGCAGCGTGACCTTCGACGCCGACGGCAACAACACCGGCGAGCAAGCGGGTTGGGCCGGCCAGCCGATCGCCTACACCAAGGGGCGCCGGTACACGGACGGCCACCTGGTCGAGCTGCGCGAGGCTCAGCCCGACAGCGCGCCATTCGTGATCAACACGTACATCCGCAACGCCAACGGCGTCGTCATCCGCGACGAGATCGACGGCGACTTTGTCCTCGCAGCCGTGACCGACGGCCACCCCGATCGCGTGCGCTACTGGCGCTACGACGACCGTGATCTGATGGTCGGCTTCGACTACGACGACGACGGCGACGGCGTGATCGACGTCGACCACACGCTCGCGGTCACGTACACGGAGGCCGAGGATCTCGCCACGATCGACGAGCGCGTCCGCGGCGGCGGCCACTTCAACCGCTACACCTACGATGCCCAGCACCGGCTGGAGCGGATCGACGAGGACGACGGCAACGACGGCTCGGTCGAGACGGTCGTGAACTTCACCTACGACCAGTACGGCCGCATGCAGGACGTCATCACCAACGGCGTCCGCGAGACCTACGAATACGCCGGCTTCGACCGACCGGTGCACCTGGTGTCGACGAGCGACGAGTACTGGTGGGACTACAGCTGCGGTGCTGCGCGCGCCGCCGCGCCGGCCAGCGATGCGGTCGACGCCGCGCTGGTCGATGCGATCGCCCGGCGGCGCTGAATCGCCATGGCGCCGCGGTCACAGACCGAATGGCCGAACCTCTACGTGGTCTATGCCCCCCCTGCGCGTGTTCGTGACCACGGCCCTCGCCGCGACTCTCCTCGTCGCGTGCACCGATGCCCCGCCTGGACCCGAGAATCCGTTCGACATCGACGCCCGCTGGCGGGGGTATGACGCGTGCGCCATCGACGGCGTCGTCGCCGACTTCGCGCTTCACGAGGTCATCTCGTTCGACGCGCACGGCAACATGGTCGAAGACACGTCCACGTACACGGGGACCTCGCCGTGGGTCGCGGTGTTCTCGCGTACGTATGATTCGAACGATCGCGTCCTGACCCAGACCTGGGTCGACGACGGCACGCCGTCCGAGCGCGACACGATCGTGCGCGATGACCAGCACCGGATGATCCGGCGCGAGGTCGAATCGTCGAAGCCGTTCGACCACCAGCCCGACTACGTCGAGCACTGGGCGTACGACGCCCGCGGCCTACCCATCGCCATGACCGCCGACCGCGACGGCGCGCCCGACGATACGACGTACGCCTCGTTCACCTACGATGCCAGCGGGTGCCTGCGCACCAGGACCGAGGCCGACCAGGGATCCCGCAGGGTCGTCACCCTGGTCACACGCCCGGAGGACTGCGAGGTCCTCAGCATCTCGATCGCCCCGGACTCCGAGAGCACGAAGATCCGGAGCTACACGCACACCCGTGACGCCGCAGATCGCCTGGTCAAGATCGAAGCCTTCGACGTGAACGGCGCGATCGTGGTGACGCAGCTCCTGGGCTATGACGCGCAGGATCGCCAGATCACCGAAGATACGACCGTGGGCGCTCGCGAAGACCACCTGACCTACGACTACACGTGCGGCGCGGCCCGCGCGCGATCGATCGGGCGGCCGGTCGCATTCGATGCGCTCGACGCGCGGTTCCTGGCCGACCCGACGACAGCGCGCCCCATGCGCCGCGCCCCGCGCGCCGCGCACTGAGCGCTTCACGCGCTCGCGTCGAGGATCGCGTCACCCCACTCGTCGATGCGCCACCGCCGCACGCCGTCGATCGCCTCGAGCTCGCGGAACGTGCGCGGCGCGGCCTCGGCGATCCGCTCGATGAGGCGCAGCGGCATGGCGATCGCCGGATCGACGCGCGAACGCGCGGCCTCATCGTCGCGCCACGCCTTGAGCTTCTCGACCCGCCGACGCCCGGCCGCCGACGTCACCGTGCGCGCGACCGGCTCGCGCGCCGGCAGCTCGCGCTCCGGCAGGTCGAGCCCGCGCTCGATCGCGGCGAGCACGGCGTCGGCCTCGCGCAGGAGGCGCGGGTGCGAGGCCAGCGCGTCCTCGACCTCGTCGATCGTCTCGGGCGGATCCTCGGCCATCGCGAGCAGCGCCTCGGCGGCGATGATCTTGAACGGCGGCCGATCCGCCGCAGCCGCGCGGGCCTCGCGCCAGTCGTACAGCTCGCGCAGCACCGCCTGCTTGCGCGGCGACAGCTTGGCCGAACCCTTGATGCGCCGGAACGCGTCGGGGCCGGTGCGCTTGTCGACCGGCAGCGGCAGGTCGGCCATCGCCGCGAACTCCTCGCGCGCCCAGGCGATGCGCCCGGCGGCGGCGAGGCGATCGGTCATGCGCGTGGCGAGCGCCATCAGGTGCAGCACGTCGCCCAGCGCGTAGGTCTCCTGCTTCGACGTCAGCGGCCGCTTCGACCAGTCATCCCGCTGGCTGCCCTTGTGCAGCTCGATGCCGAGCTCGTTGCGCACCAGCGCCTGCAGGCCCAGCTCGGTATCGCCGAGGAGCCGCGCCGCGAGGCCGGTGTCGAAGACCGTGCGGAACCGGAAGCCGAAGTCGCGGCGCAGCGACGTGATGTCGTTGTCGCCGCCGTGCAGCACCTTGACCACCGAGCCGTCGGCGAGGATCGGCGCGAGCGGCGAGAGATCGCGCAGCGCCAGCGGATCGATCAGCCACGCGTCACCGCCGAGCGCCGCGAGCTGGATCAGGCAGACCTGCTCGGCGTAGTGGTGGAGGCTGTCGGCCTCGGTGTCGATGCCGATCGCGCGGACGCCGCGCAGCGCGTCGACGAGATCGTCGAGCTGGTCAGGGGTACGGATCCAGGGCGCGGTGGTCACGCCGCACCATAGCAGCCGCGGCCCGGGCGCCCGTCCGAGGCGTCGGGATTCCGCCGCGACGCAACCGCCGGCGCGACGTGTCGATAGCGGCGGGCATGCGTAGTCTTCCGCTGTTGTTCCTCCTGGGCGCGTCGCTGGTCGGTTGCGATGCCGCCTCGGGTCCCGTCGATCCCGCCGACGTCCCGTTCAACGCCAAGAACCCCTTCGACTCCGGCGCGCCGGAGCGCGGCGACACCGCCTGCGCGATCGACTTCACGCCGAAGCAGGGCTCGGCATGGCATGGCGACGTCCAGTTCGACGCCGCGGGCCACCGCGTCCGTGAGGTCATCACGACGACCGCGACCGGGCAGCGGTCCCAGGTCGCCTGGACCTGGACACGCGGGCACCTGACCGAGATCGGCCAGGGCGACGTCGACCAGGCGCCGCGCTTGATCTACCGCTACATCCGGAACGATCACGGCGCGTTGCTGCGCACCGAGGTCGATGGGGACTACGCCGATCCCTCGTCTCCGCCGGATGGCAAGGCCGAGAGCGCCGCCGACTGGACGTACGACGCGCGTGGTCTTCCGCTCCGTGTCGAGTACGACGACGACGGCGACGGCGACACGACTCCGGATCAACGGAACGAGGAGTTCGTCTTCGATGACGACGAGCACCTCGTGCAACACGACGTCACCGATGTCTTCGGTACCCGAACCACGACGCTGACCTACGACAGTCGCGGACTCCTCGTGGGTACCGACACCGACGACGATGGCGACGGTTTGGGCGACTACTTCGATCGCTTCGCGTACGACGGCGACAACCGCCTCGTGACCCACGAGAACCGCGACGGCGTCGACACCTATAGCTACCTTGCGGGGAGCGACGAGCCGGTGCACCTGCAGGGGCCGTGGGGCGATCAGTCGTGGCAGTACCACTGCGACCGGGACCCGACCACGCCGCACTGACCGATGCGGTGACGGCCGCGCCTACTGCACCACGCCGTAGATCTGGTTGAGCTTACGGTTCGCGCCGCCGAAGTCGCCGTCGCCGTACTTGGTCGTGGCCTCGACGAACAGATCGTCGACCTGCTTCTGCTTGGCGGCGTCGAGGCTCGCGCCCTTCATGCGGGCGGAGAGCCGCGCGATCTTCGCCGAGACGAAGCCGCGATCGATCTTGGTCGCGTCGATCGTCGCGGCGAGCGAGCGCGCCGCGTAGAACGCCGAGCCGTAGTCACCCTCGCCCATCGCCTTGGTCGCCTCGCGCTCGAGGCCCTGGACCTGCGCCGGCAGATCGCTGCCCAGCAGGCCCTTGCGGCTCATCGCGTCGCGCGCGCCCTTGAGCAGCGGCTCGACGTCGCGCTTCGAGTACTTCGAGCCCTTGGCGTCGACCTGCTGGATGATGGTCGTGGTGCCGCCACCACCGCCGCTGCAGGTCTCCTTCTCGCGCACCGCCTGGGCGCGCTCGCGATCCGCGAGCGAGGCCTCGCGCGCGGCGAGCGCGGCCTCGCGGGTCGCGACCTGCTTCTCGCGGGTCGCCATCGAGCCCTCGCGCGCCGCGACCTGGGTCGCCTGGTCGGCGCCGGCGCGCGCCGTCTGCAGCTCGGCGAGCGTGCGCTCGAACGAGTCGAGCAGCTGCGACTCGTCGCTGGCGAGCTTGTCGTTCTGGGTGGCGAGCTCCTGCGCCTTCTTGTCGAGCTCCGAGGTGTCGCCGCCCTGCTGCGCGAGCGCGCGGCGCTGCTCCTCGACCTTCGCCTGCTCGTCCTTGATCTGCTGCCGCGTCTTCAGCAGCGCATCGCGCCGCGCGAGCAGGTCGGCCTGCTCCTTCTGCGCCTTCGGATCCGGCGGCGGCGGAGCGCCTCCGCCCTCGTCCTTGCTCTTGCAGGCCGTGAGGCCGAGCGCGGTCACCATCGCAACGACAAGCCAGCGGGACGCCATAGACCCCAATTCTAAGGGATCCCTCGGCCTTTTTCCCTTTACCAGCTAACGCATCGCGTTATACTCACCGCGTCATCGACTGGCAACGACGCTGAGGGAGCGCGAATGCACCGTCCTTCTCGCTACGGACTGTACGAGCCATCGACCGAGCACGATGCCTGTGGCACCGGGTTCGTCGCCCACATCAAAGGCGAGAAATCGCGCGACATCGTCGACCAGGGCCTCGAGGTCCTGCGTCGGCTATCGCATCGCGCCGCCTGTGGGGCTGATCCCGAGACCGGTGATGGCGCCGGGATCTTGCTGCAGCTGCCCGATCGCTTCTTCCGTCAGGAAGGCACGCGCCTCGGGTTCGATCTGCCGGCGGGTCGCCGGTTCGCGATCGGCCAGGTCTTCCTGCCGCCCGATCGCCTCGCGCGCGCTGCGTGCGAGCAGATCCTCGAGGATGTCATCCACGAGGAAGGCCAGCGCGTGCTGGGCTGGCGCGACGTGCCGATCGACACCGCGCACGTCGGCCGCGTCGCGCGCGAGGTCATGCCGGTGTTCCGGCAGATCTACGTGCGGATGCGGCGCGTGCCGCCGTCGGCGTGGGAGCGCACGCTCTACGTCATCCGCAAGCTCGCCGAGAATCGCATCCGCGATCGCGCGGTCGATCCCGACGGCTACTTCCACGTCGCGTCGCTGTCGACCGAGACCGTGGTCTACAAGGGCCTGCTCTTGCCGCGGCAGCTGCCGCAGTTCTTCCTCGATCTGAAGTCGCCCGAGCTGGTCTCGGCGATCGCGGTGGTGCACTCGCGGTTCTCGACCAACACGTTCCCGACCTGGGACCTCGCCCAGCCGTTCCGCTACATCGCCCACAACGGCGAGATCAACACGCTGCGCGGCAACGGCAACTGGATGCAGGCCCGCAAGAGCCAGCTCAAGAGCGCCAAGTTCCAGGGCGGCCTCGATCGGCTCTTCCCGATCATCGTGCCGGGTAAGAGCGACTCGGCGCAGTTCGACAACATGGTCGAGCTGATCACGCTCGGCGGCCGGACCCTGCCGCACGCGATGATGATGATGATCCCCGAGGCCTGGGAGGGGAACCCGGACATGGACGAGGAGCGCAAGGCGTTCTATCGCTACGCCTCGTCCCTGGTCGAGCCGTGGGACGGCCCGGCGGCGATCGTGTTCTCCGACGGCCAGCTGGTCGGCGCGACGCTCGATCGCAACGGCCTGCGGCCCGCGCGCTGGCTGATCACGACCGACGATCGCGTCGTGCTCGCGTCGGAGTCGGGCGTGGTCGACGTCCCGCCCGAGCGGGTCCGCGCCAAGGGCCGGCTCAAGCCCGGCATGATGTTCGTCGTCGACACCGCCGAGGGCCGCATCGTCGACGACGCCGAGCTCAAGCGCGACGTCGCGGGCCGGTTCCCGTACCGCAAGTGGCTCGACAAGAACGTCTTCGAGATGCACGAGTTCGAGCCGGCGGTCGCGCCCGAGCCGATCACCGGCGACGACCTCACCCGCGCGCAGCGCGCGTTCGGCTACACCGACGAGGATCTCGCGCAGCTGCTCGAGCCGATGGCCAAGGACGGCAAGGAGCCGATCGGCTCGATGGGCACCGACACGCCGCTCGCGGTCTTGTCGGATCGCGCGCCGACGCTCTTCCACTACTTCCATCAGCTGTTCGCGCAGGTGACCAACCCGCCGATCGATCCGATCCGCGAGGCGCTGGTGATGACGCTCGAGACCAACATGGGTCCCGACGGCAACACCTTCGACGAGACCCCCGAGCAGTGCCACCAGCTGCGGCTGCGCGGCCCGATCCTCGACAGCGACGAGCTCGCGAAGATCCGGTCGATCCGCGAGGGCGTGTTCGAACCGGCCACGCTGTCGACGCTCTACCCGATCGCCGACGGCCCCGAGGGCCTCGCGTCGGCGATCGAGCGGCTGTGCAAGTCCGCGGTCTCGGCGATCGACGACGGCCACAACGTGCTGATCCTCAGCGACCGCGGCCTCGACGCGCGCCGGGTCGCGATCCCGGCGTTGCTCGCGCTGTCGGCGGTGCAGCAGCACCTCGTGCGCGAGGGCATCCGCATGCAGGCCGGCCTGATCGTCGAGACCGGCGAGGCGCGCGAGGTCCACGACTTCGCGCTGCTCATCGGCTACGGCGCCGCGGCGGTCAACCCGTACCTCGCGATCGACAGCGTGCGCGCGCTCTGCGCCGAGGGCCGCGTGCCCGGCCCCGCCGACGCCGCGGTCGCGAAGACCATCCACGCGATCGAGGAGGGCCTCCTCAAGATCATGTCCAAGATGGGCATCTCGACGGTGCAGTCGTACCGCGGGGCGCAGATCTTCGAGGCGGTCGGCCTCGACCACGACGTGATCACGCGCCACTTCGCGGGCACCCCGTCGCGCATCGAGGGCGTGGGGCTCGAGGAGCTCGGCATCGAGGCGCTCGAGCGCCACGATCGCGGCTTCGGGCGACAGGCCCAGGCCATCGCCGACGACCTGCCGGTCGGCGGCAGCTACTCCTGGCGCCGGCGCGGCGAGCTGCACAAGTGGAACCCGGCGACGATCGCGGCGCTGCAGGCCGCGGTCCGCACCGGCGACCGCGAGCGCTTCGCCGAGTTCGAGCGGCTGTGTGACGACGAGGACAACGCGCTGATCACGCTGCGCGGCCTGCTCTCGATCGACGAGACCCAGCACGCGATCCCGCTCGACCAGGTCGAGCCGGCGTCGGCGATCCTCACGCGGTTCGTGACCGGCGCGATGTCGTTCGGCTCGATCAGCGCCGAGGCCCACGAGACCCTGGCGATCGCGATGAACCGCATCGGCGGCAAGTCGAACTCCGGCGAGGGCGGCGAGGAGCCGCACCGGTTCGAGCCCGACGACAACGGCGATCTCCGGCGCAGCGCGATCAAGCAGATCGCGTCGGGCCGGTTCGGCGTCACCGCCGAGTACCTGGTCAACGCCGACGATCTGCAGATCAAGGTCGCGCAGGGCGCCAAGCCCGGCGAGGGCGGCCAGCTGCCCGGCCACAAGATCGACGAGCGCATCGCCAAGGTCCGCTGCTCGACCCCGGGCGTGTCGCTGATCTCGCCGCCGCCGCACCACGACATCTACTCGATCGAGGACCTCGCGCAGCTCATCTACGATCTGACGACGGTCAACTCGCTGGCGCGCGTGAGCGTGAAGCTGGTGAGCGAGGTCGGCGTGGGCACGATCGCCGCGGGCGTGGCCAAGGCGCGCGCCGGCTGCGTGGTGATCGCCGGCTACGAGGGCGGCACCGGCGCCTCGCCGCTGTCGAGCCTGAAGCACGCGGGCCTGCCCTGGGAGCTGGGCCTCGCCGAGACCCAGCAGGTGCTGGTGCAGAACCGGCTGCGCGATCGCATCCGCGTGCAGGTCGACGGCGGCCTGCGCACCTCGCGCGACGTGATCGTCGCGGCGCTGCTCGGCGCCGAGGAGTACGGCATGGCGACGGCGGCGCTCATCGCCACCGGCTGCGTGATGCTGCGCAAGTGCCACTTGAACACCTGTTCGGTCGGCATCGCGACCCAGGATCCGGCGCTGCGCGCGCGCTTCACCGGCACGCCGGAGGACGTCGTCAACTACATGACGTTCGTCGCCGAGGGCGTGCGGGCGTGGATGGCGAAGCTCGGCGTGCGCACGATCGACGAGCTGGTCGGCCGCGTCGATCTCTTGCACACCCGCAAGACCGAGCACTGGAAGGCCCGGCGCGTCGACCTGTCCCCGATCATCGCGGCGCCGCAGGCGCCCGCCGATGTGCCGCGGCGCTTCCTCATGGCGCAGCCGTGGCCGGTCGACGATCACATCGACGTCGACCTCTTGCGCCGCGCCGAGAGCGCGATGAACGGCGGCCGGCCGGTCGAGCTGGCGCTGCCGATCGACAACACCCGGCGCGCGGTCGGCACGATGCTGTCGGGCGAGATCGCGCGGCGGCACGGCGGCAAGGGCCTGCCCGACGGCGCGATCAAGGTGCGCTTCACCGGCTCGGCCGGGCAGAGCTTCGGCGCGTTCCTCGCGGCCGGCGTGACGCTCGAGCTGTGCGGCGACTCGAACGACTACATCGGCAAGGGCCTGTCGGGCGGCCGCATCGCGGTCTACCCGCCGGCGTCGGCGCGCTACGCGCCGGAGGACAACGTCATCATCGGCAACGTCGCGCTCTACGGCGCGACCGCGGGTGACCTGTTCGCCTGCGGCCTCGCGGGCGAGCGCTTCGCGGTGCGCAACTCGGGCGCGCGCGCGGTGGTCGAGGGCACCGGCGATCACGGCTGCGAGTACATGACCGGCGGCGTCGTGGTCGTGCTCGGCCCGGTCGGCCGCAACTTCGCCGCCGGCATGTCGGGCGGCGCGGCCTACGTGTTCGATCCGACCCAGACCTTCCGCAGCCGCTGCAACCTCGACATGGTCGAGCTCGAGTCGCTGGTCGACGAGAGCGACCTGTGGCTGGTCTACGGCCTCATCGAGGATCACGTGCGCTTCACCGCCAGCCCGCTCGGCCGGCGGCTGCTCGACAACTGGGAGCACGTCGTCGCGAAGTTCGTGAAGGTCATGCCGACCGACTACAAGCGCGTGCTGCAGGCGCGGCGCGCCGCCGCGCGTCCGCGATCCGGACGCCTCACCCTCGTCGATGGAGGTCGGTGATGGGCAAGCCGACGGGTTTCCTCGAGTGGCAGCGGCTGCTGCCCAAGAAGCGCGCGATCCACGAGCGCACCGGTGACTGGAAGGAGCTGTACCTCGCGGCCGATCCCGCCGAGAGCCAGCGCCAGGCCGGGCGCTGCATGGACTGCGGCGTGCCGTTCTGTCAGCAGGGCTGCCCGCTGGGCAACCCGATCCCCGACTTCAACGATCTCGTGCACCGCGATCGCTGGCGCGACGCGCACCGGCGGCTCGCGGCGACCAACAACTTCCCCGAGTTCACGGGGCGGCTGTGCCCGGCGCCGTGCGAGGGCGCGTGCGTGCTGGCGATCGATCCCGGCGCCAACGCGGCGGGCGTGGGCACCGCGGTCGCCGGCGGCGAGGCGGTCACGATCGAGGAGATCGAGAAGGAGATCATCGAGCACGCGTTCACCCACGGCTGGGTGACCGCCGAGCCGCCGCGCGCGCGCACCGGCCGCAAGGTCGCGGTCGTCGGGTCGGGCCCGGCCGGCCTCGCCGCCGCGCAGCAGCTCAACCGCGCCGGCCACTCGGTGATCGTGTACGAGTCGGCGGCGAAGCCGGGCGGCCTGCTCCGCTACGGCATCCCCGACTTCAAGATGGAGAAGTGGGTCATCGATCGCCGGCTCAAGCTGCTCGAGGCCGAGGGCATCGAGTTCCGCTGTGGCGTGGCGGTCGGCACCGACCCCACGTGGGACCGGCTGCGCGCCGAGCACGACGCGGTCGTGATCGCGATCGGCGCGGCGCGGCCGCGCGACCTGAGCGTGCCCGGCCGCGACGCCGACGGCGTGATCGTCGCGATGGACTACCTGACCGGCCAGAACCAGGTGGTCGGCGGTGAGCGCGCGACCGCGCCGCGCAACGTCCGCGGCCATCGCGTGATCGTGCTCGGCGGCGGCGACACCGGCTCGGACTGCGTCGGCACCGCGCACCGCCAGGGCGCGGCGACCGTCACGCAGATCGAGCTGATGCCCGCGCCGCCCACCGGGCGCGCCGGCGACAACCCGTGGCCGCAGTGGCCGATGGTGTTCCGCACGTCGACCTCGCAGGAGGAAGGCGGCACGCGCGAGTTCGCGCTGCGCACGACGCACCTCGAGGTGCAGGGCGGCAAGCTGGTCGCGCTGCACGGCGTGCACGTCACCGGCCCCGACGGCAAGGCGCCGAAGCACCCCGGCGAGCTGGTCGACGTCGCCGGCGAGATCACGCTGCCTGTCGACACGCTGATCCTCGCGCTCGGCTTCGTCGGACCGGATCTCGGCCCGATCAAGCAGCAGCTCGGCGTCGCGATCGATGGCCGCGGCAACATCGCGGTCGATGGCCAGTACGCGACCAACGTCGGCGGCGTGTACGCCGCCGGCGACGCCAAGCGCGGCGCGTCGCTGATCGTGTGGGCGATCGCCGAGGGCCGCGAGGCCGCGCGGCACGTCGACGCGTACCTGCGCGGCGCGCCGTCGTGGCTGCCGGCGCGCGGCCAGGACCTGCCGTTCGGCGGGCGCTGACCCGGGCGATGACCTCGACCGGCCGTGGCGGATGCCAGATCCGTCACGGCCGTTGACCGCCCGAGCGTCGCGGCGGACGCTGCGTCGATGACGGTCGAGCTCACGCGTGGGTGCTGGTGGATGGGCGTGGCGATCGCGGCGATTGGTTGTGCGCACGCGCCGCGCGAGGACCACGGCCAGGGACCGCTGGCCGTGGGCAGCCCGCCGACCCTCGACGAGTGCCTTGGCCCGGCGACCAGCGAGCCGCTCGCGGTCGTGCTGACCGCGCCGGACGGCGCGTGGGCGAGCCGCGACCCGAGCGCGGCCGACCGCAGCGCGTATGTCCTCGCGGAATCACGGATCAACGTCGGCGACCACCGCGGCGCACTCGCCGCGCTGCTGACGATCACCCCGACCCGCACCTTCCCGGGCATCGCGCTGCTGATCGCCCGCGCCCAGCGCGAGGTGGGCTACAGCGCGGCCGCGGCGGCGAACGCGGAGCTCGCGGTCCAGCTCGCGTCGTCGGTCCCGACCCAGCGCGCCTCGTTCGCGGCGGAAGCGGCGCGGGTCCGCGACGAGACCCGCGGCCAGACGGTGCAGGTGCAGCTCGACCTGCACGCGCTCTCCCCCGGCGCGCAGGCGCGGGTCGATGGTCGCGCGATGACCGATGGCGCGACCGCCATCCTCGACGCGGGCACGCACGAGGTGCGCGCGTTCGACGCGCAGGCCGAGCGCTGTGTCACCCGCACGATCGACCTGCGCGCCGGCGATCGCGTCCTCCTCCGCGTCGACGAACAGATCGACGTCCTCGTCGTCGTCGCCGACCGAGCGCGCCGCGACCGGCGCTACGACTTCAGCTTGTAGCCGGTGCGGAAGATCACCGCGATCGCGACCAGACAGGCGACCAGGAAGCCGCCGGTCATCGCGACGCTGGTGACGACGTTGACGTCCGACGTGCCGTAGAACGCCCAGCGCATGCCGCTGATCAGGTACACGACCGGGTTGAACAAGGTCACGGTCTGCCAGAACGGCGGCAGCATGTTGATCGAGTAGAACGCGCCGCCGAGGAAGGTGAGCGGCGTGACGACCATGAGCGGGATGGTCTGCAGCTTCTGGAAGCTGTCGGCCCACAGCCCGATGATGAAGCCGAACATGCTGAACGTGACCGCGGTCAGCACCAGGAAGGTCACCATCCAGACCGGGTGCACGATCTCGTAGGGCACGAACACCCGCGCGGTCACCAGGATCAGCGTGCCGAGCATGATCGACTTGGTCGCGGCCGCGCCGACATAGCCGATCACGACCTCGACGAACGACACCGGCGCCGATAGCAGCTCGTAGATCGTGCCCGACCACTTCGGCAGGTAGATCCCGAACGACGCGTTCGAGATGCTCTCGCCGAGGAGCGACAGCATGACCAGCCCCGGGATGATGAACGAGCCGTAGCTGACGCCGCCGACCGTGCCCATGCGCGAGCCGATCGCCGAGCCGAACACGACGAAGTACAGCGAGGTCGACAGCACCGGCGAGGCGATGCTCTGGACCACGGTCCGGAACGTGCGCGCCATCTCGAACCGGTAGATCGCGCGGATCGCGTGGACGTTCATCGGGACTCCTTGACCAGGGTGACGAAGATGTCCTCGAGCGAGCTCTCGCTCGAGCGCAGATCCCTGAAGGCGATGCCGTGCGCGCCCAGCTGCGCGAGCAGCGGCGCGATGCCGGGGTCGTCGCTCTGTACGTCGAACGTGTAGGTGAGCACGGTGCCGTCCTCGGACAGGGCGAGCGCCGGCGACGCCAGCGCCTCGGGGATCGCGGCGAGCGGGTGCTGCAGCACCACCGCGAGCTGGCGCTTGCCCAGCTTGCGCATGAGGACATCCTTGTCCTCGACGAGGATCAGCTCGCCCTTGGTGATGACGCCGACCCGATCGGCCATCTCCTGGGCCTCCTCGATGTAGTGCGTGGTCAGGATGATCGTCACGCCGCGCGCGCGCAGGTCCCGCACCATCATCCACATGTCGTGGCGCAGCTCGACGTCGACGCCCGCGGTCGGCTCGTCGAGGAACAGGATCGTCGGCTCGTGCGACAGCGCCTTGGCGATCAGCACGCGCCGCTTCATGCCGCCCGACAACGTCATGATCTTCGCGTTCTTCTTGTCCCAGAGCGACAGCGCGCGCAGCACCGACTCGAGGTACGCCGGGTTCGCGGGCTTGCCGAACAGGCCGCGGCTGAACGTCACCGTCGACCAGACGGTCTCGAACGCGTCGGTCGACAGCTCCTGCGGGACCAGGCCGATCGCCGCGCGCGCCGCGCGAAAGTCGCGCACGATGTCGTGGCCGTCGGCGGTCACCGTGCCGGCGGTGGGCTTGACGATGCCGCAGACGATGCCGATGAGCGTGGTCTTGCCGGCGCCGTTGGGGCCGAGCAGCGCGAAGATCTCGCCGCGCCGGATCGTGAGGTCGACGCTCTTGAGCGCCTGGAACCCGCTCGCGTAGGTCTTGCTCAACCCGCGGATGGTGACGATCGGAGGCGCGTCTGGTGGCACCGCGCAAGCGTAGGGCACGATGTCCGGGCTGGCGCGGGATCCGCTGGCGCGAAATCACCGCGGGCGTATCGTTGCGGTCATGCGGATCCTTGCCCTCACGCTCCCCCTCGCGCTCGCGGCCTGCGGCTCGCGCGGCGCCGACCTCGACGCCGCCGACGGCGGGCGCGCGCTGGTCGAGCACGTGTGGATCGATCACGTGCCGACCGGCCCGAAGGACACGTTCCACGTGCTGTTCTTCGACGCGGAGTCGCGGTCGGGCGTGTACCAGAAGGCCCGCTTCTACAAGGGCGAGTACGAGATGTACACGTTCAACGTCGACGGCCGGCGCCTGGCGCTGGTGTTCCCCGACGACGGCGAGCGCGCGACGACGAAGTTCAAGGTCCAGCGCATCGACGACGAGCCGCCGTTCGACGCGAAGCTCGTGCTCGACGACAGCCCGCGCGGCCCCGACAGCTACCTCGGGCTCTCGATCGACCAGGGCCGCGAGCTGCTGCGCGGCTACGGCGTCACGCTCGCGACGCCGTGAAGCGCGGGCCGCGGCGCAGCCGGATCGGGCCGCGCGCGGTGAGCGCATCGACGATCGCCGGGCCCTGGGTCACGACCACGAGCTCGGCGCGCGCGAGCCGGAGCGCCGCGGCGCGGACGTCGGCCATACGGTCGCGCCACGCCTCGGGATCGAGCGTTCGCGCGACCTCCGACGGACAGATCGAGGCCTCGGGGACGCGGGCCGCGAGCAGCGCGACGATCGCCTCGGCGTACGCGGCGCCGACCGAGGGCTGGCGATCCGCGCGACAGGCCTCCGAGCAGTAGCGCACCTGCTCCCAGCAGGCGGCCCAGCGCTTGCGCCACGCGAACGTCCGGCCGCAGCGCGCGCAGGCCTTGGACGCGGCGCGCGTCATGACCGCGGCCGGGGCTGACAGGTCTCGCAGGCGTAGATCGTGCGCGCCGCGAGCGCGAGCCGCGCGACCGCGCTGCCGCACGCGCGGCAGGTGGCCTGCTCCGCGGTCAGATCACGCGCGAGGCAGTGGATGGTGTGGCCTTCGGGCATCGGGTGCCACGGCTGTGATGGGGCGAGCGCGGCCGTGGTTACGGCGCCGGGCGGACGGTCGCGACTACAGTCTCGACACCGTGTTCGACGCCATGTTCGTGACCCAGACGTTCACGCCATCGAACGCGGCGGACCCCGGATTCAGCCCGACGGGGTAGGTCCCGAGCACCGTCCGATCTGAGGTTCTGACCTTGGTCACGGTGTTGTCGTTCTGGTTCGTGATCCACACGTTCTCGCCGTCGAACACCATGCCCGCCGGGCCACTACCGGTCGCGATCGTGTCGATGACGTCGCCGCTCGAGGAGACGACCTGAACGCGCGCCGTCGTCGCGCATGACACCCACACACTGGCGCCATCGAAACCTAGTCCGATCGGATCGCTGCAGACCGGGAACGTGCCCTGATCGAGGCCGTCGGCTGCGCGGATCTTCGTCAGGCTACTGCCTTGCTGGTTTGCGACCCAGATCGACCGTCCGTCGAAGGCCAGGCCGCGCGGAGCGGCGCCAACCGGAACCTGCCCCACCACGGCGCCAGTCACTCCGTCCAGCCGAGTGACGGTGTTTCCGATGCTGTTGGAGACCCAGACGCAGGATCCATCGAACGCGACCTCCCGCGCGTCCTGCCCGCCCGTCGCGTAGGTACCAACGACCTGCGCGTCGGACGCGCGGATCTTGGTGACGGAGCTCCCGGTTCCGTTCGTCACCCAGATGTTGGTGCCATCGAACGCCGCCGCGCTTGGCTGGCCACCGACCGGTACAGTAATCGAGCTGCCGTCAGGGTCGAACACCGTGACGCTGTCGCTCGAGTTGTTCACGACCCACATCCGCTTCCCATCGAAGGCGATCCCGAGCGGGCGACCGCCGGTCGCGAGCGGCGGAAACGTGGCGTTCGCGGCGTACCAGTGGAGCGTTGCTACTTGCAGCGGATTGAAGGCGGCCGGTCCCGGTGGGCCAGCTGGTCCAGTTGGTCCAGCTGGCCCCGACGAACCGGGCGAACCGGGCGAACCGGGCGCTCCAGGGGCGCCGGGCTCACCCTGCGGGCCCTGCTGCCCACTCGGGCCTTCTGGTCCAGCAGCACCGTCGCACGCGAAGGTCACCGCGCCACCGACGGTGAACCTCGTCCCACCGTCTGCGCAGTTTGGCCCCGGTGCCTCGGACGCTGCGATGACGGACTCCCCGGCCGCACCAGGCGCGCCCGCTGGCCCCGTGGGGCCTGCAGGTCCCTCCGGGCCATCGCCGCCTCGCGCGCCGACGGCGCCATCGATTCCATTGCACAGATACGTGGTCGCGCCCGCGACAACTTCATCGGCGTCCAGAACGCCGTTGTCGTTGGCGTCGAGCCCGACCTCCAGCCGCGTTCCGCCCGCGGCGCAGTTCGGCCCTGCGCTCTCGGGCATCGTGCGAAGCAACGCATCGCGCCCGACGCCGGCCACTCCCATCGTTCCCATTGAGCCCATCGGGCCCGGTTGCCCCGGCGGGCCCTCCGTTGAACACCCGCCAGACATCGTCAGTGCCACCAACGCGATGCGCAGCGTACTGGCATGCATATCCCCTCCCTTTCCGACCGACCCATCGGCCGTCGACGCCGACCGACGCCGTTCCTCGACTCGGCGAAGCTATCATGGCCAGGTGCGAGTCGATTGATCGGCGAATCAGCACGCGTCGCCGTCTCACGCGAGGCCCCGACACATGCCGGGCCGCCACACGTTGCCTCGACGCGACGACACGACACGACGGGCTCCCGCCGCGATCCGTTCAGCGCCTGATCACGGTCTTTCCGTCGACCACCAGCCGGCGCAGCGCCGGCACACCGGCGAGCGCCTTGATCGACCGCAGGCCGGTCATGTGATCGAGCACCAGGGTGCGCAGCGTCTTGCTCTTGAGCCAGCCAAGCGAGGTGATGCGCGGCAGCTCGTCGAGGGCCAGCTTGTCGAGCCGCGGGATCCGGTTGATCGGCGCGAGCGCGCGTGCGTCGAGCATGCGCGCCCGCCAGATCCGCAGCTCGGACAGCGCGGGCAGCGCGCAGAGGTCAGCGAAGCGCCTTGGCGCGACCAGGTGGAAGGCGATCGAACGCAACTTGCGCAACGGCACGAGAAAGCCGAGCTCGGCGGGGCTCCGGCCGCCGAGGGTGAGCGCGCGGAGGTTGCGCAGCGTCCCGATGGTCTCCACGTCCTTGATGCGCTCGTGGACGAAGAGGTCCGTCAAGGACGGATACCCCTCGAGCGGGCGCAGCGACGTACCGAGCCCGCCGACGCCGAGTGAGTCGAGCGCGACGAAACGGCGGACCGGCGACAGGTCGAGTGCATGGTTGCCATCGACCCGCAGCCCGCGCAGATGCGGCAGGTGTTCGAGGAACGCGAGGTCGTCGAAGGCGCCGCATCCGTTGAGCGTGATCCGGAGATCGAGCCTGGGATGGCGCGCCACCACGTGCTCGTCGAACAGGTGCAGCTGGCCAGGCGCGGACGCCTTCGGGTAGGAGTGCACCAGCTGGAGCAGGTCGACGTTGCGGTGGGCGCCGATCCGGCGGGCGTCGGCCGCGGAGATCGGGCCGTACACGTTGAGCACGCCGCTGCGAGACAGCACCCAGGTGCCGGCGTGATCGAGCGCGTCCGCCTGGAGCGACGGTGAGCCGCGCAGCATCCGATGCACCGGGCCTTCCCTCATGGCGCGACAGGATACCGCTCGAGCCGCCCACGCGCCGATCGTCGCGCCCTACGGCGTCTGCAGCACGACCCGCAGCTGGGTGCGGATGTCGTCGGCGGTAGCGATCCGGTCCTCGGGCGCCTTCGCCAGGCACGCGAGCACCAGCTCGTCGAACGAGGCGGGTAGCTCGGGGCGGAGCGCCGAGGCGCGCGGCGGCGGCGTGTTCATCTGGTGATAGAGGATGTCGCCGTCGACGAACGGCGGCTGGCCGGTGACGAGCTCGAAGAGCGTGCAGCCGACGGCGTAGAGGTCGGCGCGGTGGCCGACGTTGGTGCCGGTGATCTGCTCGGGCGCCATGTAGAGCGGCGTGCCGCGGATCTCGGTGCGGCGGATCGCGAGCTCGCGCATGACGCGCGCGAGGCCGAAGTCGCCGAGCTTGACCCGTCCATCGGGAGTCACGAAGACGTTGGCGGGCTTGATGTCGCGGTGGATGACCTTGCGCGCGTGGGCGTAGGCCAGGCCGGCGCACAGCTGATCGATCACGCCGAGCGCGCGACGCCACGGCACCGCGCCGCGCTCGGCGAGCACCGCCTCGAGGGTCGTGCCCTCGACCAGCTCCATCATCATGTACGTGTCGTCGCCGTCGGTGGCCTGGTCGTAGACCGCCACGATGTTGGGATGGTTGAGCTGCGCGAGCGCCTTGGCCTCCTGGGTGAAGAGGTTGAGCGCCACCGGGTTGGCGCGCAGCTCGGACGACATCGCCTTGATCGCGACCTCGCGCTCGAGGTTGGTATCGTGGGCGCGGTAGACCACGCCCATCGCGCCGCGGCCGAGCTCGGCGACGATGCGGTAGCGGCCGAGCAGCATGCCGGGCGCGGCGGGCGCGGCAGGCGCCGCGGGGCGCGCGCTCGCGGGCGCCGACGCCATCGGCAGGGTTGCGGCGCCGGCGGCGACCGGCGCGGGGTCGGCGGCGACCGGCGCGCGGGGCGCGGGATCCTCCTCGGCGCGGAGCTGTAGATCGCGCTCCGGCGACGGCGCCGACCCCGCGGCGTGGGTCCGCTTGAGCGACAGCCCGCCCGAGACCTCGGCGAGCCGGCGCTCGCGCTCGATGTTGATCTGCAGGCGCTCGATGCGCGGGCTGGTGATCACCAGCGGCTGCTCGAGCAGCATGCCGCGCGCCTCGATCTTCAGCGTGTGGCTGCCGATCGGCGCGAACAGCACCGCCTCGCCGTCGCCGTTGGTCAGGATCTTCTCGTGCTCGCGATCGTCGAGCCACAGCCCGACCCGCCCGCGGTTGACGTCGTAGATCGTGATGCGGACCTCGGCGCTGTCGGGCACCAGATCGAACGTGAGCGGGGTCGACCGGCCACGGCCGAGGGTCACGCGCTGCGAGCAGCTGGGGCCCAGGGTCCGCTGCTCGCCGCCGCGCTCGTAGACGCCGTAGAGGTGAACGTCCCAGGTGCCGGGCGCGAGCCGGAAGCGCGTGACCTTGCCGACCAGCGTCGCGCCGCGCCGACGCACCTCCTGCCCGGCCTGCGCCAGCTGCGCGCGGAACGCGGCGGGCTCGGCGACGCTCGGCCGCGCCGACGAGTGGTTGATCTCGATGCAGAACGCCTCGTCCTTGCCGGCGGGGTCGGTCTTGATCCGGACCTCGAGCTCGCTGCGGCCGCGCAGCGTCCAGATCACGGCGCCGAGCACGAGCGCG
>JAIOQA010000283.1 GCA_021413675.1 Deltaproteobacteria bacterium | reverse complement strand
TCGATGCCGGCGAGCCGATGCGCGCGGTGTGGCCGCTGACCGCGGCGGCGGGCGAGGCGCTGGCCCCGGCGGTCGCCGCGCGGGTCGCGAGCCTGCGCGATGCGATCGAGGTCGGCATCGCCGATCCGCACCGCGACATCGGGCGCTGGTTCGAGCGCGCGGCCGCGACCGACAGCGCCGCGGACGCGGCCCACGCGATCCGCCTGGCGCGGATCTGCGACGCGCCCGAGGACCTGCGCGCGCGCGTGCTGCGCGCCGCGCTCGATCGCTGGCCCGCCGATCCCGAGATCGGCGCGCTCGTCGAGGATCACCTGCTGACCCGCGCCGATCCCGACGAGCTCCTGACGTTTCATCGGCGCCGGCTCGCCGCGATCACGCCGGGTCCGGGCTGGATCGACGAGATCCGCGCGGCCGCGACCCGGCTGTGCGTGCGCGGGCTCGCGCCGGGCCTCGGGCTGCGCCTGGTCCGCCGCGGGCTCGAGGAGGCCTACGCCGCGCGCACGGCCGAGATCCCGGGCCACCTGGCGTCGTGGGCGCTGCTGGTCGAGCACGCGCGCCGGGTGCACTCGACCGCGGAGCTGATCCCGCTCGCGGTGGAGGGCCTGCACCTCGAGCTGCCCGACGACGATCGGCTGTGGCTCGCGCGGCTCGGGCTCGAGGTGTCGTGGCGCGACGCGCGCGACGTGGAGGTGGCGACCGCGTACGCCGCGATCGTCATCGAGCTCGCGCCCGACCACCCCGAGGTCCGCGAGTTCGTCGATGCCCAGGACATCCCGATCCATCTCGACGACGACGCGCCGGCGGAGGAGGTCGCCGAGGAGATGGCGCTGTCGCTGGTGTACCTCGATCAGTTCGAGACCGCGGCGGAGACGTTCGAGAGCACCCACGGTCGGCTCACCGGGCTCGGCGTGCTGCGCGAGCCGCCGCCGGTCTCGCAGCCGCCGCCGGTGTCGCCGCCGCCGCCGGTCTCGCAGGCGATCGCGCAGCCGACTGCGCCGCCGATCGCGGAGCCGCCGCCGATCGCCGCGACCACGATCGACATCGAGATCATGCCCGCCGACATCGCGCTGGTCGCCGAGCCCGCGCCACCAGTCGCGCCGCCGGTTGCGCCGCCGGTCGCGCCACCCACCGCCGCCACGCTCATCCCGCCGGCGGCGCTGTCGGCGCTGCGCCGGATCAGCGCCCGCGTCCGCGCCCCGACCCGCCCGGGCGCGCAGGGCGGGCCTCGCGATCGCGCGGCCCGCGTGGTCGTGCCGGTCGACGTCACGATCGAGCTCGACGACGGCGCGCTGGTGAAGGCCGTGGTCCGCGATCTCAGCACCAGCGGCATGTTCGTGTTCGTCGACGCGGCGTTCGAGATCGGCGCCGAGGTCACGGTCACGATCGGCGTGCCCGCGAGCGGCGACGCGCTGGCCGCGTCGACCCATCGCGCGTGGGCGCGGGTCGCGCGCCGCGGCGAGGATGGCTACGGCCTCGAGCTGCTCGATCCCGAGCCCGAGCTGGTCGAGGCGCTGGGCACGCTCACCCGCGATCTGATCTGATCACTCGAGCGTGCAGGCCGGGCTGCAGCCGTCGCCCGGTTGCGCGTTGCCGTCGTCGCACTGCTCGCCGGCCGCGACGTTGACCAGGCCGTCGCCGCACAGCGCGATCGTGCAGTCAGCGTCGCAGGTCGCGGTCATGCCGCCGCTGTCGCACTGCTCCCCGGCCTCGACCACGCCGTTGCCGCATCCCGTGACGGCCCGGCAATCGCTCGCGCACGCGTCGTTGGGATCGGTGTTGCCGTCGTCGCAGACCTCGCCCGGATCGACGATGCCGTTGCCGCAGACCTCCGCCGAGTGACAGTCGGCGCTGCAGCCATCGCCGCCGAGGTTGTTGCCGTCGTCGCAGACCTCGCCCGCGTCGAGGACCGCATCGCCGCAGCGGTGCGGGAGCCGGCAGTCGGGGTCGCAGCCGTCGCCCGCCACGAGGTTGCCGTCGTCGCACTGCTCACCGGGATCGAGGATGGCGTTGCCGCAGGCTTCGGTCGACCGGCAGTCCGCGGCGCAGCCGTCGCCCGCGATCTGGTTGCCGTCGTCGCAGACCTCGCCCGCGTCGACGATGCCGTTGCCGCAGCCGCTCGCGAGCGTGCAGTCGGGCTCGCAGCTGTCGCCCGACACGAGGTTGCCGTCGTCGCACTCCTCGCCGGGATCGAGGATGAGGTTGCCGCAGACCTCGTCCGATCGACAGTCGGCGCTGCAGCCGTCGCCCGAGGCCTGATTGCCGTCGTCGCAGGACTCGCCGGGGTTCAGCACGCCGTTGCCACAGGCACCGCCGTGGCCGGGGTGCAGGTCGATGACCTCGATCGTGCAACCGGCCGTCGCCGCCACCATCAGCAGCGCGATTCCGTACATCAAGTTACGAAAGTTCTTCACGGTGATTCTTTCGGCGCCGTGCCCCGACGCGCTGGAGTCTGATGCCTCGGTCGTGCCTCCCGCCAGCGCGGAAAATGAATCTTGGCCGCGCCGATTCTTTTTCCCGGCGCGGCATGCGAACGACCAACGGTCGATGGCGCGCAGCGCGCTCGCGTGGCTGGTGGTGGTGGGCGTGCTCCTGCCGGGGATCGCGCGCGCCGAGGTCGAGGTCGGCGACGGCGTGCCCTTCACGGCGAGCGAGCTCGAGAGCGCGCTCCTGACCCGCGGCGTCGAGCCCGCGCTGACCGTGCGCGCAGTCAGCGGCTCGACCATCGAGGTGCGGACGCCGGCGACCGCCGAGCGCATCGATCTGGGCGGCGCCCGCGGCCCGGCCGCCGCCCGGCTGGTCGCGGTCTACCTCGCGGAGGCGCCCGAGCCTGCGCTGGCCACCGTCGAGGTCCGCGCCCCCGCGCGCCGGTCGCGCCCGGTCTGGCTGCGGGTCGCGGCCATCGCCGGCCGCGGCGCGGCCTCGGACGACCTGGCGCTGATCGGTCCCGAGGCCGGCGTGCGCACGGGGCGCGGACGCTGGCAGCTCGGTGCCGAGCTCGCGTGGCTCCACGGGCAGGCCGCGGATCCCGGCGCCGCGGTCCGCGCCAACCTCGGGCTCGCGCGGATCGCGATCGGCGCGCAGGTCGGCGCGGTCGAGCTCACCGCCGGTCCGACGCTCGGACGCTACGGGGTCGGCGCGCGCCGCGGCTGGATGCGCGGCGGCCACGTCGACGCCGCGGTGCGCGTCGTCGGCGGCGCGACCTGGCGCGTGCGGGTCGGGGCGCGCGCCGAGCTGCTCGATCCCCGGGTCGAGGTGCGGCTCGATGGCCGCGCGTTCACCGCCACCCCGCGGCTCGCGCTGACCGGCGCGATCGCGTTCGAGTGGGCGGTGGCGCGATGAGCTACACGGTGGTGCTGCGGATGACCTCGGAGCTGGCGGCGCCGCCGGCCGCGCCCGACGACGATCGCGCGCTCGGGCTGGCCGCCGCGGCCGGCGACGTCGACGCCTTCGCGGCGCTCTACCATCGCCACGCGGCGCGGGTCTTCACGCGGCTCACGCGGCTGATCGGCCCGGGGCCGGATCGCGAGGACGTGCTGCAGCAGGTGTTCCTCGAGCTGCACCGCGCGCTGCCCGGGTTTCGCGGCGACGCGCGGCTGTCGACGTTCCTGTACCGCATCACGGTGAACGTCGCCTGCGATCACCTGCGGCGGCGGCTGCGCCGGCCGATCGCCACCGACGCGATCGCGGTCGACGATCTGATCGATCACGGGCTGACCCCGGAGGCGCAGGTCCGGGCGCGCGCCGAACTGCACCAGGTGTTCGGGCTGCTCGAGCGGATCAAGCCCGACAAGCGGGTCGCGTTCGTGCTGGTCGCGGTCGAGGGCCTGTCGCTCGACGAGGCCGCCGAGCTGGTCGGGGCGACGCCCGACGCGGTCAAGCAGCGCGTGCTGCACGCGCGCCGCGAGCTGGTCGCGATGATCGAGCGCGCCGAGCGGCGCCTGAGCGGGAGGAACGCATGAGCGCCGAGCGACGCCTGAGCGAGCTGACCGCGGCGCTGTCGAGCGCGACCGCCACTCTCGACGACGTCGCGCGCACGCGGATCGCGAGCCGGCTGCTGGCCCAGCTCGACGCGCCGGTGATCGCGCGCCGGCCGCGGCGGTGGCGCGGGCCGCTGGTCGCGGCGATCGGCGTCGCGGCG
>JAIOQA010000282.1 GCA_021413675.1 Deltaproteobacteria bacterium | reverse complement strand
GCGCCTCGCGCTCGAAGCGCGCGATCAGCATCGGATGCCGATCGAGCAGCTCCTTGATCGCGACCGGACGATCGTGGCGCACGTCGCGGGCCGCGATGATCCGGCCCATGCCGCCGCGCGCGAGCTCGGCGCCGCGCTCGTACTCGCTGCGCGCGACCCGCCGCAGCCCGGGGATCGGTGTCGGCGACCCCGAGGCGTGCGCCGCGAGGGTCGGGTCGGACGCGATCCCGTCCACGGCAGGGCCGGTCGGACGCGCGTTGTCGGCGGTCAAGGTCGCGTCGACGGCGTGGCCGTGCCCCGGTATGGTTCCCCGCATCCCGGCCGCATGGTGCCACGCCCCCGCGCGCAGCGTCCGGAATGCGCGGCACGCCGTCGACGCGCGGGCCGCGGTCCCCGCGCGGCGACGTCACTCGAAGTCGGCCATCACGGGGTAGTGATCCGACGGATAGCGCGGCGGGCGCGCGTCGCGGACGATCGCGGCGGCGCGCGGCCGCAGCGGCGGCGAGTACAGGATCCAGTCGATGCGCAGCTCGGCCGGATCGGGCTGGCCGCGGAAGGCGTGGAACGTGAACGCCTCGAGGCCGTCCTGGTGGCCGGTGTCGGTCCAGGTATCGCGGAAGCCATCGGCCAGCCACGCCGCATGGTCGGCGCCGCCGGCGCTGGCGTTGAAGTCGCCGCACACGATCGCGGGCACCGCTGGCCAGCCCAGCCCGCGCAGCCGCTCGCGCACCAGGCGCGCGCCCTTGGTCCGCGCCTCCGCGCTCTCGTGGTCGAGGTGCGTGTCGACGACCAGGACCTCGCCACCGCCGTGGCGCAGCCGCACCCAGGTGGCGCCGCGGGCCTGGCGCGCCCCCCAGTCGGCCCCGAACCGCTCGGGCCGGCGCCCCAGCCAGAACCCGCCCTGGCCGGTCACCGCGAGCTCGGGGGCGACGTACACCGCGTTGCGCGGCCCGATCAGGCGCCGGCCGGTCGCGCCCCCCCGCACGACCTGGTAGCCCCGCAGGCAGCTCCGCAAGAGCCAGGCGTTGGGGGCCATCATCTCCTGGAAGGCCACCACCTGCGGCCGGTGGCGGTTCAGCAGCTCGCGCACCAGCGAAGCTCTGAAAGGCCAGGCATTCCAGCCATCTGGCGTGAGGGCCCCCCGCAGGTTGAAGGACATGACCCGGAGGCCCCGCGTCATCACGGAGATGATGTCGTCGCGCGACATGCTTGTCAAACGAGGCGGGGTGAGAGAGGTTCCGCGACCGTGAAGGCTCTCATCCTGGCCGCTGGTTACGGTAATCGCATGCGTCCCCTGACGGACGGGCAGCACAAGACGCTGCTCGAGGTGGGAGGCCGCACGATCATCGGCCGCATCATCGATGGGCTCGCCGCGGTCGGCGTCACCCGCATCTGCGTGGTGACCGGCTACCGCGCCGACGAGCTCGAGAGCTCGCTGCTCCGCAACCACCCCAAGGCGACCTTCGAGTTCGTCCGGAACCCGCGCTACGAGGAGACGAACAACATCTACTCGCTCGCCCTCGCGTTCGAGAAGATGGAGATCGACGAGGACCTGCTGCTCATCGAGTCCGATCTCGTGTGCGAGCCGGCCGTGTTCGAGCGCATCGCCCGGTCGCCGTACCCGGACGTCGCGCTGGTCGATCACTACCGGACCGGCATGGACGGCACCGTGGTCACCGTCGTCGACGGCGTGGTCACCAGCGTGATCCCGCCGCACCTGCAGGCCGGCGACTTCTCGTTCGCCGACAAGTACAAGACCCTCAACATCTACAAGCTGTCGAAGGAGCTCTGTAATCGCTCCTTCAAGAAGATCCTGACCTTCTACGCCCGCACGATCGACGACAGCTGCTACTACGAGCTGATCCTCGGCATCCTGATCTACCTGCAGAAGGCGGTGATCCGGGCGGAGATCATCGATCGCGAGAAGTGGGCGGAGATCGACGATCCCAACGATCTGCGCATGGCCGAGTTCCTGTTCAGCCCGGCCAAGCGGCGCCGCATCCTCGACGAGACCATGGGCGGCTACTGGTCGTTCGAGGACGAGGTCACCGACTTCTGCTTCATCCGCAACATGTACTTCCCGCCGCCGTCGATGATGGCGGAGGTCCGCAACAACCTGGCCCGCCTGCTGCGCAACTACGGCTCGACGCAGGCGGTCCTCGACCGCAAGCTCGCCTTCTTCCTCCTGTGCAACCCGACCCGGGTGAGCGCGCTCAACGGCCTGGCCCAGATCTACCCGTTCCTGGCCCAGCGATTCGCGGGCAAGCGCGCCCTGGTGCCGGCGCCGACCTTCGGCGAGTACACGCGCACCTTCCCGGACGCGCTCACCTACCGCGACCGCCCCGGCATCGACCTCGCCGAGATCGAGGCCAAGGCCGCCCAGGCCGAGGTCGTCGTGCTGGTGAACCCGAACAATCCGACCGGCACCACGATCGCCTCCGACTGGATCTACGGCTTCGCGCGGTCGCGCCCCGCCACGACCGTGATCGTCGACGAGTCGTTCCTCGCGTTCTCGTCGGAGCCGTCGCTGGTGCCGCGGCTCGAGGCCGAGCCCCTGCCCAACGTGATGGTGCTGACCAGCCTCAGCAAGTCGCTCGGCGTGCCCGGCGCGCGCATCGGCTACCTGTACACCTGCGACGCGCAGCTCACCGCGGACGTCTCCGCCTGGCTGCCGGTGTGGAACATGAACTCGGTGGCCGAGCACCTGCTCGAGATCATCCTCAAGAACCGCCAGACCCTGGCGCGCTCGCTGAAGGCCACCGCCGCCGACCGCGCGGCGTTCGCGACCGCGCTCGCCGAGGTCCCCATCGTCGACACCGTGCACCCGAGCGGCGGCAACTTCTTGATGGTCACGCTCAAGTCCGGTGTCAGCGCCAAGGCGCTGGCCGACGACCTGCTGCGCACCGACGCCCTGTACCTCAAGGACGTCACCGCCAAGATGGCCGACGGCCGCGACCACCTGCGCCTCGCCGTGCGCCTGCCCGAGGAGAACCTGCGCCTCTGCGCCGCCCTCGCGCGCGCCGCGCGCGTCGCGCGCTGAGCGGCGCCGCGATTCGGGTGGGCCGCGGATGACGGTCGCGATGGCCTGGGCCCGCTCGGGTTGACAAAGAGTGAGTACACACTCATCTTTGAGCCATGGCACGACCCCTCAGTGAAGACCGACGCCGGGCCATCCTCGGTGCGGCGACCGAGCTCGTCGCCGAACAGGGGCTCGGTGCGGCGACCGCAGAGATCGCCAAGCGAGCATCGGTCCCGCACGGTTCTGTCTTCACCTACTTCGCCACCAAGGAGGAGCTGCTCCACACGTTGTATCGCGAGCTGACCACGGAGCTCACCGATACCGTCCTGGCTGGGATGCCGAAGGGCGACGATGCGCGCGCTCGGTTTCATCACGTCTGGGTGACATGGACGCGCTGGGGCGTCGCCAACGAGGCGAA
Organism: Deltaproteobacteria bacterium; assembly: GCA_021413675.1. Lineage (GTDB taxonomy): Bacteria > Myxococcota_A > Polyangia > Haliangiales > Haliangiaceae > JAIOQA01. The sequence goes on along the minus strand of JAIOQA010000282.1, from coordinate 51,351 downwards.
GCGGCGCGCCCAGGCCCAGCTCAACGTCTCCGAACAAGTGAACGACGGGATCAGAAACGCCGCATACGAGTACGCCGAACCGGTGTTCCAGCTGATCCGGCAGATCAGTGCTCGCGGTGTCCTGCGCGACGCACCGGTGCGGTACGTCGGCGCCCTCGTCGATGCCTGGGCGACGACGACGATGGACTTCATGAGCCGCAACGCGACCAAGGCCGACGAGCTCTGCGAGCTCGGGTTCAAGGCCGTGATGAAGGCGCTCTCCTGACCGCCCCTTTTTTTGGCTCGATAAATGAGTGTCTACTCACACACCATTGGAGAACCGACATGTCAAACGTCTGGTTGATCACGGGAAGTGGAAGTGGCCTGGGACGCGCGATCGCGGAGGCCGCGCTGGACGCGGGGCACAAGGTCGTTGCCACCGCGCGCGATCCGCGGCAGTTGACCCCGCTGCTCGAGCGCTACGGCTCGCAAGCGCGGGCGGTTCGCCTCGACGTGACCGACGAGGACGAGGGCAGACGCGCCGTCCGCGCCACCGTCGAGGCGTTCGGTCGTCTCGATGTCCTCGTCAACAACGCCGGTTATGGAGATGCGCGGCCGTTCGAACAGATGCCCTCGAGCGAGTTCCGCGCCCTGGTCGAGACGTGCTTCTTCGGCGTGGTCAACCTCACGCGCGCTGCGCTCCCGACGATGCGCGCGCAGCGCAGCGGGCACATCATCCAGATCTCCTCGCTGGGTGGGCGCACGGCCTTCCCCGGCAACGCCGCCTATTTCGCGTCGAAGTGGGCCATCGGCGGCTTCACGGAAGGGATCGCGCTCGAGACGGCGCCGTTCGGCGTCCGCGTCACCGCACTGGAACCGGGCGCCATGCGCACCAACTGGGGCAAGCGTGCGCACGTCGAGCGCGCGCCCTTGCTCGCCGACTATCAACCGTCGGTCGGGGCGAGCATGAAGCAGATGGAGGGCTACTGGGGGAACGAGACCGGCGATCCGGCAAAGGTCGCGCAGGTCGTCCTCAGGATCGCCGCCGCCGAACGGTTGCCGCCGCACATCCTGCTGGGCAGCGACGCGCTCCGGATCGCCCGGGAGGCCGAGCAAGCCCGCGCCGCCGACGCCGATCGCTGGCGCGCCGTCAGCGCGGCGATCGACAGCGACGCCGCCGATCCGATCCCGTCACTCCCCTGATCCATTCCTCCCCATGCCCAACGGAGAACGCCCCATGCAGAGCCTCACCAAGCACTTCATCAACGGCGAGTTCGTCGACTCTCACGGCACCGAGTTGGTCGAGATTCGCGATCCGAAGAACAACGAGCTCATCGGCCGCGCCATCATGGGTGACGCCGTGGACGCCGAGCGCGCCATCGCAGCTGCCAAGGCCGCGCTTCCCGGCTGGTCGCAGACGTCGCTCGCCGAGCGCAAGCACTGGTTGCAGCGGCTCGCCGATGCGGTCACGGAGCGACTCGACGAACTCAAGGCGATGTGCATCGCCGAGTTCGGTGGACTCGCCGCGTTCTCGGAGTATGCGATGACGCAGGCGCGCGACTTCTTCATCCTCGCGCAAGCGACGCTCGTGCCCGAGAACTTCGAGCAGACGGTGAACACCGCGAAGGTCGCGCGCGTGCCGCTCGGCGTGGCGGGGCTGCTGACGCCGTGGAACGGGAATCCCTGGTTCGTCTGCGGCAAGGCGGCATCGGCGCTCGCCGCCGGGTGCACCGTCGTGATCAAGCCCAACGCGCTCAGCGCCCTGGAGGCACAGGTGCTGATGGCGGCCTTCCATCAGGCCGGGCTCCCGGCCGGCGTGATCAACGTCGTGAACGGCCGCGGGGAGATCGTGGGCAACGCGATCACGGCCAGTCGCGACGTCGGCATGGAGGCAATGCGGCCCGGCGATCCGGCGGATCCCGAGACCACCATCCAGCCCATGGTCACGGCCGCACACTGGGAGCGCGTCCAGCGCTACATCCGCGCGGGGATCGAGGAGGGCGCCGAGCTGGTGACGGGGGGGCTCGGGAAGCCGAGCGGGCTGGAGGCGGGCAACTTCGTCAAGCCGACGCTGTTCGCGAAGGTCCGGAACGAGATGACCATCGCCCAGGAGGAGATCTTCGGCCCGGTCCTCGCCATGATCACCTACCGTGACGAGGACGACGCCGTCGCGATCGCGAACGACGTCGTCTGCGGGTTGCACGCGTATATCTACGGCAAGGACCTGTCGCGCGCCCGCGCCATCGCGAACCGCCTGCAGGCTGGACGCGTGATGATCAACGCGCTCGTCGATGATCCGCACGCACCGTTTGGCGGGTTCAAGATGTCAGGATTCGGCCGTGAGTTCGGCGTCGCCGGCATGCAGTCGTTCACCGAGGCGCGCGCCATCTTCGGCTGACCACGGTGCTAGGGTGGCGCGAGCGCGTCGGCCGGAGATCGAGCAGCAGCGAGACGAACGACAGGAGGCACACATGCCCGAAGCACTCGAGATCACGACATTCAAACTCCTGAAGGGCCTCACCAGGGCGGATTTCATCGCCGCCAATGCCGACATCGATGACTACCTACGACGACAGCCTGGCTTCCGCTGGCGGCGCATCGCCGAGGACAAGGACGGAACGATCATCGACATCGTCGCGTGGGCATCGGCAGCCGACGGACGGCGGAGCGCCACGGGGATCATGACCGAGATGGCGGAGTCTCCCGTGCACGCGACCATCGACCAAGGAACGGTGGAGTTCCGACTCGTGCCGGTCCGACATCACGTCTCCTGACGCGTCGCACGCCCATCCCCTCCAACTCAGACCGGACCAAACTCCCATGAGCGAACCGTCATCCACTCCACTGCACATCCCTCGATCGATGCGGGCCTTGGTCGTCGACGCCGCCGGTGCGCCGCTCCGGCAGGCGCTCGTCGAGCGCCCCGCGCCCGGCCCGGGGGAGGCCCTCGTCCGCATTCACGCGAGTGGCCTCAATCCACTGGACACGAAGATCCGCGCCGGGCGGGCCGACCACGCCCGGCACCCGCTCCCCGCGGTGCTCGGGATCGACATGGCCGGCGTCGTCGAGGCGGTGGGGCCGGGCGTCACCGAGTTCATCCCCGGCGACGAGGTGTATGGCATGTCCGGAGGGGTCGGCGGCCATCAGGGCTCCCTGGCGGAGTTCGCGTCGGTTGACGCCGAGCTGCTCGCGCACAAGCCACGATCGCTGACCAGTCGCGAGGCGGCGGCACTACCGCTGGTCGTCATCACGGCATGGGAGGGGCTGGTGGATCGAGCGCGCGTCCAGGCCGGGCATCGCGTGCTCATCCACGGCGGGGCTGGCGGCATCGGAGCGGTCGCCATCCAGATCGCGCGCGCACGCGGCGCCGTCGTGTTCGCCACAGGCACGGCCGCACAGCAGGTCCTCATGAACGGGCTCGGGGCGACAGCCATCGATTTCGCCGCAACCTCGGTCGAGCAGTACGTCGAGCAGCACACCGCTGGAGAGGGATTCGACGTCATCTTCGACACGGTCGGCGGGGCCACGCTCGACGCCTCCTTCGGCGCGGTTCGGGCGCACACCGGGCACGTCGTCAGCGCCCTGGGCTGGGGCACCCACTCGCTGGCGCCCTTGTCCTTCCGCGGGGCGACCTACTCGGGAATCTTCACGCTTCTGCCGCTACTCACGGGCAAAGGGCGCGCGCACCATGGCGCGATCTTGCGGATGGCGGCCCGACTGGTCGAGGACGGGCGCCTCAGGCCTGTGCTCGACCCTCGGCGGTTGACATGGGAGACGGTCAGCGACGGGTTTGCGGCGATCGAAGCCGGCTCGGCGACTGGCAAACTCGTTGTCGACATCATTGGCTAGTGCTCGCGCGCGTCGCGCACGGCGAGCACCGCGGGTCGTGCGCGCGGCAACGCGGACCAGTGATTCCGGCGCGCAGCCCAAGCGAGCGTTCGACGCGCGCGGGCGGATCGAGCGTGCGCCGCAAGACCACGCCACGCGCCTAGGAGCAGCCTGCCCAGGGACCGAGTGCGAGCGCGCGCGCGATCGCGCCCTCGCGAAGGGTCCGCGACTGCAGGAGTGCCGTCATCAGGATCTGGTTGAGCTGCTCCCAGGTCTGCACGACGAACGGCTCGCCGCCGAGGTCACGCGCGAGGCCCGCCGCGACGGCGGTGGCGCGCTCGCGATGGTCGAGGGTGATCTCGACACCACTCACGGCGCCTGCGGGTCGCCATGGGCTTGCCGCGCGCAACCCCACGATCGCCAGCTGCTGGTTGTACTCGTCGATCTGGACGAAGTGGAACAGGGCCAGAACCCGGAAGTGCACGACCTTCCCGGTGACCGTGAGCGCGACGTCATCACCGATCGCGACCTGGAGGTGGGCGGCGATGCGATCGCCGAGCCAGATCCCGGGATGCCCGCCATCGAGCCCCGCCAGGCTGCCCGCCACGAGATGGGCGCCGAGCCCGAGGACGTTGGCGACGCGGTGCGGATCGACGCCCTTGATCGCGATGGCCTGCTCGCCAGCGGGACCGCGGATCGTGCCGTCGAAGAAGACGAACGGCTCGACGCGGACCGTGTCCGGAACGGCGACCGCGTGCCGCTCGACCGCGGCTGCGTCCGGAAGGAAGTCCTGGTGTCCCATGACGACGACATGCGCGGTGACCGCGGTCACCTCGTCACGCAGCTCCGCGTCGGTCGTGTCGACGATGGCCCCAGCGACGGCATCCGTGCACGCACCCGCGGCGGCGCGCCCCGCGGAGGCCGCCAGCATGGCCAACACCAGCACGCAGCGCATCAGACGCGACGTGGTGCGGGGGCTGACAGTCTGCACGGACGCGTCAGTCTACTTCGCGTGGGGCATCAGGTGCTGCCCCCGCGCCATCGCGGCGCTGGAAGTTCGCTCGCCAGAATGCGCATGACCCAGGCTCACCACCGCCACGCTGTGGCCGTGATGTGGGAACTGCAGGCGGGCGGGGTCCGCGTCGACGGCAGCGATCGTGGCGCTGCCCGACGACGCGCGCGCGGCGCTGCCGGGGTCGGTGCAGGCGGTTCTGGTCGCGGCGCCGCGGGCGCCAACGTTGCTACACTTTCCGTAGCACGTGGGCGCCGCGAGGTCAGTGCCGGCGCTTGCGCGCGCGTGACGCCGGCGCGGGATCGTCGACGGATGCGGCCGCATCGTCGTCATCGCCGTCGCGCGCGGGCGCGCCCGGCCCGGCGCCCACGCGACCTGCGCGGCGAACCCGACCTCGGCTGGAGCGCGCCACCGCACCCGCCGTCGGCGGGCATGGCGGTCTGCCGCTCTGAAAGCGTCACCCGGTGTCTCTTTGTGTGACCGCTTCGAGCGGGACGCTCGGAGACAGTCTGCGTCGGGCGGCCGCGACGCGATCGGTGTGTTCGGCTACGGGACGGGCTGCAAGCTCGGCAAGCGCGACGTTCTGCTCCAGTGGCACGCCCCCTGCTGATGGGCGAGCCAAACGGGGGAGTTCGATGCAATCGCGTTGTTACAGATCATCGGTGCTGTCGCTGATCGGCGCAGCCATGCTCGCAGCCCTGGGCGCAGGCTGCGCCTTGCAGTCCGGCGAACCGGACGTCGGCACGGCCGAGTCAGGACTGCTCTGCAGCAGCGCCAAGGACCACGCCCGGCTGCTCGCCATGAAAGTGCGGCCGTCCTGCCTGCTCGAAGACGACTGCCCACCCGGGGTCGACTGCGTCTGCCCGGATGACGGCCCCTGTTCCCCCTCCCAGAAGGTCTGCGAGCAGGGACCAGGCACCGCCTGTGCCGACGACGAGTCGTGCCCGGTCGGCGCCTACTGCGATCTCGCGACCACGCGTTGCACCTTCCAGTGCCTGGAGGGCTCGACCTACTCCTGCCCCTCCGATCAGGTCTGCAGCTGCGACGGTCGCTGCAGCCCGTCGTCCGGCGTTCCGGCTCCTCCCCCCGCACAGATCCCGCAGGTGAAGCTCGAGCCGGCGCAGGTCCAGGTCGGCGCGACCGCCTGGGGGACGCGCCGCTTCGACGTCATCCTGGAGGCGGTCAGCGCCGCGCCGGTGCCGGTCTCGATCGACGGCGGCTCGGAGACGATGGTCAGCTGCACCGCCGCGACCGGGCCCTGGGCCCGCCGCTGCCAGCCGCTCGGCGACTGGAGCTTCACCCAGGTCGGCGGCGTCTACCGCGCCAGCCGCTCGGTCTGGGTGAAGGCCGCGGCCGGCTCCACCGCGACCACCTGGTCGGTCACCGCCTCGACCCCGTTCGGCGACGTCAACCGACCGACCGCCACCGTCGACGTCGTCGAGGATCCCGGGCCGCCTCCGGCCACCTCGATCTGGTCCGGCACCCTGACCCTGCTCGGCGCCGCCGACAGCACGCCGACCGTGGTCCCGGTCCGGATGTGGGATCTGCCGAACGCCTATCTCTTCTTCGACGACCTCCACTTCCTGTCGCGCGGCAAGATCCTGATCGGCCGGAGCCCGGAGATCGTCGCCTGGCAGCGCTGGATCGGCGCGCCGACCACCGCCAACAACACCGTGGGCGCGGTCTGGGCCGGCGCGGTCTTCGAGCCGAACAGCGTCGAGGTCGACGCCGCTCATCTCGACGCCGTGCTCGCCTTTGGCTTTGGCGACACCGGCGCCACGCAGCGCTGGCGCGTCGATCTGACCCGCGGCGACCCGCTGACCGTCAACGGCTGCCCCTGCGGCACCGGCTTCACCTGCGACCCGACGGTCAACGCCTGCCTCCCCGGCGATCCCTGGGACGGCCTCAACGTCGTGACCATGCTCGAGGTGGGCCTCGGCGCGCCCCACGACGTCGCGGTCCAGTACGCGCCGCAGATGGCGCCGCTCGGCACCATGGACCTCAGCTCACCGGGGATCTTCGCCCTGTCGACGCCGCTCAAGAACTTCGTCTTCAGCAAGCTCGGCTGGAACAACCCGACCAAGCGTCCCGCGGCCGATCTGATGGACAGCGCGCCGCTCTGCTACAAGTCGTCGAGCACCACCAACGACGTCTTCGGCACCTCCCAGCTCGCGGTCTCCGGCGACGTCGCCTGCACCACCGGCGCCGCGGTCGAGGGGATCGACTTCGCCTCGCTGCGCGACCGCAACGACACCAAGCTCACCCGCCAGGTCCTGGCCGCCTGCGTCAGCGAGCTCGCGGCGCCGATGCCGCCGCAGACCGGCACACTCACCGCGGCGCAGTACGACGCCCGGGTCGCGCGCAAGACCTGCATCAACAAGGAGGTCTTCATCCACGGCTTCACCTGGGCCTACTGGAACGCCAAGCGCCGCCTGGCCGCCCGCTTCCTCCAGGAGTGGCTGCAGACCCACGCGTTCGTCGCCCTCGAGGGGCTGCAGGAGCGCCGGCTCGCCGACGCCCTGATCGACGACCCCGGGACCGACAGCGCTGCCCAGGTGATGCTCGGCGCGATCCCCTCCTACGACACCCTGCTCGACACGCTCAGGTCCGGCTGGCGGACAGCGCTCGACTGGACCGCGATCGGCATGCTCAACAGCTCGACGATCGCCGAGCTGCGCCTGCCCGACTACCGGCCGGTCTCGACGGTCCAGCACACGGCCCAGCGCGACGGCGTGGTCGTCACCATGGTCGAGTCGGCGTCCGCCACCCTCGATCTCGTCGCCGCCTACCTCGCCGAGCAGCAGGGCGTCGCCTACCAGGAATGCTCGACCACCAGCAGCCGCACCGTCGCCAACGGCGTGCTCGACCGCGCCGGTGAGCTCTACCGCTACACCGAGACCGCGGTCCGGGCGGCCGAGATGTTCCACGGCCGCGCCGTCGCCGCCAGCTGCTTCCGCGACGACACCTGCGGCACCGGCTCGACCTGCGTCTCGAACGTCTGCACCAACACCGCCGTCGGCGCGGCCCAGGTCAGCTGGGAGGCGCGCTGGAACCAGGTCCGCGCCGAGTACGAGTCCAAGCGCGCCGGGGTCGCCGCCGCCCTCGGCCAGATCGCCGAGTGCCGCAACCCGTTCGGCATCTCGGACGACTACACGCCGGTCTTCTTCCGCGAGAACGTCGACGTCACGAAGCGCTTCGTCGCCAACTCGGAGTACATGCTGAACGAGTGGGCGAAGCCGCTGGTCGACGGGCTGACCGGCACCAGCCTCACCCAGATCCGCAACGACTGGCTGCAGCTGGCGTCGTCCCAGGTGCAGCAGCAGCTCGATGTCGACCTGCGCAATCAGCGGCGGCGCCAGGTGAGCGAGAGCTACGGCAGGAGCCTGATCCAGGCCTGCGGCCTCACGATCACCGATGCCACCACGGTCCTGCCGCTCTTCAAGGGCCCCCACGCGCAGCTCGACGAGTACAACTGCGAGCTGACCGCGGCCCCCGCCTGCGTCATCGACCAGAGCGCCCGGCGCAACCTGATCACCGCGGCGATGGCCCGCTACACGCTGTGCACCTGGAACCAGCTGGCGCCCAAGCTCGACCTGCGTCCGGCGACCTGGGGAGGCAAGGACCTCGCCGCCGCCGCCGCCGGATTCGCCAGCGCCACCGTCGCCAGCCAGAAGGTCCAGTCGGGAGGCGTCGAGCTCCCCGTCGACCTCCTCTACGCCCGGCCCCCCGGCCTGGAGAGCGTCCCTGACACCATGCGCGACGCGGCGCAGAGCACCTGCAGCGGCCTGACCGGCGGCAAGGTCGATCTCCCGAGCGTGGCGCAGAGCAACCCGGCGCTGACCCGCAACGCCGACTGCCACCGCGGCACCCTCGGCGAGTCGGTGATGGCGCTCCACACCTCGATGGCGTCGATGCGCGCCGCCCGCGGCCGGCTCGACAGCGCGCGCGCCCTCTTCAAGGGCCAGATCGCCTTCTGCGTCGAGAAGGACGAGTTCTTCAACCACAACACCGAGCTGCGCGCCGCGCACGACGCCGAGATCGCCAAAGTCGAGGACGAGCTGCACGAGGTCAACCATCGACTCGTCCTCATCCAGGACATGCACGAGCACGTCGCGTCGCCGTTCACGCTCGGCGTCGACCTCTTCAACTCCCTGTTCGACGTCATCGCCGGCAACGACTGGGACTCCCACAACCCGGCCGAGCTGAAGAACCAGGCCGACATCCTGCAGCGCGCCATCCGCGACGAGAACACCGCCTTCGGCGACCTGATGACCGAGCGCGGCGAGCAGCAGGTGGTGCAGGAGTGCTTCCACCAGGCCGAGGTGATCCGCGAGGGGATCACGACCGCCGCGCTCGACTTCCAGACCGCCGACTCGGATCACGAGACCGCCCGGCTCCGGGTCGAGAACCTGCGCCGCGAGATCCGGCAGACCGCCCTCGAGGGTCAGGCGGCGGTCGATCGCGAGAACGCCGTGGTCGGCCCCGACTTCGCCCATCCGTTCTGGATCAAGCAGAGCGTCGACGACTTCCGCCGCGACTTCCAGCGCGCGCGCCGCATCACCTACCTCGCGGTCCGGGCCGCTGAGTACGACCTGCAGGTGTCGCTGCCGGACAAGCAGCTCGTCGTCCTGGCCAACCACCCGCTCGACCTGGTGCCGGTGATCCACCACCTGCAGGAGCTCGAGGCGAGTCCGGTGATCGGCGACGGCGAACCGGAGGACGGCATCAAGGTCGTCAGCCTGCGCGACGACATCCTCAAGCTGGCCCCGGCCCCGGTCACCGATCCGTCGGCGCCGCGGCCGATCTCGGCCGACGAGCGGTTCCGCTCGCGCCTGCTGCGCGACGGCGGCCGGATCTACGACGCCGATGGCCACTACATCGGACAGGGGATCCGCTTCCACCTCCACGAGGGTGACCTCGATCTCGGCCTGTGCGCCGAGCGTGGCTGGTACGTCAGCGCCGACGTCACGGGCACCGGCCTCGGGTCCAGCCGGATCCAGGTCTTCCTGCTCAAGGGGAACACCTTCTACAGCCAGGACTGCGACTACCCGGCGCAGTCGGACAACTATCAGGCGAGCACCGTCGACATGCAGTTCAATCCGTTCCTGTCCGGGCCGCTCACGGTCCAGCCCAAGGCGCGCGGCCGCTTCTCGCCCGCGACGATGAACGCCACGGTCAACACCACGGGCGACGCCTTCGGCGGTCCGCAGGATGCGGGCTCGTCGCGCGCCTTCGCCGGCCGCGGCGTCTACGGCGAGTACGTGCTGTTCTTCCCGTACAACTCCCAGACCGGGACCTACTCGGTCGATCTCGGCAAGGTCAGCGACGTCCGGCTCCGCTTCGATTACCTGTTCGGCGTCAACGTCAACGTCAACGCCAAGGCGACCCCTGACGACGCGGAGGGACTGTGATGCGATCGCACGCTTGGATCGCCAGCGCCGCCGTCGCGGCCGCCTTTGCGCTCACGCCGACGCCGGCGTGGGCAATCGGCGAGCCGGCACCCGGCGCGGCGTCGGCCAGGACCCTGCGCCTGCCGGACGGCCCCGGCTCCGTGCGCGGCCTCGCCGACACGCCGACCGTCAACCTGTTCGCCGGCGAGCTCGAGCACGCCATCCCGCTCGATCTGCCGGGGGGACCGGCCGGCTTCAAGCCGACCCTGGCGATCGCCTACTCGGGGGCCCTCGGCAACGGCCCGATCGGCGTCGGCTGGACCCTCCCCGGCATGGCAATCCGGCGCTCCGAGCGCCTCGGCGTGCCGCACTACGATGCCACCGACGAACTCGAGCTGATCGGGATCCCCGGCGGCGGCAAGCTGATCCCGGCCGGCGACGGCACCTGGCGGATCGAGGGCGAGGGGCAGGCGATCAAGATCGAGCCGTCCGGGGGCGGCTTCCTGGTCTGGTCGAGCGACGGCACCCGGTACACCCTCGGCACCAGCGACAGCGGCCGGCAGCAGTCCGGCACCAAGGTGGCCGCCTGGTTCGTCGAGCAGGTCCGCAGCAACGCCGACCAGGTCGTCGACTTCAGCTACGAGAGCGACGGCGGCCAGATCTACCTGTCCGAGGTCCGCTGGGGCGGCGCCGGCGTCCACGCCGTCCACTTCACCTACGGGGCGCGCCCCGACGAGGTCGTCAGCTACCGCAGCGGGTTCCGGGTCGCGACCCGGCGCCGGCTCGACGCGATCGAGATCAGCTCGTTCGGACAGCGGCTGCGGGCCTACGCGCTCGGCTACGACACCAGCCTGCCGCTGAGCCGCCTCCACCAGGTGGTGGTGACCGGCACCGACGGCACGACCGCGCTGCCGACCCTGACGATCGGCTACGCGCCGGTGCAGACCACCGACCCCGTCAAGGTCACCGGCACCGGCACCTGGATCCTCAACTCCGCCGGCGTGAGCATCGCCGACATCGACGGCGACGGCCTCGACGATCTGGTCCGGCTGGCGCCCGAGATCCACGAGTTCCGCCGCAACCTCGGCGGCCGCTACGCCACCACGCCGCGCACCATCACCGGCGGTCCCGCCGCCGGCCTCGACAACGTGCAGCTGATGGATCTCGACGGCGACTCGCGCCCCGAACTCGTGGTCGTCGAGTCGAACAGCTGGCGGGCCTACCGCCTGGTGAACCGCACCTGGGTCCTGATCGGGACCTGGGGCGGCACCGCCAACCTGCCGCTGCGCGGCGCCGGCCTCGACCTCGCCGATCTCGACGGCGACGGCCGCACCGACTCGATCAAGGCCAACAGCGACGGCCTGCTCCTGCGGATGAGCGGCGACGGCACCCTCCTGCCGGAGGTGCAGCGGTCGCCGATCAGCGCCGGCAACCCGGCGGTCCGGCCCGGCGAGAGCAACGTCCGATTCGGCGACGTCAACGGCGACGGCCTCGCCGACGTCACCTGGCTGATGCCCGACTGGATGACGATCTACCTCGGCCGCGGCGACGGCACCTTCGAGGAGTACCGGACGGTCGGCTATCCCTGGGGCGCGCTCCACGTCGATCTCGCCCAGGTTCGCTTCCCCGACCTCAACCGCGACGGCATCGCCGACTGCGTCTGGTTCAGCGACGGCTACGTCCGCTGGTACCGCGGCAAGGCGACCAACGAGTTCGAGCCCCAGCCGGTGGTCTTCGTGCCGCCCGAGGGGCCGCTCCACGACATCGTGGTCGGCCTCGCGGACGTCAACGGCAACGGCTCGCAGGACGTGGTCTGGTCATCGCCGCGCGGCATGTGGATGCTCGACATCGCCGGCCCGACGACCGCCGGCATGCTGACCAGCATCGCCAACGGCCTCGGCAAGAGCACCGCCGTCGAGTACGGCGCGTCGTCGTTGATGGCGCTCGACGACGAGATCAACGGCGTGCCCTGGGCCGTCAAGCTGCCGATCTCGATACCGGTGCCGGTCCGCACCGACATGACGGTCGGCAGCCTGGAGCCGACCCGGACGATGCGCTACCGCGTCCGCGACGGCATCTGGGACGGCAAGGAGCGCCGCTTCCTCGGCTTCCTGCAGAGCACCGCGATCACCGTCGGTCCGACCGTGGGGACGACGCTGCAAGAGGAGACGACCTACCATCGCGGCCAGGGGACCGATCGGGTCCTGCGCGGCAGACCGCTGAACGTCCGGCGGCTGCGCGGCGACGGGACGCTCCTCGAGGTCACCGAGAACGACTGGAGCGCGTTCCAGCTGCCCGGGCTGCCGAGCACCCCGGGCCTGCAGCTGCCGGTCCTGACCGCGGCCCGGACCAAGGTCTACGAGGGGAGCTCGACGCCGGTCACCACCTCCGTCCTCTACGAGCTCGACGCCGAGGGACGGGTGGCGGTGGAGCGCAAGCTGGGCCGCACCGACCGCGACGGCGACGAGATCATCGTGAAGCGGGTCTGGGCCAGCGACCCCGCGACCTGGGTCCGCGACAAGCTCTGCGAGGAGACCGTCACCAACGGCGACGGCACCGTGGTGTCGTCGCTGCGCAACTTCTACGGCGACACCGGCCCGGCGCTGCCGTTCCAGTCGATCGGCAGGGGTTGGCTTCGCGAGAGCTGGGGCTGGCTGTTCGATCCGACCTCGGGCGCGCCCGGACGCTGGGTGCTGCGGCAGAGCACCGGCTATGACGGCTACGGCAACGCGATCGCGATCTTCGAGCACGGCGTCACCCGGCACGTGACCTACGACGCGCGCGGCATGCATCCGCTCGAGGAGACGCTCTCTCCCGCCACCGGCAGCGAGCTGCGCTGGAGCCTGACCTGGGACGCCACCCTCGGCCTGGCGAGCTCGCTCACCGGCCCGGACGGGGTGACGACCCGCGTCGGCTACGACCCGCTGGGGCGACCGATCTCGATGGCGATCGACGGCCACCCGGCCCACGTGCAGTACGTCTACGACTGGGCCCCTGGGGTGCCGCGCAACTACACGTACGAGTGGGACGGTCCGCTCGCCGAGATCGTCCCCTGGAGCGGCACCTGGTCGGCGACCGGGCGCTGGCGGCAGCGGGTCGAAGAGACCGATGGCGCCGGCGAGACTCGCTACAAGGGGGTCCGGCTCGCCGCCGATCACTGGCTGATCAACGGCTGGCAGCAGCGCGACAGCCGTGGCCTGGTGGCCTTCGTCGCCGATGGCTTCGACCACCCCGCGGCGACCCTGCCGGCGGCGCCGCCCTCCGGCATCACCGGCGAGAGCATCGCCCACGACGCGCTCGGCCGCACCAGCAGCGAGATCCTGGCGACCGGCAAGGGGCGCAGTTTCGCCTACGGCCCGATGACCCGGACGATCGCCGCCGACGGCATCGGCCCGGTGACCAGCACCTACGACGGGCAGGGCCGCATCACGACCACCAGCCGCACCGTCGGCGGCATCCTCGAGACGACGACGGCGAGCTACGACGCCGGCGACCGGGTCCTCAGCTTCTCGCTACAGACGAACGCCGCGGTCCACAGCTACTTCTACGACACCCTCGGCCGGCTGGTGAAGGCGAGCGATCTCGATCTCGGCGAGCGCCGGCTCCACTACGACGACAGCGACTGGATGACCAGCAAGTCGAACGCCCTGGGCCAGAGCGTCAGCTACCAGTACGACGCGATCGGTCGCCTCACCCGCAAGAGCGCGTCGACCGGCGAGAGCTACGTCTACCACTACGATCAGGCGCGCGCCGGCTCGCCGGCGACCCGGACGATGGGGCGGCTGGCCTGGGTCGAGGAGCCGACTGGCATCGCCGAGTCGGGCTACGACGAGCGCGGCACCCAGATCTACTTCCGCCGCGACGTGTCCGGGATCTCGGTCGTCGAGCAGCAGCGGATCGCCGCCTCCGGCCTGCTCCTCGGCGTCACCTTCGACGACGGATTCGGCTACGACGTCGGCCACGACCCGGCCGGGCGCGCGATCGCCATCGGCGACCTGTGGCAGGCGACCGACATCGATCCGCGCGGCGCGATCCGCGGCGAGCGTTTCGGCAACGGCGTGACCCAGACGAACGAGCTCGACGTGCTCGGCCTGCGCAAGCGGGTGACGATGCGTCGGCCGGGCGGCGCCGCGTTCTATGACGTCGAGGCGACCCGGACCCCGTACAACGCGCTGGCGACCTTGATCGATCACGACACGGTGGGCCTCGATCACGCCGCGACCTTCACCTACGACGAGGCCAGCCGGCTGACCGGCGCGACCCTCGGGCCGTCCGGCAGCCAGGGCTACCAGTTCAGCTACGCCTACGACGGCCTGCAGAACATGGTGGCGCGCACGGCGACCGGCCCGCGCCCCCTCGACGTCGAGGCCGGACAGCTGCGTTATGGCGAGGCTGGCGCCGGGCCCCGGCAGCTGAGCTCGGTGCTGCGGCCGGACGGCACGATCGTCACCCACGACTACGACGACGCCGGCCGCCAGGTCGCCGCCGACGGCGAGACCTTCGAGTACAACGCGCTCGACCAGCTGACCGCGGTCCACCTGAAGGACGGCCGCGTGGTGCGCCATCGCTACACCTTCGACGGCCAGCGGGTGAGCACCACCGGCGCGGACGGCATCCAGACGGTCTGGCTGACGCCGGAGCTGTCGGAGCGCGGCAACGTCCGCGAGCACCATGTCAGCTCCGGCAGCGAGGTGATCGCCCGGGTGGTCAGGCAGCAGGCGTCACCGGCGGCGGGCGGCGGGATCGGCGCGGCGAGCCTGCGCAGCGCGCTGCTCCTGCCAGGCGCGATCCTCGCGGCCCTGGCCCTGCTCCTCGGTCTGGTCGCGATCGCGACGCGGCGGCGCGTTCCCGTCGGCCGCCTGGCCCTCACCTGCCTGGCGGCGGCGATCGCGCTGCAGATGGGCTGCGCCCCATCGTCCGAGACCGGACGGACGACCCAGGCCTCCTACATCACCCAGCAGCGGATCTTCTACCACCAGGGCTTCGCCCCCGGCCCGGCCGCCGCGACCGCCGAGGACGGCAGCGTCTTCGACGAGCGGCGCTACGAGCCTTTCGGCGCGGCGATCGACGAGTACCGCGACGGCGCCAGCGTCGGCGGCGTCGACTATGTCCGGGATCCGTACAACAGCCTGAACAAGCTGACCGACGCCGACACCGCGCTCTCCTACCATGGCGCGCGCTGGATGGCCTCGGACAGCGGCCGCTGGCTGACGCCGGATCCGCCGGTCCAGGCGCCCGATCGCTCCTTCATGGAGCGGCCGTGGGACCTGCACCCGTACCAGTACGTCCGGCAGAACCCGGTCACCTACTGGGATCCCGACGGCAACGCCCCGGGGGCCCTCCCGCCGCCACGGGTGTGGAACAAGTCGCCGAAGCAGCCGTTCAACTTCTACATCGGCAACAACGCCCACTACGAGATCGCGCTCGAGTACGCCGGCTACCACTGGGACGAGAACCTCTTCCTCAACGTCATGCCGATCAGCAGCATCGTCGAGGCGCTCGGGCTGACTCCGGAGGCCGGGATCGACGTCGATGAGCTGACCGAGATGCCGGACATCTTCAACGCCTCGACGGGCGAGGTCTACGAGATCAAGTCGTACCGACAGGAGGCGCAGGCCAACGAAGAGGCGATGATGTACGTCGCCAAGCTGCGATCGGCGGGCTTCGCGAACGCCCACCTCGGCTCGTCGCTCGCCCCCGGGGTCGAGGGGTACCTGCCGGCGCCGGCCGGGTACTTCCGCTTCTGGTCGCCGCGCCCTGGATCGATCGTCTACGAGTACATCCAGTACCGGGTGCCGAGAGGCGTGCCGGTGGTGGTCCCCGATCCGAAGACGGTGCCGGAGGACGAGCCGGAGGAAGAGCCGGAGGAGTGGGAGGCCCCGGAGCTCGTGCCGACCATGAAGCCGGAGCACGTCGCCGCGACCGGCATGGCGGCGATGGCCGCGTACGCGGCCTGGCTCCTGATCCTCCTGTGACGATGGCGACGACGTGACCGAGGCCCGCGCGGATCCCCCACCGCGCGGGCCGCTCCTCAAGACCGGCGGGCGCGCACGCCGTCGAGCGCTGCCAGGACCGACGCGAGGTCGCACGCGTCGGCGCCGCGCGCTCGAACGCGCTGACCAGCGTCGCGATCTCGATGTCGGGATGAAACCCGCCCTGCATGGCGCGCTCTCCTCGCCTGGCCGGCTGAGATGTTCATCAGTCTTCCTTCGAATTTGTCATCAACATAACGAGGCTCGACTGGCCCGTCGGCTGCCGGGATAGCCAGTCGCGGACCCGCCGGATCATGCCGTCGGTCACCGGCCCCGGGCCGCGGTCCCAGCGGAACCAAGGGTGCCCCTTGTCCGCGACATCTTGTTCAAAGTCGCGGCGCAGCCACGCGACAACAGAGGCGTGCGCGACCTCGGGCAGTCGGGCTAGGACCTGCTCGACCGGATGGTCCTCGATGAGTTCTGCGCATGCTTCGTAGACCTCTTCGAGCGGTCGCCGGCCGGCACGCCAGTCGCTCGCCCGTGAGGCAATCGCCGCCCGGACGCTCGGAGGTGCACTGGACCGACACGGTGGTTAACCGCGCTGAGATTCTCTCCCCAGAGAGCGCATGGACGCAGCCTCAAAACCGCCGGAATCGGCCTTCAGGTGGGAACTCGCAAGTCCCCATGCCATCCCGAATTCCCTCGCGATCTCGGCACCTTGCAGTGCCGGTTCGCTACCCGAGGAATCGTGGAGCTACTGGCTCCGGCGGAGGGACTCGAACCCCCGACATGGTGGTTAACAGCCACCCGCTCTACCGACTGAGCTACGCCGGAAAACCCGCCGAAGCGGAGCCGTGTTTGTGCCGAAAACGCCGCGGGATGTCAAGGGTTGGCGGGCAACTCGTTGCGCAGGAATCTGTAGTGGGTTCGCGGCCGTAGCAGGCGCGACGCAAGGGAGCGGTGGCGTCAGCGGATGTGATGCCCGGGGAAACCGGAAGCGTGATTGGATCGACGCGATGAAAGTCATCGGCTCGATCGCCAGCGCCGTGCTGGTCCTGGTCGGCTGCTCGTTCGACCGGGCGGGGCTGGGCGCGCGTGGCGGCGACTCGATCGATGCGGCGGACACCGACAGCTCGACCAGCGACCCGGTGGACAGCGCTCCGGGCGCTCCGGACGCAACCCAGGCACCCGACGCGAAGCTGCCGGTCGACGCGACGCCGCTCCCGCCGGACGCCACGATCGGCGTGGCCTGCGGCGTGGCGACCTGCGGCGGGCAGCAGGTGTGCTGCGTGACCTTCGGCGGCGGCGGGCAGCAGCTGGCCTGCGCCGACAACTGCAACGGCGGCGCCTTGACGTACGAGTGCGACGGGCCGGAGGACTGCGGCAACGACGACTGCTGCCTGGACAGCGGCGGCGGCGGCTCGCAGTGCAAGGGCTCGTGCGGCTTCGGGTCGCAGCTGACCTGTCGCTCGGATGGCGATTGCCCGAACCAGCAGTCGTGCTGCCCCGCGAACATCGGCAACATCTCCGTCTGCCGCGCGATCTGCTTCTGACCCTCAACTGTTCCGGGTCCTGGTCGACCCACCAGGCGTGATCTCCTGGCTTCGTCGGCTGCTGGGTCGGAATCGCGCGGGGTCCGCGCCGGTGCCACCGGCGCGCGTGCCAGGGCCCGCAACGCGGCGGATCTCGGCGCCCCAGCGCGAGACCCAGGAGCCGTCGGGTGGGCCCGGGACGCCGCACGGCTCGAGCCCGCGGCCGGCGACGCAGCGGATGCGCACCGAATCGCCGATGGCGGAGGTCAGCGACGACGAGGTGATCGCGATGATCGCAGCGCCGCTCGCGGTCGTCCCCGAGGCGAGCGCGGTCGCCTCGGTCGAGCAGCTGATGCGCGACGAGCTGACCTCGGCGGCATTCGACCTGCCGCCGTTTCCGGGCTCGGCGGCACGCGTGCTGGAGCTCGCCGAGCGCCCGGACCTCGATCTCAACGAGCTGGTGAGCGCGCTGCACTGGGAGCCCGCGGTGGTCGCGCACGTGCTCGCGATGGCGAGCTCGGTGCAGTACCGCGGCGCGCCGATCGACGATCTCCGCACCGCGGTGCTGCAGCTCGGCCTGGCCGAGGTCGGCGCGATCGCGGCCGCGGTCGCGTCGCGGTCGCTGTACGAGGCGGAGTCGCGCGCGGAGTACGAGCTGTTCCCCGACCTCTGGCTCGAGGCCCGACGCGAGACGCTCGCGGTCGGCTTCACCGCGGGCTGGCTGGCGCAGGCGCGCGATGTCTCGCGCCACGATCGCGTCTTCCTGCGCGCGGTGTTCGGCGGCGCGGGTCGCGCGGTCGCGCTGCGCGCGCTGGCCACGCAGATCCTCACGAACAAGTGCGCGGTGCCCGCGCCCGGCGTGATCTCGAGCGCCGTCGATGGCGTGCACCGCGAGGCCCGCGACCTGATGTTCGAGCGCTGGGCGCTGCCTCCCTCGGTGGTGCGCGTGCTCGACCCGAACAACGCGATCGAGGTCGGCATCGTCGAGCTGGTCGCGGCGCTGGCCGAGCTGCGGCGCGCGCCGTACCGCCGCGATTCGCTGCTGCAGGTGCGCGAGCACGCGACCCGGCTGGGCATCGAGCCCGGCTGGTTGAAGATGGTGCTGCGCGAGCTCGACGACGCGATGGGTCGCGTCAACGCGCTGCTCACGAAGCCGGCGACCGCGAGCTCGCGGCGCTCGCGATAGCCCGCCGATCGCGCTACCAACGGGCGTGGATCACGCCGCGTTCGCCGAGCTCGTCGCGCCTCATCGCGCGGCGATGCATGCGCTGTGCTACCGGATGATGGGCTCGCTCGCCGATGCCGACGACGCGCTGCAGGAGGCGCTGCTCGGCGCGTGGAAGGGCATCGCGCAGTTCGAGGGCCGCGCGACGCTGCGCACGTGGCTGTACCGGATCGCCACCAACGCGTGCCTGCAGCTGATCGCGCGGCGACCGCGGCGCGAGCTCGCGACCGAGCGCGGCCCGGCGTCGACCGGCGTCGACGTCGAGCCATTCGTCGACGAGCCGGTGTGGCTGGAGCCCTATCCCGACGATCCGCAGGCGCTGCTCGAGCAGCGCGAGTCGCTGGAGCTCGCGTTCGTCGCGGCGCTGCAGCACCTGCCCGCGAACCAGCGCGCGGTGTTGATCCTGCGCGACGTGCTCGAGCTGAGCGCGGCGGAGGTGGCCGAGCTGCTCGACACCAGCGTCGCCTCGATCACGAGCGCGCTGCAGCGGGCCCGCCAGACGGTCGCGACCCGCGTGCCGCCGCGCAGCCAGGCCGCCGAGCTCCGCGCGCTCGGCGACGACGGCCAGCGCGCGCTCGTCGATGGGTTCATCGGCGCGTGGGAGCGCCAGGACCTCGACGGCCTGCTCGCGCTCCTGACCCGCGACGCGCGCTTCTCGATGCCGCCGATCCCGACCTGGTTCGATGGCACACACGCGATCGGGCGGTTCTTCCGCGAGCGCGTGTTCGCCACGCCGTGGCGGCTGCGCCCCGGGCACGCGAACGGCCAGCTCGCCTTCCTGTGCTACCAGGGCCCGGACTTCCGGCTGGGCGCCTTCAACGTGGTCACGCTGCGCGGCGGGCAGATCGCCGAGATGACAGGGTTTCTCGATCCGCAGGTGTACGACCGATTAGTTCTGCCGCGCGGGCCACTCCAAGAGGCATGAAGACCTTCCATGGCTCCTGCATCTGCGGCGCGGTGACGTTCGAGGCCGATCTCGATCTCGCGGCCGGCACGACTCGCTGCAACTGCTCCTTCTGCCGCAAGGCGCGCTTCTGGATGGCGTTCGCGCGCGGCGATGGCTTTCGCCTGCGCACCGGCCTCGATCACCTCGTCGACTACCAGCGCACGCCCGCCGGCCGGCCGGAGCCGTACCTGCATTTCCTGTTCTGCCGGACCTGCGGCGCGCGGCCGTTCACGCGCGGCGGCGATGGCGAGTTCCACGCGGTCAACCTCGGCTGCCTCGACGACGCCACCGACCTTGAGCTGGCCGCCGCGCCGGTGCACTTCGCCGATGGGCGCCATCGCGCGTGGGAGGACGACGCGACCGCGACGCACTACATCTGACGTGGCGCGCCAGGACGGTATCTCCCGCTGAAGCCCACCCAGAAACGGCGCCATCGATCTCGTCTACCAAACGCGATTCGCGCTCCGGTACGCTGCGCGCGTGAAGCTCGTATCGATCGCCGCGATCCTCCTGCTGGCGTGCGCAAGCTCCAAGAACGGCCCGGATGCGTCGGCGCCGCCCGACGACGCCGCGACCGACGGCAACGGCGCCGACGCCCCCGTCGACGCCGCGGTCGCGGCGGCGTGCCCCGACGGGCAGGTCGCGACCAGCATCGCGCGCAACGGCGACCTCACGTGCGCGACGATGGACAGCGCGGCGGCGACCGCGGTGCGCTCGCGCTGCTCGGTCTACCTCGGGCAGCACGACAGCTGCACCGGCTGTAGCGATCCGCCGACGAAGTGGAGCCAGAGCGGGCCGCTCGCGTGCTCGCCGGGCGTGGGCACCGGCAACACCTGCGTGTCGAGCGTGCTCGACATCCCGGCGACCCCGTTCGATCTCGCGACGGTCGATCTCGACGGCGACGTCAACGACGACGACAAGCTGTACACGACCCTCCACTGCATCACCGCCGCGCGCACGCCGCAGCCCGCGCCGTGCGCGCCGGGCTGGGCGATCACCGGCAAGTCCGGCGACACCTGGATGTGCGGGCCGATCGCCGAGGCCGCGGTCGGCTACGTGCGCTCGCAGTGCGCGGTCTACCTCGGCTGGCAGGACAGCTGCGATGGCTGCACGTCGCCGCCGGTGAAGTGGGGCTTCGCGAACGACGCGGGCTGTACCAACGGCGCCGGGGCCAACGACACCTGCACGACGACGACGCTCGCCGGCGAGCCGGTCAACCTGTTCGGCCTCAGCATGGGCGGCGACGTCGACGGCAACGACAAGCTCCACATCGGGCTGTCGTGCGCCGCCGCGACCACGCCGCCCGGGCCGTCGAAGACCACCTGCCCCGCGGGCCAGTTCGTGATCGGCACCAACGTCGATGGCTCGTTCCAGTGCGCGGATCCGGCGGCGGTGTTCGCCGCGTACGTCGGCACGCACTGCGCGCTGTTCTTCGGCTGGCACGACAGCTGTGATGGCTGCACGGCCGCGCCGGTGAAGTGGGGCAAGACCGGCACCGCGACCTGCGAGAACGGCGCCGGCGCCGACGACACCTGCGGCGCGATGACGCTCGGCGCGGCGACCGTGCAGATGTTCGGGCTCAGCCCCGACGGCAACGTGAACGGCGACGACACGCTCTACGTCGGGTTCCGCTGCGACGCGGTGCCGTAGCGATCAGGGGTACTGGTTCGCGGCGAAGAAGCCGCCGAGATCCGTCGACGATTGCACCGTCGGCAGGATCGGCAGCCCGAAGATCTGCTCGGTCGCCTTCAGGAGCGAGCCGTGATCGAGCGTGTCGCTGCTCGCGAAGCCCGCCTTCACGCCGGGGCCGATCGCGAGGAACGGCATCGTGCTGGTGCCCTCGCCCTCGTCCCAGGTGACGAAGATGACGCCGTGGTGTGCGTTCGCGAACGCGATCAGCGGCGGCAGGTTGTCGCGCAGCCACGCGTCGCCGGCGCGCACGCCGTTGCTGTCGGGGCAGAACCACGCGCCGTGCATGTCGTGGCACAGGTTGGGCGTGATGAACGCGTAGCTCGCGACGGCGCCGCTGGCGAGATCGCCGGCGAGCGCGGTGAGCGGCCGGTGGTGCGCGGCGCAGTAGGCGTTGCTCGTCGACGGGGTGGCGCCCGAGACGTCCTTGAAGAACACGAACGGATCGTGCTTGGCCGCGTACCACCACCAGTCGTTGATCGGGCACGCGCCGGTCATCGCGTTGAGATCCTCCTGGTACGACATCCACGGGACGCCCGCGTTCGTCAACTGGGTCGCCAGGTGCGCGGTGCTGCCGGTGGTGTTGCCGAACCAGCCCGGCGGCAGGTCGGTCGTGAACGTGTGATCGGCGAACGCGTTGGTCCCCGCCTCCATCCACACGTAGTGCGGCTCGCTCGGCAGGCCCGTGGGCAGCTCGTCGTGGAATGCCAGCGCGTGGCCGTACGCCGGCAGGAGCGTGTTGTTGATGTACGGCGCGTCGGGGTTGCCATAGATCTGCGTCGCGTCGTGGTTCTCCATCGCGATCACGAACACGTACTTGATCGTCGACGCGGTCGCGGGCTCGCGCAGCGTGCCGTCATCGCCACTCTCCACACACGCCGCGAGCAGGCCACACAGGCCCAGGGTCATCAGTCGCTTCATCGTCGTTCTCCGGGGTTGATCCGGGCGGCATGCTAGGCACCCACGCGTGGCGCGGCGATCGCGCGCGCGCCGCACGACGCACCGTTCATCCGATGTCAGCGACTCCGGCACCGCCGATGATCGCGGCGCTTACGCGCGCGGCGCCCGATGTGGACCTGCCCTGGACCTGCCTGGACCTGGACCAGGCCTGGTCCAGGGGGCCCAGGCGCGAAGCCCCCGACATCGCGTGCGCGCGGGCCGGGCGCGCGCGGTGCATCGGTACGCCACCATGACGCCCGGCGCTTCCTCTCGATCCATCGACGCGGCGACGCCCAGCAACGCGCGCTGACCGCGATGGACCGATGTAAGCCGATCTGGATCGAGCATCCGCTGCATCGCCACGTGAGCGGCAACCTCCTGGCGTTGCCGGAGGTGATCTCGCGGCGCGATGAGCCCGCGAACGCGTCCGAGGATCTGGCCGCGTACGCGACCGGCGTTCGCAACGCGTGTGCGACCGCTGACGACGAGCCGCCTCCACCCGGCGTGTTCCACCGATCGCCCGCGCCCGAGCCTGAGCCCGAGTCCACCGACCTCGGCGACGAGCGAGGTCGCGCCGCCGACGAGGTGCGCTACCTGCTGATCGCCGGCGCCGACCAGCTGATCAGCGTGCCGCTGCCCGCGAGCGGCGCGGTGGTGATCGGGCGCGACGCGACCGCGGACGTCGCGCTCGCGCACCCGAAGATCTCGCGCCGCCACGCGCGCGTGATCGTCGGCGCCGAGCTCGCGATCGAAGACCTCGGCAGCACCAACGGCGTCTTCGTGGGGCGCGCGCGGGTCAGCGCGCGCGCCGCGTGGCCGATCGGCGAGAGCGCGAAGCTCGGGCCGTTCACGGCGATCGTCGTGCGCAGCCGGACCGGCGCGCCGGTGACCGCCGATGGCGCCGCGCCGGCGGCGCTGGTCGTGCGCGATCCGGGTGCCGCGACGACGAGCGCGCTGCTCGAGCGCGTCGCCCGCCACCAGGTCAACGTCCTCATCCAGGGCGAGACCGGCGCCGGCAAGGAGGTGCTGGCGCGGCGGCTGCACGCGCTCTCGGGCCGCCCCGGCGAGCTGGTGGCGATCAACTGCGCGGCGCTCTCACCCGCGCTGCTCGAGAGCGAGCTCTTCGGGCACGAGCAGGGCGCGTTCACCGGCGCCGAGCGCGCCAAGCCCGGCCTGCTCGAGATCACCGGCGCGGGCACGGTGCTGCTCGACGAGATCGGCGACCTGCCGCTCGGGTTGCAGGGCAAGCTGCTGCGCGCGCTCGAGGCGCGCGAGGTCTATCGCGTCGGCGGGGTCGCGCCGATCCGGATCGCCGCACGGGTGCTGGCCGCGACCCACCGCGCGCTCCCCGACGAGGTCGCGAAGGGGCGCTTCCGCGAGGACCTGTACTTCCGGCTGTGCGGCATCACGCTCGAGGTCGCGCCGCTCCGCCAGCGCCAGGCCGAGATCCCGCGCCTCGCGATGCAGTTCCTCGCCGAGGCCGCGCGCGCGGCGGGCGCGACCGCGCCGCCCATGACCGCCGCCGCGACCGCCGCGCTGTGCCGCCACCCCTGGCCGGGCAACGTGCGCGAGCTGCGCGGCGTGGTCGAGCGCGCCCTCCTGCTCGCGCTCGATCGCCCGATCGAGGTGCGGCACCTCGGCCTGGCGCCGCGCGCGGTCGCCGCGCCCGACGAGCGCTCCGCGGCCGCGCGCTTCCAGGCGGCGGTGCGCGCGCACCGGGGCAACGTGAGCGCGATCGCGCGCGCGATCGCCACCTCGCGGTCGCACGTGCGCCGGCTCGCGGCGCGGTTTGGCGTCGATCTCGACGCGGCCCGGAGCTGACCTACCGCGACCGCCGGACTGCCGAGGAGTTGCGATACACTGGCAGGGCCATGCCGGTGACCATCGACGAACGGTTCCTCCTCGCAGCCGAGGTCGGGGCCGGCGGCATGGGCACCGTCCACCGCGGCCGGGACCTCACGACCGGCGCGGCGGTGGCGATCAAGATCATGCGCGGCGGGTCGCCGGGGCTCGAGCCGCGCTTCCAGCGCGAGACCGCGATCCTCGCCGAGATGGCGCACCCGTGCATCGTGCGCTACGTCGCCAGCGGGCTCACCACCGAGGGCGCGCCATTCCTGGTGATGGACTGGATCGACGGCGAGGTCCTCGATCATCGCCTCAAGAAGGTCGGCCTGACCGTCGGGGAGACCGTGCAGGTCGCGCGACGCGTGGCGGAGGCGCTGGCGTACGCCCACAGCCGCGGCGTCGTCCACCGCGACATCAAGCCCGCGAACCTGATCGCGCCCGACGGCGATCTCGCGCGGCTGATGGTCATCGACTTCGGGGTCGCGCGCGCGCAGCAGGGGACGAGCCTGACCGAGACCGGCGCGTCGGTCGGCACGCCGGCCTACATGGCGCCGGAGCAGGTGCGCGGCGAGCGCGCGCTGGGGCCGGCCGCCGACGTCTTCGCGCTGGGTTGCGTGCTGTACGCGTGCCTGACCGGGCGCGTGACGTTCGTCGGCAAGCGCCTCCTCGCGGTCCACGCCAAGATCATGTTCTGGGACCCGCCGCCCGTCGACGAGCTGGCGCCCGAGGTGCCGCCGGCGCTGGCCGAGCTGATCGCGCGCATGCTCGCCAAGGCGCCGACCGCGCGCCCGGCGGACGGCGCCGCGCTGGTCGCGCTGCTCGACGCGCTTCCGCCGATGCCGGCCGACGGGCCGCGCCGCAGGCTGTCGGGCGGCGCGCACCAGACGCCGAGCACGCGGCCGTCGCGCGAGCCGATGCGCCTGGTGTCGGTCGTGGTCGCGACCTCGGCCGACAGCCTGGTCGACGATGGCGCGCCGCCGGCCGTCGACATGTCCGAGGCGCTCCGCACCGAGCTCGAGGACACGCTGCTCGCGCACGGCGCGGCGGTCGACGTCATGCCCGACGGCGCGGTGATCGCGAGCCTGACCGAGGCCGACTCCGAGCCCGAGCAGGCGCGCGCGGCGGTGCGCTGCGCCCTGACCCTGCGCCGGCGCTTCCCCGACGCGATGATCGGGGTCGTCACCGACGACGTGCGCGCCGCCGACGAGCCCGAGCTGGTCGAGCGGGTCATGCAGGCGCTGGCGAAGGACGCGATGGCCACGGTGTTCGCGGACGCGGTCGCCTCCGACGTGCCCGAGGGCGGCATCCGCCTCGACGAGCGGACCGCGGCGCTGGTCGAGGCGGACTTCGCGATCGTGCGCGCGCGCGGCGCGGCGTTCGTGCGCCGGGACGCCGGCGGTTGAGCGCACCGGGGCCGTGATGGAGACGCTGGTCGGGCGCGGCCTCGGCGAGTTCGTGGTGCGCGAGCTGCTGTCGAGCGGCGGCTTCGGCCAGGTCTATCGCGCCGAGCAGCCCAAGCTCGGACGCGAGGCGGTGATCAAGGTGCTGCACGCGCGCCACCGCGCCAGCGAGGTGGTGGCGCAGCGGTTCCTGCGCGAGGCGCAGCTCGCGTCGCGCCTCGATCACCCGTTCGCCGCGCACGTCTACGCGTTCGGCGCCGAGCCCGATGGCGTGCTGTGGATCGCGATGGAGCTGGTGCGCGGCACGCCGCTCGATCGCCTGCTCGAGGCGCAGGGCCCGATCCCGCTCGAGCGCTTCACGCCGCTCCTCGAGCGGCTGTGCGTGGTGATCCACACCGCGCACGAGCAGGGCATCGTCCACCGCGACCTCAAGCCCGGCAACGTCATGGTGCTGTCGCGCGCCGGGCGGCTCCTGCCCAAGTTGCTCGATCTCGGCATCGCCAAGCACGTGACGTCGGCGGAGCCGCGCGCGATGCCCGGGCTCGCGACCGCCGCCACCGACGAGATGCCCACGGATCCGCGCCTGACCGAGGACGGCGCGGTGATGGGCTCGCCGCTCTACATGGCGCCGGAGCAGTGGGTCGACGCGGCGTCGGCCGACGCGCGCACCGATCAGTACGCGCTCGCGGTGCTGTGCTACGAGGCGCTGACCGGGCACCCGCCGTTCACCGGCGCGACCCGGATGGCGATCGCGCGCGCGCACGCGCGGCAGCCACCACCGCCCCTCGGCACCGGCATGCCGCTGGCGCTCGACCTCGTGCTGGCCCGCGCGCTGGCCAAGCGCGCTGCCGATCGCTTCCCGAGCGTGCTCGAGCTGGCGGCGGCGTTCCGCGCCGCGAGCGGGGTCGCGACCGATCCGGTGCGGCTGCCGCGGTTGCCCGAGGCGGTGCGGGTCGCGGCCGAGGCCGGCGCGCCGCAGCCGCTGGCGCAGGCGGTGGCGGCGCTCGACGCCGCGCGCAACGCGCACCAGGCGCGCGACGCCATCTGGCAGGTCGTGCGGGTCGCGGTGCGGCTCTGCGGCGTGACCGCGCTCGCCAGCCACGCCCACGTCGGGCTGGGCGGCGCCGACGACGCCGACGCCGCCGACGCGCTGCGGCGCCTCGGGCGGCGCGGCCTCACCGACGACGAATGGCTCGAGCTCGCGCAGGCCCTGTGCCGCCCGTTCGCGGCGCTGCGCGACGCCCACCCGGTGCCGGAGCTGGTCGCGCTGGTGACGGGCGAGGCGCCGGCGCTGCGCGGGCTGCTCGCGCTCCGCGCCGGGGCCGCGGAGCTGGGCGGCAGCGACGTCGCGGTGCGCGAGCTGCTCGAGCAGGCGCTGCCGCTGGTCGCGGCGCTCCTCGACGAGGTCGCGTTCTTCGCCGACTACCCGCTGATCGTGACCGGCGACGGCATCGGCGAGGTCTGGATGGGCGTGCGGCGCAGCGAGCGCCCGACCTTGCGCCTGCGCGGCCGCGCCCTGCCCGCCGGCGAACCCGCGCTGGTCGACGCCCACGGCGTCTCGGTGCTGGCGCTCGCGCCGTTCGTGCAGCTGCTGCCGCCCACGCCGGGCGCGCCGCCCGCGCTGTTCTTCGTCGAGGGCAAGGGTCGGCGCGGCGCCCGCATGGTCGCGCTCCCCGATGCCTTCGAGCACGAGGACGACGCGCTGTGGGAGGCGGTCGCCGCCGGCGTCGGCGATGGCACGACGCCGAGCGGGCCGATCACCGGCGAGGAGACCTGCCCGTTCCCCGGCCTCGCCGCGTTCGGCCGCGATGACGCCGACCGCTTCATCGGCCGCGAGCGCGAGGTCGACGCCTTCGTCAACCGGCTGCGCGTCGAGCCGCTGCTCGCGGTGGTCGGCGCGTCGGGCGCCGGCAAGAGCTCGTTCGTGCAGGCCGGCGTGATCCCGGCCCTGCCCGACGGCTGGGAGGCGATCACCGTGCGCCCGGGGCCGGCGCCACTGGCCGCGCTCGCCGCGCGCCTCGGCCTCGCAGATGTCCGGAACCCGGACGAGGTCGGCGCGGCGCTGCGGGCGCGCGGCGCGCCGGTCGTGCTCGTGGTCGATCAGCTCGAGGAGCTGTTCACGCTGGTCGACGACCCCGACCTGCGCGCGCGCTACGCCGCGGCGCTGGCCGGCGCGGCCCGCAGCGCCGACGACCCGGTCCGCGTGGTCCTGACCCTGCGCGACGACTTCCTGCTCCACGCCGCCGCGCTGCCCGCGCTGCGCGCGCGCCTCGGCCACGCGCTGCAGCTCCTGACCACGCCGGCCGCGCCCGAGCTGCGCCGCATCCTGGTCGAGCCGCTGGCGCGCGCCGGCTACGAGCTCGAGGATCCGGCGCTCGCCGACGAGATGGTCGCGGCGCTCGCCGACACGCCGGGCGCGCTCGCGCTCCTGTCGTTCACCGCGAGCAAGCTGTGGGAGCTGCGCGATCGCCGGTTCCGCCAGCTCGGCCGCAAGGCCTACGCCTCGCTCGGCGGCGTCGGCGGCGCGCTCGCGCAGCACGCCGAGGCGACCTTGCGCGCGATGCCCGCCGAGGAGCAGCGCCTGGTGCGCGAGGTCTTCCGCCACGCGGTCACCGCCGCCGGCACGCGCGCGGTCCTGAGCCGCGCCGAGCTCGACCAGGTGCTCGGCGGCGGCCCGCACGCCGCCGAGGTGATCGAGAAGCTGGTCGCCGCGCGGCTCCTGGTCGCGTCCGAGAGCGAGGCCGGCGCCGAGCGGATCGAGGTCACGCACGAGGCGCTGCTCGATGCCTGGCCGCGCCTCGTCGGCTGGCGGCGCGAGGACGCCGAGGGCGCCAAGCTGCGCGATCAGCTGCGCGCCGCGTCGCGCCAGTGGGACGAGCGCGGCCGCCCGAGCGGCCTCTTGTGGCGCGGCGACGCGCTGACCGAGTACCGGCTGTGGCGCGCGCGCACCGACGGCGCGCTGACCGCGAGCGAGGAGGCCTTCACCGCCGCCAGCCTCGCGGATGCCGCGCGCAGCCGGCGCTGGCGCGTCGGCCTGCTCACCGGCGCGTTCGCGATCCTCGTCGCGGGCGTGGTGGCGCTCGTCATTCTCAACGCGCGCGCGGAGACCAACCGGCAACAGCTTCACGACACCGTGCTCCGCCAGTACGAGGACGAGGGTCGGCGGATGATCTTGAACGGCGAGCCACGCCAGGGCCTGGCCTACCTCGAGGCGGCCGCAGACCTGGGCGCGAGCGGCGCCGCGCACGACTTTCTGATCGCCGAGGCACTCGAGGCGACGGACGGCGCCCTCCTGCAGCTGCGGATCGGCGCGCCGCTCCGCAGCCCGCGGTTCTCCATGGACGGGGAGCGGATCGTCACCGGGGGCTTCGGGCACAACGCGACGATCTGGGATGCGCGCTCCGGCGCCGTCCTGCAGACGCTCGTGCACGGGGACGTCGTCACCCGGGCGGTCTTCAGCCCCGACGACGCGCACGTCCTCACGGCCAGCTTCGATCACACCGCCGCGGTGTGGGACGCCCGGACGGGCGCGCGCCTCCACGTGCTTCCCCACGAAAGCGCGATCTGGTGCGCAGCGTACTCGCCCGATGGCAGCCGCATCCTGACGGCTGGTGACGACGCGCACGCGAAGGTCTGGGACAGCGGTAGCGGCGCGCTGCTCCTGGATCTGCGCGGCCAAGCCGCGACGTTTCGCGTCTGCGCCTGGTCGCCGGATGGCGTCCGCGTAGCCACCGGGGATGACGCGGGCACGCTGCGGATCTGGAACGCGACGACGGGCGCGAGCGTCGCGAGCTGGCACGACCACCTCGGCGCGATCCGCTCGCTGGCGTTCGCACCTGACGGGACACGGCTCGTCACGTCGGGGGTGGACTCGATCGCGCTGGTCCACGCCGTCGATGTCCAAGCGCCCGTGTTGCGCTTACCTCACGACGCCGCGATCCCCGCCGCGACGTTCAGCCCCGACGGCAAGCTGATCGTCACAGCATCTACCGATCGCACCGCGGCGCTCTGGGACGCCAGCACCGGTGCACGACTGGGGACGCTTTCGGGCCACGCCGCCGGCCTGTACCGCGCCGTCTTCTCGCCCGACGGAACCCGCGTCGTCACGGTCTCGGACGACGGGACGGTGCGGCTCTGGGACGTGGCGTCCCGACAATCGCTTGCGCGCTGGATCGGGCATCGCGATCGCGTGCTGGACGCGAGCTTCGCACCGGCAGGCGATCGGCTCGTGACAGCGAGCGACGACGGAACGGCGATCGTGTGGCGCGCCGAACCTCAGAACGCGATGCAGGTGCTGCACGGCCCCGACGGTGCCGTGGATGACGCGGCGTTTTCGCCCGATGGCACCCATCTGGTCAGCGCGGGCCATGACGGCAGGGCCACGGTCTGGGATCTCGCGACGAGCCGGTCGGTGCTCACCTTGGTCGGCCATCGCGCACTCGTCACCTGGACGCGCTATCGCCCCGACGGCACAGAGATCGCCACCGCCAGCGAAGATGGCACGGTGCGGATCTGGGACGCGCACACCGGCGAGCCTCGCCGCGTCCTCACCGGTCACAGCGGGACGATCAGTCAAGTCGCCTGGTCGCCCGATGGCGCCAGGTTGGTAACGGCGGGCGACGACGGGACCGTACGAGTCTGGGACGCCGCGACAGGCGCACAGATCTTCGCCATCAAAGCCCACGGCGGCCTGCGCGTGAGCGCGGCGGCCTTCAGCCCTTCCGGTCTGCGAATCGCGAGCACGGGCGACGACAACGCAACCCGACTCTGGGACGCCGCGACCGGCGCGCTTGCGGCGACGTACCCGGATCCCGCGGGCCCGGCGTCGCTGGCGTTCGCGCCCTCTGGGACGCGGGCGGTGAGCGCCCTGAGCAACCAGACGTTCAAGGTGTGGGACGTGGCAACCGGCGACCATCTTCTCGATCTCGCCGGTCATGTCGGCCAGACCAACCTCGCGAGCTGGAGCCCCGACGGAGTCTTCATCGTGTCGTCGGCGCTGGACGGAACCGCTCGCGTATGGGACTCCGCCTCGGGAGCCCTGCTCGCAACCTACGGCCATGGGCGGCAGGTCTGGTCCGCGACCTTCTCGCCCGATGGCGGCCGGATCGCCTCGACGGCAGAGGATGGAACCATCATCGTGCGCGCCCTTCCACGGTTCCGAGGCGGCACGGCAGAGCTCCAAATCCTGCTCCGGTGCCGCGTCCCGTTCACCATCCAGAACGGCCAGCTGATCTCGGTGGCCGTGGACGCCAAGGACTGCCCCCTCCGTACCGGAACCGCAAGGTAAGAGTCTTGAATTGTTACAGATACCAGGCGTGAGAGATTTTTTCCGCGAGCCCGTCACATCCTGCCACCCATCGTCTCTCCCTACCGGACCCGTAAGGAGAGACACGTGAAGCAGATCAAGCAGACCACGGCCGAGAAGCTTGGATTCAAGACGGAGACGCTCCGGAAGCTGTCGCAGTCGATGACGCCGGAGCAGCTGCAGGAGGCTGTCGGCGGGCGGGATGCCAGCGGCGGCGCACGCAGTGCGACACAGACGAACTGCAGCGTTTGAGCCTCGTCCTCACGCCGGCGGTATGGCCGCGAGGAGTAGCGAGTCCCAGGTCGGCTCGGACGCGGACACCGCCCCCATCAACACCAGCGCAACTCCGCACGCACCGACATTCAGGTGCGGCGGTAGCGTGCGTTGGACGGATAGTCGGACGAGCGTCTCGCGATAGTACAGGTGCGCCGCAGCGAGCAACTCGTCGTCGCGGAGCGCCTGGCCGAGCCGGTTGAACATGTGCGCGCGGCCCGCCGCGCCGTGACAGAACGCGACGTCGAAGTCGGGGACGTCCTCGACCGGCCCCGCGGCCATCGCGCGCGCGATGTCGCGACCATGCGCGATCCACCCCGGCTCACCGAGCACGGTCCCGGCGCGCACGGCGGCGATCGCCACGGGCAGGTCGCCGTAACACCAGCCGTTGCGTAGCTTCTCGGCGGGGATCGCCATGCCGATCGCACCCGGGAACCGCGGCGCCATATGCGGGCGATCGTGCGCTAGCAACCAGCGCGTCGCCTCCGCCAGCAGCGGCCGCGCCGCGGTGATGCCGTCGCTCGCGGCGTCGGCGAGGAAGGCGATCACGCCCGCGACGCCGAGCGCGAACCCGAGGTTGTGATAGCCGCGCGGGTCAGCGCCGAGCGCACCGAAATCGAAGAAGTCGCGATTCCACCAGGTCGCGCCGGCCTCGCTGCGCTCGGCGAGCCGGTCGAGGTGCGCGACCGCGCGCGCCACGAGATCGCCGCGGCCGCGCGCGCGCGCGTAGACGCCGACGCCGACCAGGCCCTGCCAGAGCTCGTACTCGTGCGGCCACTCGGGGCGGCGCAGCAGGTCCGCCACCATCTCGTCGATCGGCGCGAGCGCGTCGTCGTCTATCGGCAGGACATCGGCGAGGTGGTTCATCACCCACGCGACGCCGACGAAGCCGGTGCCTAGCCACGGCCCCGGCGCGACCTCGCCGATCCGCTCGAGCGCCCGGCCGAGCGCGGCGTGGGCGCGCTCCGCGGCCTGTTCGTCGCCCCCGCGCGCGAGCGTGCCATGGAGCAGCGCCGCGCCGGCCGCACCGCGGATGAGCGTCGGATCGTCGAGCGGATCGGCGGCGACCTGAACGGCGAGGCGCGCGATCGCCGCGCGCGCCGCGTCCGCGTCTGCACCCTGGAGCACCGCGCGCCAGCTCATCGCTCGATTACGCCCGAGATCCACCGGCGCGTCGAGTGTTGCCTCCTGCCATCACCCGGGTCGCGATCGCCGAGGGCGCGGAGCAACACCGCAGATCGTCGAGAACGTGCTTGAGCGCGCGCGAACCGCGGTGTTACCGAGAATTCCCATGCACCCGCGGATCGCTTGCCTGGTCGGATTCATGATCGCATGTGGCGGCAGCCGCGGCGCCCCGCCCGACGCCCCCGCGCCGGGCCCGGACGCGCCGCTCGTCGAGCACACCTTCCGGGTCTTCGACCAGATCCCGCAGTTCGGGATCTACGTCTCGACCGATCCCGCGAACTACACGCCTCCATCCGGCGTCGTCATGTGGACCCATGGGACCGAGTTCGTCACGAAGCTGACGCCCGAGCAGCGGGCGCAGATCGGCGACCAGCTCGCCGCGCGCATCACCTATCACGCGCAGTGCGACAACTACGATCGGCTCGGCGGCCTGTTCTTTCTCGTCGAGCCGGTCGGCGCCACGCCGCAGCCCACCGACCCGCGCGTCGAGCTGGTCCGCTTCATCACGCCGTTCAGCGACTACCGCCGCGGCCCGCTCGCGACCCTCACCTACCCGGACGCGGACATCTCGGCCTACGCGCACACGCTCGCGGATCCCGCGCACGACGTGTGGATCGGCATCGCCGGCGGCTCGAACCCGTACGACGGCGATCCCTGCCACGCGACCGGACAGCCGGCCGACTTCTCGGCGATCGGCTTCAAGTACTCGGTCGATCTGGTCAGCAAGGGCGAGCTCGGCGCCGGCGCAAGCCTGACCCTCGGCGCGATCGGCGGCGTGGCGGCCACCGCGGTCCCTGTGACCGGCACGTTCACCAACCCCGGCGCGACGGTCA
Source organism: Deltaproteobacteria bacterium (assembly GCA_021413675.1). Lineage (GTDB taxonomy): Bacteria > Myxococcota_A > Polyangia > Haliangiales > Haliangiaceae > JAIOQA01. Next base: position 17,998 of record JAIOQA010000282.1, on the reverse strand, counting down.
GCGGCCACGTCACCGTGATCGTCAGCGGCCACGGCTCGGCCGCTGGCGGAGACGAGTACCAGTACACGCAGGACACCGTCACGGTGAACGGCCAGGAGATCGGCGCGTTCAGCACGATGATCGACTGCGCGCCATACGCCGCGCTCAGCCCCGACGGCAACCCCGGGATCTTCACGCACAACACCACGAACAACCCGCGCAACTGGTGCCCGGGCGCGCTCGTGCCCTCGCACACGTTCGCGGCCACGCTGCCCGCCGGCGCCAGCACCGTGAGCCTGGGGATCACGCCGTCGGCGGTGCCCGAGGGCTCGTACTACTCGACCTCGATCACGTTCGGCGCGCCGTAGCGCCGACGAATCGCCGACGAAACAACGCCATTCAGGTCGGCAGCCCGTGGCGTGCGCACCGCGCCGGTGATGGCAACCGGCAACACCGCGGGCACCAACCCGTCGACATGGCTCCAGCCCTCGTGCGGCATCGCTCTTGCTGAGGCCAGCACGGATGTCCGAGCCGTTGCCTCTGCTCTCTCTCGGCGCGATCGCGCTGGCCGCCGCATGCGGGCCGTCGGTGATGTCCGATCCGGGCCGCGACGCCCCGACCGCCGACGCGCTCGTGACCGTCGCCGACGCCCCCGCGCCGCGCGTCGTGTTTCCCGTCGATCCGATCCTCGACCCGGGCGTGCCGGCCGGCGCGCCCGGCGCGTTCGGCAATCCCTCGACGGGCGGCGCCGGCGGGCCGTGCCTCACCGAGCCGGTCGCCGGCTCGCTGCTGCCCGCCCACTTCCTGCGGCTGCGGTTCGTGATGACCCCGACCGCGGGCGAGAACCTGTTCGAGGTCCGGCTCCACGTCGCGTCGATCGACCACGACCTCGTCGCATACACCCAGTCGACGACCTGGACGATCCCGGCGGCGATCTGGGCGGCGATGAACGACACGCTCGTCGATCAACCGATCAGCTTCTCGGTGCGCAGCGGGCGGTGGAACGGCTCGGCGCTGGTCGGCGCGCCGCTCATCGGATCGTACGGCAACTTCCGGATCGCGCCGGCGGTGGCGTCGGGGACGATCGTCTACTGGACCAACGGCGGCAACAACTCGGTGACCGCGTTCAAGGGCTTCCGCATGGGCGACGAGACCGTCGCACCGGTGCTCGGGCCGTCGAACGTCGGCGGCGACGTGGTCTGCGTCGGGTGCCACAGCTCGACGCCCGACGGCAAGTACGTCGCGTTCTCGGCGGCGACCGATCGGGTCCGCGGCGACTACACCCACGTCGAGGTCCGCTCGGTCGATGGCCTCGCGACCCAGCCGCCGTTCCTGACGCCATCCGCGCTGACCCTGCTCGCGCGCAACCCGAACCAGGAGGCGCCGCTGTTCTCGCCCGGGCACTGGGCCGACGGCGACCACAAGATGTTGTCGATGTTCCCGGTCGCGAACCGGCCGGAGATCGTCTGGACCGATCTCGAGGCCGCCTCGACGGTGCAGAACGAGGGCTGGGGCGTGGTGACGCGCGACGGCGACATCGGCCAGGCCGGCGCGGCGGCGTGGAGCCATGACGGCAAGACGATCGCGTACTCGTCGGGACCGCTGGTCACCAGCGGCATGAACCTCGACGACGCGCACGGCGACATCTACACGGTGCCGTTCAACGGCGGCGTCGGCGGCACCGCGACGCCGCTGCCCGGCGCCAGCGACCCGGCGTACACCGAGCACTACGCGGCGTTCTCCGCCGACGACAAGCTGATCGCGTTCGTGCGCGTCGGCGGCACCGACAACCCGTACAACAACCCGCTGAGCGAGGTGTTCGTCGTGCCCGCCACCGGCGGCACCCCCAAGCGCCTGGCCGCCAACGATCCGCTCGGTTGCAGCGCCGCCGCCAGCCCGGGCGTGCACAACACCTGGCCGAAGTGGTCGCCGGCGACCGCGACCGTCGATGGCGTGACCTACTACTGGCTGACGTTCTCGTCGACGCGCGCGGCCGCGGGCGTGCCGCAGCTGTACGTCGCGCCGATCACCGTCGACGCGACCGGCAGCATCGCGACCTACCCCGCGCTGTACCTGTGGAACCAGCCACCCGGCGAGCACAACCACACGCCCGCGTGGGACGCGTTCGACATCCCGCCGGTGAACTGATGGCGCGCGCATCCGGTCGTCTCCTCGCGTTGCTGCTCGGTGCGCTCGCGGCCTGCGCTGCCGGCGCCAACGATCCCGCGCCGGGCCGCGTCGACGCCACCGCGGCGATCGACGCCGCGCCGAGCGACGCCATGCTCATCCCCGACGCGGCGCCCGCGGAGCCCGCGCCTGACGCCACCGCCGACGCCTCGGTCGACGCGGCGCTCGCCGACGCCGGCGCGCTCGCGGTCACGCTGTTCGGCACGACGCCGACCGCCTACGCGGGCCACACCACCAGCGTCGGCAGCACCCTCGCCAACGACATCTGCCCCGCGGGCCAGGTGCTCACCGGCCTCCGCGGCCGGCTGCGGGGCACAGACCTCTACCACGGGCCGATCTGGGGCGCGTGCCGCCCGCTGATCCTCACCGCGACCCCGCCGACGCTCACCACCGGCACGCCGACCACCGACCTGCCCGAGCACGGCAGCCCGCTCGCCGGGGACACCGCGTGGTCGCGCGACTGCGCCGACGGCGAGGTGCTCGTCGGGCTCGCCGGCCGCGCCGGCGCGATCATCGATCAGCTCGAGCTCCAGTGCGCGCCGCTCCAGGTCGCGCCGCAGGCGCCGTACACCGTGACCCTCGGCGCCGCCCACCCGCTCGCGACCGTCGGCGACCTCGCCGGCGGCAGCCTGTTCACGCCGATCGCCTGCCCGGCGGATCAGCTCGGCCGCGGCCTGTCCACCTACTTCGACGGCGATCCCGGTTTCGGCCTCGGTGCGATCTACCTCGATGGCGTCGCGATCGTCTGCACGACCGCAACAGTGCAATGATCGCGCTCGCCCCGATGCGCCGGCCCCTGCGCGACACCACGAGCGCCACGATCCCGCTGGCGAGCCGACGGCCCGCGCCGGTGGCGCGCGTGCGCTTCGGGCTCCTGGTCGCGGCGCCGATCGCCGCGGCGATCGCCGTGCTCGCGGTCGCGGCGATCGCGGGCGAGGATCAGCGCTGGCCGATCATCGACGCGATGACCCGCGCCGCCAAGGTCGTCGCGCTGTTCGGCTGCCTCGTCGGCGGCCTGTCGTTCCGCCGCTCGGATCCGCGGTGCCGCGGCTGGCTCTTGCTCGCCGGCAACTACGCGCTGCTGGTGCTGCGCGACGCGGTCCTCCATCGCAGCCTGCTCTTCGACATCGACGCGCCCGGCGCCCGCTGGGTCGAGCTGACGATGATCGCGCTCGCCAACCTCGCCGGGGTGCTCGGCACGTGGACCCTGACCCGGGCGTGGATCACCACCGGCGGCGGGCTGGTCGGCGCCGGGACCGGCGCGCGGCGCGTGCAGATCGCGACCGCGGTGATGGCGGCGGCGGTCACCGTGCCGTCGCTGGTCATCCACGCGCCGCAGCTCCTGGCCGGCTCGCCGTTCGGCATGATGGGCGTGATCGGCGCGGTCGGCGACACGCTCGCGATCACGGTGATCACGCCGCTCCTGGTGATCGGCCCGCTGGTGCGCGGCCCGCGCGCGGCGTGGCCGTGGGGGCTGCTCGGCGCGTCGATCTTCGGCTGGATCTGCTACGACGCGACGTACTCGATGAGCGCGGTCATGAACAGCGGGGGCGAGGCCCTGCGAGCGCTCGGCGAGGCCTTCCGGGTGGTGGCCGCCGTGGCTGCGGGCTCGGCGGCGATCGCTCAGCGGCTGGTCGCGACTGCGCCACTCCTGCGTCCACCCCCGTGATCGGCGCCGGCGCGACCGGCGGCGGCGCCGCGCAGCTCGACGCACGCAGCGTGTACGGCAGCGCGACGAGCCCCGTGATGACCGCGCTCACGAGCCACGGCCAGCGGGTCCGCACCTCGGGGACCAGGGCCTGGGTCGCGGCGCGCGACGGCAGCCCGCCCGCGTCGCCGCGGCTCGCGAGCGCGAGCCCGCCGAGGTACGCGCGCACCGCCGCGCTGTCGACGCCGGCGCGGCGCGCCGCGATCCGCAGCGCCACCGCGACCTCGCCGCACGACCGGAAGCGCTCCGCCGGGACCCGCGCGAGCATGCGCAGCAGCACGCGATCGAGCTCGCGATCGACCTCCGGCCGGATCGTCGACGGTCGCGGCACCTGCGCCTCGCGCACCCGGCGCAGCGTCTCGAGGTCGCTGCCAGCGCGAAACAACCGCTGCCCGGTCACCGCCTCGTGCAGCACGACGCCGAGCGAGAACTGATCGCTGCGCGCGTCGACGGCGCGCCCGTCGGCCTGCTCCGGCGACATGTACGCGACGGTGCCGAGCAGCCGCCCGGTCTGGGTGCGCTCGTCGAGGTGGCGATCGCGGATCGTGTGCACGCCGAAGTCGACGAGCTTGACCGCGCCCTGCCGCGTCAGCATCACGTTGCCCGGGCTCACGTCGCGGTGGACCAGCCCGAGCGGGCGACCGCGCTCGTCCTGGAAGTCGTGCGCGTAGGCCAGCGCGTCGGCGACCTCGGCCGCGACGTGGCACGCGAGCGCCACCGGCGGCGGCCCGGCCTCGAGCACCTCGGTGAGGCTCCAGCCATCGACCATCTCCATCGCGAGGTAGTGCTCGCCATCGACCTCGGCGAACTCGTGGACCTTGACGATCCCCGGGTGATCGAGCCGCGCGCAGACCCGGGCCTCGGCGGCGAGCCGCGCGATGAACTCCGGTTCGTCGGCGTACTCGCGCCGGATGCGCTTCACGATGACGTGCTGCTCGAACCCGCGCGGCCCGTCGACGATCGCGTGCCAGACCTCGCCCATCCCGCCGACGCCGCGCCGCTCGACCAGGCGGTATCGGCCCAAGCGCGCGGCGTTCATCGGCCGCGAGTCTAGTACAGTGCGCCCATGGGCGACGCCGAATCGACGCTCGCGATCGCGCACCGCGCGACCGGCCTGTCGCTGCCCGACGTGCGGATCGTCGTGATGCGCGGCCCCGACCGCGGCCGCGCGGTCCACCTCGAGCGCGAGGAGATCGTCATCGGGACCGCGCCGACCGCCGATCTGCGGCTCACCGATCCGACGGTGTCGCGCCACCACGCGACCCTGCGCGCGAACGAGCGCGGCCTCCTGCTCACGGATCTCGACAGCACCAACGGCACGGTCCTGGATCGCCGACGGGTCCACTCCGCGTACGTCGCGCCGGGCGATCTGATCGAGGTGGGCGGGACCCGGCTGCGGATCGAGCAGCCGCGCGGCCGCGTCGAGCTGACGATCAGCAGCGCCGCGCAGTTCGGCCCGCTGATCGGCCGGAGCGTGGCCGCGCGCCGGCTGTTCGCCCTGCTCGAGCAGGTCGCGCAGGCCGAGGTCACGGTGCTCCTGCTCGGCGAGTCCGGCGTCGGCAAGGACCTCGCCGCCCAGGCGCTGCACGAGGCCGGCCCGCGCGCGAACGGCCCGTTCGTGGTCTTCGACTGCGGCGCCGCCGCGGCCAGCGTGATCGAGTCGGAGCTATTCGGCCACGAGCGCGGCGCGTTCACCGGCGCGGTCGACCGCCGCCTCGGCGCGTTCCAGGAGGCCGCCGGCGGCACGCTGTTCCTCGACGAGATCGGCGAGCTGCCGCGCGAGCTCCAGCCCAAGCTCCTGCGCGTCATCGATCGCCACGAGGTGCGGCCGCTCGGCGCCGATCGCACGATCGCCGTCGACGTGCGCATCGTCGCGGCGACCAACCGCGACCTCGGGCGCGAGGTCAACCTCGGCTCGTTCCGCGAGGATCTCTTCTATCGCCTGAGCGGCTTCCCGGTGCGCGTCCCGCCGCTCCGCGAGCGCATCGACGACGTCCCGCTGCTCGCCGATCACTTCTGGCGGGTCTTCACGCGCGACCCCGACGGCGCTGTGCCGTCGAGCGCGCTGCCCGAGCTCGCCGCCCATAGCTGGCCCGGCAACGTCCGCGAGCTGCGCCACCGCGTCGAGCAACTCGCGCTCCTCCGCGATCCCGGCGCGCCGGCTCCGGTCGATGGCGTGATCAGCTACCGCGAAGCCAAGGCCCGCGCCCTCGCCGCGTTCGAGATCGCGTTCCTGCGCGAGGCGATGGCGCGCGCGAACGGCAACGTCTCCGAGGCCGCGAGGCAGGTGTCGATGGACCGCGTGTACCTCAGCAAGCTGCTGCGCCGGCACCGGACGTAGCCCGCGATCGCGGCGTCGACCGAATCGGCATCACCGACGCGATCGTTCATGTGTGTGTACCAGCTATGCGTGAGAGATCGACGCGCGTCACGCAACCCGCGGCCGCGGTGGACGAAGCTCGGACCGTGCAGCTTTCTCGATGCGCCTTCCTGATGTCCGCCGCCCTCGCCAGCGCGTGCGGGGCTCGCCCTGACGCTGCGTCGGTGCCGAAGCCCCACGAGCCGCCTCGTGTGGCCAACCTCCACGCGTTCGCGCGCCTCTACGGCGTGGTGCGCTGGTTTCATCCCAGCGATGCCGCCGCAGCGATCGACTGGGACCGCTTCGCGATCGACGGTGCGCGGCGGGTCATCGATGCGCGCGACAGCGATGAGCTCCGCGAGGACCTACGCGCGCTGTTCGCGCCGATCGCACCGACGATGCGCATCGGTGCCACCGGTTCGACCCTCGCCGCGCCCGCAGAGCTTCATCCACCGGATACCAGCGGGCTCGACGTGGTCGCGTGGGAGCACCTCGGCTACGGGGACTCCACGATCGTCAGCGCCTACCAGAGCAAGCGCCGGCACCGCGCGCGCACGGTCCTGGCGCCCGCGTCGTTGTTCGGGTCGATGGTGCAGACCGTCGATGCCACGCCGTTCCGGGGCGCCCGGGTCCGCCTCCGCGGCAAGTTGCGGGTCGCGGGCGGGGGCCAGGGAAAGATGTGGCTGCGCGTCGACCGCGCGGGCGGGTCGGGTGTCGGGTTCTTCGAGAACATGGACGAGCGACCGATCCGCGCGACGACATGGACCGACGCCGAGATCACCGGGATCGTCTCGGGTGACGCAACCGCGCTCGCATTCGGGCTGCTGTTCAACTCGCCGGGAACGATCTGGTACGACGATCTCGAACTCGCGGTCGAGCGCGATGGCACCTGGCAGCCGATCCCGATCAACGATCCAGGGTTCGAGGCGCCGGATCCGCATGCCGCGTGGCACTCGGGGATCGGTAAGGAGGATCTTGGGCTCGACGGGTGGACCATCGACGTCGACCGCGACCACCCGGCCTCCGGCGCGTCGTCGCTGCGCGTCACCCGCGCGACGACGACGATCACCGGCGAACTCTTCGACGACGGTCCAGCGCCAGGGGAGACGGTCGACGTTGATCTGGGTAGCGGGCTGCACGCTCGCGTCCCGATCGCGTTGTACAGCCGTGGCGAACAGACCCTCGGTGACGACCCCGTGGCCGCACTGCGAAACCAAGCCACCACCACCGCCGCCGCGGTGGGTCCTGGCTTCGATACGATCGGCAGCACCGCTGACGTGATCGTGGTCTGGAACGTGCTGCAGCACTTCTGGCCGTACTGGGGCGACGTGCAGGCCGACTGGAACCAGGAGCTCGATCGTGCGCTGACTGACGCGCTCGACGACCAGACGCCGGACGATCACGTCGCGACGCTGGAGCGGCTGAGCGCTGCGGCCCCGGACGCACACGCAAGCGTGACCTGCCCTGGCGAAACGTCACTCGACCGGCTGCCGCTCGCGCTAGCCAGCGCTGATGGCCAGCTTGTCGTCACGGCGACTGGCGACGAGCACGTCCAGCGCGGTGATGTGCTCGTGTCGATCGATGGGCGCCCGGTGGAGGCCTTGCTCGCGGAACGCAGCGCACTCGTGAGCGGCTCGCCCCAATGGCGGATGGTGCGCGCGATCGCGAAGGTGACCGCCGGCCCCACAGGAACCACGTCGATCGCGCGCTTTCGTCGCGACGCCCACGAGTTCGACGTCAGCCTGACGCGCTCTCCGGACTGGCCGAGCGAGGACTACTCCCATCCCCCGATCGATCACCTCGACGGCGGGATCTGGTACGTCGACCTCGCGCGCGCGTCGATGCCTGATATCGACGCCGTGATGGACAAGCTGGCTTCCGCGCCCGGCGTGGTCTTCGACATGCGCGGCTACCCGAACAGCACGCACCCGATCCTCTCCCACCTCATCGCCCACGCAGAGGCCTCCAGGTGGATGCACATCGCGCACGTCGTCCGCCCTGACCACGTCGAGCCCACGACCTGGGAGCATCTCGGCTGGGACATGCCAAGGCTGGAGCCTCACCTGGCCGGAAAACTCGTCTTCCTGACCGGACCGCGCGCCGTCAGCTACGCCGAATCCGTGATGGGCTACGTCGAGGCCGAGCACCTCCCGATCGTCGGTGCCGCGACCGCCGGCACCAATGGCAACATCGCCGAGATCGCGGAGCCGACGGGGTGTACGACGATCTTCACGGGTATGCGCGTCACCCGGCACGACGGATCGCCGCATCACCTCGAGGGAGTGAAAGCAACGCTCCCGGTCTCGCGCACGATCGCCGGGATCCGCGCGGGCAAGGACGAAATCCTCGACGCCGCAGTCGCCGCGATCAGGTCGGCGCCCTGATGCGGTTTCGCTACCCGTAGCAGTTGATGATCGTTCCTTTGCCCTCGGACGGCGGCGGCGGCGGCGGGTCGGCGGTCGCGGGCGCGGCGGTGGCTGGCGCGACCACGGGGGGATGCGGTGCGGGCGCGACCGCCTTGGTCTTCTTCGCGGAGGCGGGCGGTGGCGCCGCGGGGCGAGCGCTCGATCGAGGCGTGGGCACGGCGCACGGCCGCGCGATGGTTGACCCTCAGGACATCGAGACGTGGCTCGACCGTTCTCGCGATCCGTCGAGGTCCCAAGATTCGCCCTTGCGCCGCGAGCGGTCCGGACACACCTAAGCCGCATGCATTGACGCCGGCGCACGGGGACGGGACGCGAGTCCGCTCTATCACTACGTGATCGTTCGCGCCGACGCCCCCTGGGGCGTCCAGGCGGCGATGATCGCGCACGCCGCCGGCGAGTCGGCGCAGCTGCCCGGGGCAGGTGAGGCAAGGCCTCCCACCCGGGTGGTCGTGCTTTCGGCCACGGTGCCGCGGTTGCTCGCGCTCGCGCGCGCGCTGACCGACGCCGAGGTCGCCTTCGTCTTCGTCCGAGAACCGGACGAACCCTGGTGCGGCGCACCGATGGCGATCGGGCTCGCGCCGATGCCACGGGTGCGCGCGCGCCGCTTGCTGGCGCGCCTCCCGCTGTTGCGCGGAGACGAGCGGAGCGAGCTGCAGAAGCGCGTGGAGGCAGCGCCTCACACGCTCGGAGAGGAACGATGATGGACACGGATCCGATCCTGGAATGGCCCACCGGCCCCGCCCTCGACGCGCGCGCGCTGCTGGCGCGCATCGACCCGATGATCGCGCGGCTGCGGCGCGCCCTCGGGCACGATCACCGCGACGAGGCCGCATGGGTAGCGCGCGGCATGACCGTGCGCGACGCGCAGGCGATGCGCGCGCGGCTGCGGGTGGTCGCCAACCTGCTGCACGTCGAGCGCGCCCACCAGCGCGGGCGGCTGCACGGCACGCGCTTCGCAACTCTCGAGGCGCAAGCGGCCTGGCTCACCGAGCTGGAGTACACGCGATGCGGGCCGTGCGCCCGGGCCGCGCGGCTCTCTCACGTCGCGACCCTCGCGGCGCTGCGGCGCGGGATGCTGCCGGTTCACCCGGTGGACGAGGACCCGCTATCCTGGCCGCGCGTGTGAAATCACCGGGCCGCGAGGCCCCACGCGCAGGTAGCTCACCAGGTAGAGCGTCGAGAGTAATGACCTCGAAGGTAGCGGGTTCGAGTCCTGTCCTGCGCACCGCACCAGCAACCGATCAATCCCAGTGATTGAACACGATCGCGCCCAGGGTCCGGGGCTTCCAGTAGCGCATCTGGTCGAGTTCCTGCTCGCCGAGATCCGCGAGCGCCGCGGCGTCCGGCGGGCCGTTGAGCACCGCGCTCGGGATCGCCACGAACGCACCCAGCGACGCGAAGACCTCCGCCAGCTCGGGATCGTCGACGAAGGGTGACCGTTCGTCGACCCGGAACGCGATCAGCGGGTGAAACGCGTTGCACAGGACGATCACTCGTCCGCGGCGCAGCGCGAGCGTGGCGAGGTGATAGCCGCGCTCCGGCGTTCGCTCGTTCGCGATCGCCTCCAGCCGGCCGTGCAGCGACCGCGCGACCGCGAAGCACGTCGCCTTGAACTCGGCCGCGAACCGTCTCGGCGCCGCGTCGAACCCGGTGACCCCGTGTGGCAACCGCATGCGCGGCGATCACGATAGCACGGCGCGTCGCGGCGCCCGCCTACGCCTCGACGACGAACACGCAGCTGGTCGTGCCGCTGCCGCCGATGTTGAGCATCGCGAAGCGCTTGTGCTTGCGCGCGACCTGGTAGCGCCCCGCCTTGCCGCTCACCTGCAGCGCGCAGTCGAGCAGCTGGCGCACGCCGGTCGCGCCGACCGGGTGGCCGGCGCCGATGAGGCCGCCGCTCGGGTTGATCGGCAGCTTGCCGTCGAAGTCGATCACGCGCTCCTCGATCGCCTTCCACGCCTCGCCGGGCGCGGTCAGGCCGAAGTGATCGATCGCCATGTACTCGGAGGTCGTGAAGCAGTCGTGGGTCTCGATGCCATCGAGCGCCCAGCAGTCGGCGATGCCCGCGCGGCGGTACGCGTCGGTGATCGCCGTGCGGGTGTGGGGCAGCACGTAGGGCGAGCCGGCGCTGGCGGCGACCTTGTCGTCGAAGCGCAGCGCCGCGGTGCGGTGGCCCCAGCCGGTCAGGCGCGGGACGTCGGCGAGCGCGATGCCGCGGCGCGCGGCCCAGGCAGCGGCGAACGGCGCGGTCGCGAGGATCACCGCGACGGCGCCGTCGGTGACCTGCGAGCAGTCGCTGATCTTGATGCGACCACCGATCTTGCTGTTGTACGCGTCCTCGCCGCAGGCGTGCGCCTCGCTCATGTACCAGGTGCGGGTCTGCGCGCGCGGGTTGCGCTTGGCGTTGGCGTAGTTGACCGCCGAGATGTGCGCGAGGTGCTCGTCCTTGAGGCCGTAGCGCCGCTCGTACTCGTCGCCGAGCCGGCCGAACAGCTTGGGGAACGGGAACTCGACGCCCTTGGCCTCGACCTCGTACCAGGCCGCGGTGCCGAGAAAGTCGCCGCCGGTCGCGGGGCTGACGGTCTTCATCTGCTCGACGCCGACGACCAGCGCGCAGCCGTAGCGCCCGGCCTCGAGCTCCGCCGATGCGGCGAGGAGCGCGATCGATCCCGAGGCGCACGCGGCCTCGTGACGGCCGGTGGGCAGGCCCTGGAACGCCGGATCGATGTCGACGAGGAAGGCGCCGAGGTGGCCCTGCATCGCGTAGAGCTCGGCGGCGAAGTTGCCGACGTGGCCGACCTCGATTTCGCGGGGCTCGACGCCGGTGGCCTCGAGGGCGCCTTGCACCGCCTCGCGCATCATCGCGGAGATGTGCTTGCCCTCCTTGGTCCAGTTGCGGGCGAAGTCGGTCTGGTGACCGCCGAGAATGTAGATGGGCTGGGTCATTGGATCGCTCCTGCGCAGACGGGACGGAATCAGGCGAAGAAGAACCGGCCGCGATCGACGTCGGGCTCGACGAACAGCGGCAGGCTGCGCTCGGCGACGTCGATGATCACGCGCGGCACCGGCAGGCGCGCGCGCTCGAGCAGCCCGACGACGCGGCGCGGACCGATCGCGTCGACCAGGACGCTGGGCGGCGCCCAGTTGAAGCCGAAGCCCATGATGCGATCGACGTCGCGGGCCTTGGCCACGACCTCGCCGACGCGGTTGAGGCCGTAGCTGACGTAGCCGAGCACGACCTGGCGCATGAGATCGGCGGCGGTGCCCTCGGCGGCGCACATGACGTCCATCGCCTCGCGGTAGCGACCGACGCGCAGCATGGTCTTCATCGCATCGACGAACGGCGGCAGCGCGACCGGCGCCAGCGGGATGTACTCGCCGCGCGCGGGATCGAGCACGAGCCGGGTGGCGGTCTTGCCCTTGCCCTCGGTGCGGAAGAAGCCGCCGCGGTCCGGCGTCTTGTTGCCGAGGTGCCCCGCGGCGATCAGCCGCTGCATGTACGCCGGCAGGTGGAACGCGGCGTGGGCCTCGTCGGCGGTGTGGGCGTGGAGGTTGTCGACGATCGCCTGGTGGACGTCCCAGCCGACGAAGTCGACGGTCGCGAGCGGCGGCATCGCGCGGCCGGTGTGCGGGCCGATGAGCGCGTCCATGTACGCCACGCCGTGGATCTCGGCGAGCTGCGCGACCTCGTTGAGCACCTTGAAGCCGACGCGGTTGCCAGCGAACGCCGGCGTGTCGGCGGTCTCGACCACCTCGCGGCCGAGCGGGCCGGCCATCAGCTCGCGCGAGAACGCGAGCACCGCCGGATCGGTGCCGGCGTGCGGGATGAGCTCGCAGCCGACGATCACCGTGGGCGGGTTGAAGAAGTGCCAGCCGAGGAAGTGGCGGCGGAAGCTCTCGCTGCAATCGGCGCACATCGCGGCGATCGACAGGCCCGACGACACGGTCGCGATGATGCTGTCCGGCTTCCGGACGGAGTCGACCCACGCGAAGAAGTCGCGCTTGATCGCGATGTCCTCGGACACCGCCTCGAACACCAGATCGGCCGCGGCGACCTCGCGCGCGAGATCCTCCTCGTACGAGCCGACCGAGATCAGCGCGCCGATCGCGGTCGACTTGACCAGCTGCTCGGCGCGCGTGCGACCGGCAGCGGCCTTGTCGCGGGTGCGGGCCAGGAACGTGGTGGGGATGCCGGCCGCGGCGAAGACGGCACCACTGCCCGCCCCCATCGCGCCATTGGCCCCGAGCACGACGACTCTGCGGATCGCTCTCGCCATGTCTTCATCTCGGACGAGACAACCCGGGTTGTCAATTTGTAAATCTTGCGCGTATGTGTCAAAGAGTCTGTAAACACTCAGAAAATCGACATGTTAACGCAATGAGTCGGCGAGGTTGAACCACATCGGCGCCCTGCCGAGACGGTCGCAAGAAAGTTCTCGTCAAGGCGTGGGAGGGGCACCGGACCCGACGTTTTTTTCGCGAACCGGACGACCGCAACCCGGCGCGCACTCCTGCGAAAACCAAGGTTGCGCGATCCAGAACATGTAGCGGGGCTCAACTCCGAGATCCGGAGAGGTGGCGCCCGCGGTAGCCAGAAACCGCGGCGAGGGCGCACACGATTCTCGCGCGAAGGCAGCGTTCGCTGGTCGCGGCGCGCGTGGCACGGGATTCGCTCCTGCTCCGCGCAATGGCCCGGTTGTCGACGGCTCCTGTCTACGTCTCGCGCAACCACCTCGGCGGTTCGTTCGCCGACGTGCCCCTCGACGGGCTGCTGGCCGCGTGCCTGCGCCACCAGGTGACCGGCGCGATCGACGTCGAGTGCGGCGGCGTCACCGGGCGGATCGAGCTGCGCGCCGGCACGATCGTCGCGGCGCAGTTCGGCGACGCCACCGGCGCGCGCGCGGTCCGCGATCTGCGTCAGCTCGTCGACGGCTGGTACGAGCTCACCCAGCGCCTGCCCGATCTCACCGGCGAGCTCGGCGGCACCAGCGTGAGCGAGGGCGAGGTCGAGCGCGTCCCGCTCAAGGCGCTCATGCGCCACTGCGAGGTGCACGCGCTCAGCTGCACGATCACGATGGTCTCGCGCGACGATCGCGCGCAGCTCACGTATCACGCCGGCGAGCTCAAGCACGTCGAGCTCAACGGCTTCTACGACGACGACGCGATCGTCCAGGTGTTCGACTGGACCGACGCGCGCTTCCGCGTCAGCGCACCGGCGCTCGACCTCGACATCCAGGGCTGGCCGCGCGTGCGGCAGGGCGCGCCCGACGCGATGCGCGTGCGGTTTCCGCGCGGGACCTCGCCGGTCGGCCTGGTCGCGGTCGTCGAGCAGTGGCTCGACTCCGACGCGCGCGCGGTGTTCGCGCCGGCCGCCGCCATCGCGCGCGCGACCACGCTGCCGGGCGTGGCGCCGCCGCGACCGAGCGTCGTGGCGAGCCCGCCGCCGATCGCCGTCGAGACGCCCACCGACGCGATCCCGATCGAGGAGATGACGGCGGTCGCGTCGCGCTCCGGCTTCACGGTCCCCGCGCGCGCCGAGGTCCTCGCCTTGAGCGACGCCACCGCGGGACGCACGCGCGCCCGGCGCCGCCGGCGCGTGACCCGCGTGAGCCGCGCGCTGCTGCTGGCCACGGCGATCGGCGTGCTGCTCGCCGCCGCCGTGTTCGCGCTGACCTGATCGGAGCGCGACGAGCGGATTCCCCCCGGTTCACGCAACCGCGGCGCGCGGGTGTCGAAGACCGGTCCGATGCCCCCCGTGATCGCGCCCGCGTCGTCTCGCCCCCGTCCACGGCCTCGCCCGCTCGCCGCCCTCGCGGCGCTCGGGCTGGCCCTCGGCATCGCCCCCGCCGCGCGCGGGGACGCGCCCACCTCTGATGCGGCGGCCAGGGCGAGGATCCCGGTCCGGATCGCGTGGGATCAGAAGGTCGCGATGCGCGACGGCGTGGCGCTCAGCGCCACGGTCTATCGCGATCCCAAGGAGACCAAGCGCGTGCCGGCGATCGTCACGATGACGCCGTACATCGCGGCGCACGCGGCGCGCCAGGGCGTGTACTTCGCGCAGAACGGCTACGTGTTCGTCGCGGTGGACAGCCGCGGTCGCGGCAACTCCGATGGCAGGTTCGTCCCCGGTCAGGTCGAGGCCCACGACGGCTACGACCTCGTCGAGTGGGCCGCGAAGCAGCCGTGGTGCGATGGCCAGGTCGCGATGTGGGGCGGCTCGTGGCTCGGCTTCACCCAGTGGACGACCGCCAAGGAGATGCCGCCGCACCTGAAGGCGATCGCGCCGACCGCCGCGGTGTACCCCGGCGTCGACTACCCGCAGGCCCACGGCATGTTCTTCAACTACGCGCTGCAGTGGCTGCAGTTCGTGAATGGCCGGGCGCTGAACCAGGGCATGTTCGATTCCGAAGCGCTGTGGCGCAACGCCGCGATGCAGCTGTTCGCGCAGAAGGGATCGTTCCAGGATCTGGAGGGCATCGCCGGCGCGACCGGCACGGTGTTCCGCACGTGGATCCAGCACCCGCGCGAGGACGCCTTCTGGCAGGCGATGACGCCGACCGCCGCCGACTACGCGAAGCTCCGCATCCCGGTCCTCACGATCACCGGCGCCTACGACGCCGATCAGCTCGGCGCGCTGACCTACTACGCGCGCCACATGGCCAGCGGCGCGGCGGAGGTGATCGCGCGCCACTGGTTGCTCATCGGGCCGTGGAGCCACAGCGGCACGCGGCGCCCGACGCCCGATCTCGGCGGCGTGACCTTCGGCCCGGGCGCGGTGCTCGACATGGAGGCGCTCCACAAGGCCTGGTACGACCACGTGCTCAAGGGCGGACCGCGCCCGGAGCAGCTCCCGGATCGCGTGAACGTGTTCGTGATGGGCACCAACACCTGGATCCACGCGCCCGACCTCGCGCACGTCGAGAATACCCCGCTGCGCTTCGAGCTCGACGTGGCCGGCGCGGTCGCGGGTGACATCGGCCGCACCGGGCGCCTCGGCGCCAAGGTCAAGAACGCGGGCGCGGTGGTGCTCACGTCGGATCCCCTGGCGGTCCCGTCCAGCGAGGAGCTGGAGGCCGAGTTCCCCGAGTTCCTGCGCGATCAGCGCGACAGCTACAAGGTCCGCGCGAGCCGGGTCGTGCTGCAGACCGCGCCCTTCGACGCCGCGACCGTGATCAGCGGGCGGCCGCGCGTGCACGTGCAGGTCTCCTCGGATCAGCCCGACGCCGACCTGTGGGCAGAGCTGGACGAGGTCTTGCCCGACGGCAGCGCGATCCAGCTCGCGGACACGGGGCTGCGCCTGCGGTACCGCGGCGGTGGGGTGGCTGGCGTGCCGCTGGTGAAGAACAAGCTCGAGCGCATCGAGCTGCCGCCGATGACCTTCTTCGCGCGATCGATCGCGAAGGGCAGCCGCCTCCGGCTCGTGCTCGATGCCGGCCCGTTCTGGGGCGTGCAGGCCAACAACCACACCGGCGGCGACGCCGCGAGCGAGCCGCTGACCGCTGCGCGGGTCGGCAAGCTGACGATCTACACCGGCCCGGGGCGCGACAGCGCGCTCGAGCTCACGCGCCCGGACGACGCGCTGCTCCCGCCCGCGCCGGCCCCGCGCTGATCGCCGCCCGCCATCGGGGTAGATTCCCGCGATGCGCCTCGCCTGCACGGTCTCGCTGCTCCTCGCTGCATGCCCCGGCGCGACCACGCCACCACCGGCGGCACCGCGTGCGAAACCACCGCGGCAGGCGGCCGCGGCCCGGACCGTCGTCGATCACCCCGACCTGACGCTGACCCTGCCCGGTCACTGGGACGAGCGCGCCGTCGAGGGCGGTTACGACCTGACCGGCGGCCACACCGAGGAGGTCATCGTCGTGCTGTTCCCGCTCGCCGAGGGCGACGACGTCGAGCACTCGGCGACGCGCCTGGGGGAGGCGCAGCGCACCGCGATGCGCGCGGTGTGCAAGGACGGCTTCGAGCTCGCGCCATCGACTGACGACACGCGGTTCTACGCGACCTGCACCACGCCGCGGTTCGTCGCGACGCTGGTCGCGAGCCCGCAGGCCGACCGCGTGCTGTCGTACGAGCACTATCGCTACGACGTGACCGCGCTGACGCCCGAACTCGACGCCGCGGACGCCGCGATCTACGCCACGGTGCGCGTGCGCGCGAGCTGTCCGCCGGCGATCGTCGCCGCGTTCGCGCAGAACGGCGCGTGCCTCGAGCCGAAGGTGCTCGGCCCTGGCGTGACCGACGCGTGTCGGGCCGAGCTGCAGAAGCGCGGCTGGCAGCGCGACGCCACGGTCGAGACCGCGCTGCACGAGCAGACCGGCGAGGCGATCGAGTGCTACCGCGCCGCACCGTGATCCGGGCTCGACGCGCTCAGCTGCTGTGACGGCTCAGTCGCAGCCGATCGTCAGCGCCAGCGAGTCGACGTAGAAGCTGGTCGGCATCGTGGCGTTCAGCGCCGCGCGGAGGCGGAACGTGACCGTCGGCGGATCGTCGGTGAGCGCGCTCGACAGATCGACGTTCATGAACGTGCACGCCGAAGCGCCCTGCTGGTTGGTCCAGTGGCCGAGCGTCGCCACGACGTTGGCGCCGTCCACCAGCTCGATCGTCAGCTCGTCGCGATCGACCGCATCGACCTCGGCGGTGGCGATGCAGATCCGACCGCGCAGGGTCGCGCTGGTCGCGCCGGCGGGCAGCGCGACGGTCTGCGACAGCTCCTGCATCGCGTTGTCGGTGGCGCCGAGGCACGCGGCGAGCGCGCCCTGATCGGGCGTGATCGTCGGCGCGCCGCACAGGAGCGCCGGCGTCACCGGCGTCTGCACCCACGGCGGCGTCGAGTCGTCGAAGCCGCCGTTCTGGAGCACGGCGATCGGCTGCGCGCCGCAGACCACGCTGCGCGCCTCGGCGACGTCGCCACACGCACCGGCCGCGACGCCGAGCCCGAGGAGACCGAGCGCGAAGAGAGGACGACGGATCATGCGTGCGAGCCTACGCAACCCGATCGGCGCGCACCAGGTAGGGGCATCGAGAACCCGCATCATCGGCGCGAACCGAAGTGCGCCAGCGGACGGTCGCCGCGCTACTTGTAGAGGATCAGCACCGCCGACTGCTCCCAGCCCGGCTCGGTGTGGTTGCCGCCGTCGTAGTCGCAGCCGGTGCCGAGAGTGCAACCGGTGCAGGTCGGCGCGTCGGGCCGACAGGTGTTCTCGTAGGTCGCGACGTCGTAGCTGATCGGCAGCGCGCCGGCGGTCGCGGCGAGATCCGCGGTCCACGGCGTGACCATCGCGCCGGGACACCAGCCGGCGCGCGAATACTGGTAGGTGCCCTGCTGGTTGGGCGCGG